>DATJRY010000012.1 GCA_035504415.1 Candidatus Sulfotelmatobacter sp. | reverse complement strand
CGTCGCCTCGACGGCTCCCGGCGCCGCGTCGAGCCCGATGTACGGGAGCGGGTTGCCGAAGTCGTACGGAGCGGCCAGCACGGCCGGGATCTTCTTGTAGTTGTAGTACGGCGGCGGCGAGGAGATCATCCACTCCAGCGTGCGGCCGCCCCACGGATTCGGTCCCGCCGGCTTGCCGTGGCGGAACGTCCAGATCAGCATGTTGTAGAGGAAGATCAGCATCGAGAGGGCGAGGATGAACGAGCTGATCGACGCGAACTGGTTCCAGAACGTGTACTGCGGATCGTAGATCGCGACGCGACGCGGCATCCCCATCAAGCCGAGCCAGTGCATCGGCATGAACGTGCCGTTGAACGCGATGAACGTGATCCAGAAGTGGAGCTGGCCCAGCGTCTCGTTGTACATCTTCCCGGTGATCTTGGGCCACCAGTAGTAGAAGCCGGCGAACAGCCCCATCACCGAGCCGCCGTAGAGCACGTAGTGGAAGTGCGCGACCACGAAGTACGAGCCGTGCTCGTGGTAGTCGGCCGGGACCGCCGCCAGGAAGAACCCCGTCAGGCCGCCGCAGGTGAACGTGATCAGGAACGCCGTCGCGAACAGCATCGGCGTCTTCCAGTCGATCGAACCGCCCCACAGCGTGGCCATCCACGAGAAGATCTTCACGCCGGTCGGAATCGCGATCAGCATGGTCAGGATCATGAACGGCAGCTGCAGCCACGGCACCATGCCCGAGGTGAACATGTGGTGCGCCCAGACGGTGAAGCCGAGCAGCGCGATCGAGACGGTCGAGAACGCGACCATCTTGTAGCCGAAGATCGGCTTTTTCGAGAACGTCGGCAGCACTTCGGAGATGATCCCGAACACCGGCAGGATCATGATGTAGACCGCCGGGTGCGAGTAGAACCAGAACATGTGCTGCCAGAGCACCGGCGAGCCGCCGTGGGCCGGGTCGTAGAACGGCACGCCGAAGGTGCGCTCGATGAACAGCGCGGCCAGCGCGGCGCCCAGCGCGGTCGTCGCGACGAACAGCAGCGGGCTGGTGGCCAGCTGCGCCCAGACGAACAGCGGCATGCGGGTGAAGGTCATCCCGGGTGCGCGCATCTTGAGCATGGTCACCGCGAAGTTGATGCCGGTCAGCGTCGAGCTGACGCCCACCAGGAAGATCGCGATGCACCACAGCGACGTGCCGGGCGGCCCTTGCAGCGAGATCGGCGGGTACTCGGTCCAGCCCGCGTCGGGCGCGCCGACCAGGAACGAGCTGAACAGGATGATGCCGGCGACCGGGAACATCCAGAACGCCGCCAGGTTCAGCCACGGGAAGGCGACGTCGCGCGCTCCGATCTGCAGCGGCATCACGAAGTTGCCGAAGGCGCCGCTGACGAGCGGGATGATGACCATCCACACCATCGCCGAGCCGTGCATCGAGTAGATCGCGTTGTAGGTCGCCGGGGTGACGACCGCGCCGGTGGGGCTCATCAGCTGCGCGCGGATGATCTCGGCGAGGAGCCCCGCGATGAGGAAGAACAGGCCTCCCGTGATCATGTACTGGATCCCGATGACCTTGGCGTCGATCGAGAAGATGTACCTGCGGATGAAGCTCGTCGGTTCCGGGTGGATGTGGTCGAGGACCGCGTGATACGGTCCTGTCTTCACTCCGGGGGCGAGAGTCGCCATGTGCGGATCGTCTCCGTTATTTCTTCGAGAGGCTGACGAGGTAAGCGGTCAAGTTCGCGATGTCGGTGTTGTTGATCGCATTGACGGTCGCGCTGGGCATCGTGCCGATGTCTCCGGTGTACCCGTCGTGGATCAGCTTGGCGACGTTCGCCGGCGTCGGGGCGGCGCCGTTGACGAGCTTGGGATGCGCGGGATCGTTGAAGATGTGCCCGAGGCCCGGCCCGACGATCTTCTGCGAGAACTCGCCGGTCGAGTGGCACGCGGTGCACTTGCTCTGGAAGAGCGCCTGTCCGGCACTGGCCGAACCGCTGCTGACCGCCACCGCCGCGCCGGCGGCGCCGCCCGTCGCCGAAGTGCCGGTGGCACCCTGGGCCTTGAACCACTTGGCGAAGTCGGCTTGGCTCTGCACGACCACGGTCCCGTGCATCGCGCCGTGCGCGACGCCGCAGAACTCGCTGCAGACGATGCGGAACGTCCCGGTCTGCAGCGGCGTGATGCGGATCGTCGTGATCAGGCCCGGCACCATGTCGGCCTTGACGCGGAACTCGGGCAGCCAGAAGCCGTGGATGACGTCGCGCGAGGTGATCTGCACCGTCGTGGGCGTGTTGACCGGCAGGTGCAGCTCGCCGCTGACGACGTTCGCCAGCTTCGGATAGCGGAACTGGAAACCGAATTGATAGCCGATCGCTTCGACCGTCAGCACGTCGCCCTGCGTGTTCTGCAGATCGTCCCAGATCTTCACCGAGAAGATCGCCAGGATGATGATCAGGATCGTCGGGATGACGGTCCACCAGAACTCGAGCACGGGCGCGTCGTGGATCTGCACGCCGATGTGGTGCGGCGGCGCATCCTTCGGCCGGCGGAACACGATCCCGAAGTAGATCGTGTAGATCACGACCACGTTGAAGATGAAGGCCGCGACGCAGCCCAAGAAGCGGAACAGCGAGTCCGTCGCCGGTGCCGGCTCGCCGGCGGGGATCAACCCAACCGGCCATGGGCTCGTGGCGGTGAAATAGATCATGATCGCCGACACGACCACGATCAGGGCCGTGATCGGCCAGAAACCGGGGCCGAGGTTGGTCTTCGGCTTGACGACGCGCTGTGCCAACGGATCCTCTCTGGAACGGCCGTGCCGCCCTGCGCGCAGGACGGCTCGACGCCGCCTTTCTGCGCGTAGGTTCGCGATACTTCCGACTTCCGACTATGAAGAAGTGTTGAACGCCGCGCGAGGACTTCTCTCGGAACGAGCCGCCTGCTCGCGTATCGGGAAGGGCAGGCCTGCGCGGGTCAGCCGCGCGGAGCCGCGCTCACGAACCGCCGGACCAGCACGTCGAGGTTGGTGAGCGCCGTCCCGACCACCACCGCGGCGGCGCCGGCCGCGAACGCCGCCCGCAGATCGTCGGGCGTGCCCACCCCGCCCTCGCACACGGCGAACGCGCCGCTGCGCGCGCACGCACGCACCAGCGCGAGCGCCGGCAGCGGGGTGCCGCGCGTCTCCTCGGTGTAACCGCACAGCGTCGTCGCGATCAGGTCTGCTCCCGCGGCGGCCGCGGCCTCGACCTCGGCGACCTGCGCGCAGTCGGCCATGGCCAACGCGCCGGCCGCGTGCACCGCCGCCACCACGGCCCCGACGTCGCGGCCGTCGGGACGCGGACGCCCGGTCGCGTCGAAGGCGACGATCTCGGCGCCGGCCGCGGTCACCTCCGCGATCTCGCGCGCGCCGGCCGTGATGTAGGGCGCGTAGCCGGGGTAGGCGCGCTTGACGATCCCGATCACCGGCACGCCGACGGCGCGCCGTACCGCACCGATGCGGGCCAAACCCTCGACCCGCAAGCCGACGGCGCCGTTGGCGACGGCGACGCGGCCGAGCAGCGCGATCGCCGCGGGCGCGTTGAGCGCCGAGTCGGCCTCGGCTTGGACCGAGACGATCAGCCCGCCGCGCAGCCGCTCGAGGACCGGGTTCACGCCGGGGCGAGCCGCGCGGGACGGCCGAGAGCCGCGTCGTCGAAGGCCAGCAGCGCCGCGCCGGCCGCCGGCTCGTAGAGCGGCTCGACGACGACGGCCTGCGGCACGAGCCGGCCGAGCCGCTCGCCGACCCGGGCCCGGAAGTCCGCGTTGGCGAGCAGGCCGCCGATGAACGCGACCGGAGCCGGCTGGTCCAGCCCGAGCCGGGCCAACAGGGTGGCGGCGAGCTCGGCCAGCGCGTCCGCCGCCCGGTCGACGATCGCCGCGGCGTCCGCGTCGCCGAGCCGCGCCGCGTCGAACACGACCCGGGCGAAGCCGGCCAGCGTTGCCCGCGAAAGCCGGCCCTGGATCGCCGCCGTCGCCAGCGCGCGCAGGTCGGGCCGGTCGTAGAAGGCCAGCGCCGCGTCGCCCAACGGGTGGCGGCCGCCGGCGTCGTCGGTCAGCATCGCGGCCGCCAGCGCGTCGCGCGCGACGGCGAACGCGCTGCCCGCGTCGCCGAACAGGTAGCCCCACCCGCCGATCCGCAGGCCGCGCCCCGCGGCGTCCTCGCCGTACGCGACCGATCCCGTTCCCGCGATCACGACCGCGGCGGGGCGCGCCGGGATCGCCCCGGCCAGCGCGATGGTGGCGTCGTGACACATGCGCACGCTGCCCGCGCGCAGCGTCGGCGCGGCGCCGTCGAAATGCTGGTCCCAGCCCGAGAGCCCGATGCGCACGGCCGCCAGCGGCGCGTCGGCGGCCAGGCCGGCCGCGACCAGCGCGGCCGCGAGGGCGACGCCGACCGCGTCGGCCGCCGTGTGCGAGCCGGGCGGCTCGTCGACGTGCGCGGCCGGCCCGGCCGCGCCGCGACCGACGATGCGCCCGTCTTCTGCGACCACCACCGCCAGCGTCGAGGACTGCCCGCCGTCGATGCCGGCAACGTACCGCATCAGGGTTCCGCCGTCAGCGCGGCCGCGAAGGCGTCGGCCGCGCGTTCGCGCGCGGCGCGGTCGCGCAGGCGCGGGATCTCGCCGATCGCCTCGCGATGGTGATACAGCTCGTGCGCGATCGCGCGATCGATCGCCTCGCGCACCGCGCACGACGAGCCGCTCGGCAGGACGCGCTCGTTGACGCGGATGGTCGGACCGTCCGGATCGTATTCGGCCGTCAGCGTGGTCCCGTCCCACGCGCCCAGATCGGCCACCTCGACGCGCACGCCGTAGTCGGCGGCCAGCCGGCGAACGTCAGGCACGCACCGGCTCGTGGCGGCGCAAGTCGACGCCGTCGGCGATCAGCCGCCGGCGCAGCGCTTCGACGTCGAGCGCGCGCGGCGTCGTCCCGCTGCGCAGCGAGAGCGCCATCGCGGTTCCCGCCGCTTGGCCCAGCGTCATCACCGTCGGCGTCAGCCGCGTCGACGCCAGCGCTTCGTGGGTGGTCGAGATGCAGCGTCCAGCGACCAGCAGATCCTCGATGCCGACCGGCACCATGCAGCGGTACGGAATCTCGTACGAGGCGCCGGGCGGCAGCCGATGCGTCGTCGTGCCGCTGCCGCTGGGATTGTGGATGTCGATCGGATAGGCGCTGCGCGCGACGGCGTCGGGAAACGTGCGCGCGTGCAGGACGTCGTCGGCCGTCAGCGTGTAGTCGCCGACGATGCGCCGTCCTTCGCGGATGCCGATCTGCGTCGCGGTCGCGGCCAGCCGTGCGTTGGCGAAGCCCGGCACGTCGCGCTTGAAGAACGCGACCAGCTGCATGACCTGCGCGCGCGCTTCGATCTCGGCCCGCGTGAGCGAATCGGGGTCGAGCGGGTCGACGTCGACGACGCGCGTCATGTTGACGGTGACTTCGTCGGGAAACGGCGTGGCGAACAACGAGACCAGCTCGCGCGGCACGGTGACCTCGCCGCGCTCGCGCGCCGCGTCCCACAGCTCGTACAGCCCGGCGACCGCCGTCAGCGCGCCGGCGGTGCGCTCGTGCGTCTTGAGCGAGCTGCGCATCTGCTCGGGATGCCGCCGCACGTAGGCCGCCAGCGTCTCGACGTCGACGTGCGAGAGACGGAACATCAGGCTGGCCGGCTGCACACGCCCGCGCGTATCGCCCTGCTGCGTCGGCACGCCCGCGCCGAACGCCACCAGCGCGTCGGCGGTCGCGTCGACGGTGCGCTTGGCACGCAAGCTGCGCACGCCGCCGACGGTGGCGACACGCACCCCCGCGACGCGGCCGCTCGAAACGATCGGCTCGAGGAACCACGCGTGCAGCAACAGCGACACGCCGCTCTCGCGCATCAGGTCGAACAGCAGCGCCTTGTGCAGCTCGGGGTCGAACGGGGTGATCGTCGGGACGTAGTCCGACGCGTCGTGCAGGTGGCCCGGCGATCCGCCGCTGGCCATCAGCCGCTCGACGATCTCTTGCGCGATCCCGCCGACGATGCGCTCTTCGCCGGAATGGAAGGTCATCCACGGACCGACCATCGCGGCGGTGGCCGTCCCGCCCAGGAAGCCGTAGCGCTCAACCAGCTGGACGCGGGCCCCGGTGCGCGCCGCGGCAATCGCCGCCGCGCAGCCGGCGTTGCCCCCGCCGACGACCAGGACGTCGTATTCGCGCATCGCCCGCGAGGTTCGCGCCGCCGCGGGCCGCGTCCGCCCGGCGAGGCGTGCGCTGCGTCCAGCGGAAGCAGGCTGCCGGCTGCGAAGGACCGGGTGATGCGCCGAGCCGACTTCTTGGCCTTCACCGGAGCGACGCTGGCGGGGCCGTCATCGACCCGGCCGCCGTTCGCGCGCGCCTCGGACGCCGACCCGTTCGTCGCGCTCGAGAAGCACGGCGGCGGCCGGCTCGGCGTGGCCGCCCTCGATCTGGGCAGCGCCGCGCGCTTGGCGCATCGCGGCGCGGAGCGCTTCCCGCTCGGCGGCCTATGGCGACTGCCGCTGGTGATGACGGCGCTGGCCCGCGTCGACGCCGGCGACGACAAGCTCGAGCGCCAAATCGCGTTCGGGCCGTCCGACCTCGAGGGCGGCGCCAGCGCGCTGGCGCGCCGCTACCCCGCGGGCGGCGTGCTCACGCTGGGCAAGCTGTGCGCGTATGCGATCGTCTACGGCGACGACACGGCGGCCGACCTGCTGGCACCGCTGATCGGCGGCCCGGCCGCCATCACGGCCTACCTGCGCACGATCGGCGTGCGCGGCATCCGCGTCGACCGATTGGCGCGCCGCCGCCCGCTGCACGTCGACGTCCACGACGAGCGCGACAGCGCGACGCCCGACTCGACGGCGCACCTGCTCGAGCAGCTCGGCAGTGAGTCGCCGCTCTCGGACGAGTCGACGACCCTGCTGATCACCTGGATGCGCGCCACCGTCAACAGCCGCGCGCAGCTACGCGCCGGCGTCCCGGCGGGCTGGACCGTCAGCGACGTCAGCGGCGGCGCCGTGAACCTCGCCGCCGACGCCGGCCTGCTCACGCCCAGCGCCGGCGCTTCGCTCGCGGTGGTGTGCTTCGCGCTCGACTTCGACGGCGTCGGCGACGCGAACGCCGCCATCGCCGCGTGCGCGCGCACCGTCACCGCGCGCTTCGCGCGGACTATGCCCGCTTCGGGACGGTGATCGCGACGACCGGCTCGCCGGCGTCGACGCCGGCCAGCTCGTCGCGCGCGAGCGCCAGGATCTGTGCCGCCTCGCCGAGGCCGGCGAACTCGCCGATGCGCGCGCCGCGCAACACGAACACGTCGGGCAACGCGCGGCCGACGTCGCCGAAGGTCGTCGCATCGTCGACCAGCCCCGGCAGGATGC
This sequence comes from Candidatus Sulfotelmatobacter sp., assembly GCA_035504415.1. Lineage (NCBI taxonomy): Bacteria > Pseudomonadati > Acidobacteriota > Terriglobia > Terriglobales > Candidatus Korobacteraceae > Candidatus Sulfotelmatobacter > Candidatus Sulfotelmatobacter sp. The sequence continues at coordinate 297,627 of DATJRY010000012.1, read as the reverse complement.
TCTCGAGCGCGCCCGCGCGCAGCGCCAGAACGGTCGCGCCGGTCAGGGTCAGCCGCACGACGGCGCGTTCGTCGACGATCGCGGCGGCGCGCCCGGCGCCGTAGACGGTCAGCGCGCCCGTCTGCGCCAGCGCGCGCGGCGCGTCCGGCGCCACGTGCAAGTGCGCCGCCGCCGCCGCGCGCCGTTCCGGCTCGGTCGCGAGCACGCCGCTCTGCGCCCCGTCGACCAGCGCGGTCGCGCCCGAGGCGGTCGCCCGCACGCGGTTGCGCGCGGTGTCGACTTCCACCACCACCTCGATGCGATCGGGAGCGGCGCCCGACGCCGTCGCGGCGTCGATCGCCTCGCGGCGAATGCGGGCCAGATCGTCGGCCGACGGATCGACGACGGTGCGTTCGACGACGTCGCGCACCAGCGCCAGCGCGACGCCCAGCGGCGAGATCACCTCGGCGTCGCGCGCCAGCCGGTGCGTCAACCCCAGGCGCTGCGCGGCGTACGGGATCAGCGCCGCCGCGCCGCCGCCGCCGCCGACCAGCTCGACGGTCGCGCGGTCGAGGCCGTAGTCGGCGATCAGCTCGTCGAGCGTCGCGCGCAAGCGTTCCGTCGCGCGGTCGAGGATCGCGCGCGCGACGCCGTCGGCGTCCAGGCCGAGCAGCGGGGCGATCCGTTCGCAGGCCAGCCGCGCCGCCGCGGCGTCGCCGCGCGCGAACGCCGTCGGCGGCACGACGCCCAGCAGGTTGGCCGCGCAGGTCGGCGTGATCGCGATCCGCTCGCCGTTCGCGCCGCGTAGCGCGACGACGCCGTCGGCGAGGTCGGGCACGGCGCTCGCGACGAGGTCGGGCGTGAACGAGGCGTAGCGATAGCCGGCGATGTGCGCCGAGCGCGGGCCGACCTCGACGATCGCACCGTGCGCGACACGCGCCAGCGAACCGCCCGCGACGGCGATCGTGCGCACGTCGAGCGTGCGCAGCAGCGTGCGATGGCCGCCGATGCGCGCGGGCCGCATCTGCGGGCGGCCGCGCACGATCGCCGAGCAGTCGGCGCTCGTCCCGCCGACCTCGACGAACAGCCCGTCGGTGACGTTCTCGTGGAACAGCGCGCCGGCAATCCCCGCCGCGGGTCCGGAAAGCATCGTCAGGATCGGCCGCCGCTCGACCTCGGCCACGTCCATCACACCGCCGTCGCTGCGCATGATCATCAGCGGCGCCGGGATGCGGGCGTTGGTCACCGCGCCGGCCGTCATGCGCGCCGTGCGCAGCATGCGCGGCAGGATCGCCGCGTTGAGCGCGGCCGTGCGCGTGCGCGCGCGCAGCCCGTACTGCGTCGACACCTCGGCGCCGCCGGTCGCCGCCAACCCGGACGCGCGCGCGGCCACGACCAGCGCGTGCTCCGCGTCGGGACGGTCGACCGCGAACGGCGCGCTCACCGCCAACGCCTCGACGCCGGCGGCATGCGCCGCCGCGAGCGGGTCACCGGCGCGCGGGTCGAGCCAGCGCGGCGCGAACCGCACCCCGTCGGCCAGCGCGAACGGCGCGAAGCGCGCGAAGGCGCGCGCCACCGGACCGCCGAGCGGCACGATCCCGACCTGCGCGACGTCGCCTTCGAGCAGCGCGTTGGTCGCCTGCGTCGTCGAGTGCGCGATGAACGCGATCGCGCTCGGGTCGATCGCATGCTCGCGCAACAACCGCTCCAGCCCGGCCACGATCCCGGCCGCCACGCCGTCCGGATGGTCGTGGGTCGTCGGCAGCTTGACCGACGCGACCAGCGAGCGCGTCGCCGCGTCGACGGCGACCACGTCCGTGAACGTGCCGCCGACGTCGATCCCGATGCGCAGCCGCGGAGCGGTCATCCGCCGTCGGCGCCGGTCTCCGCGACGTCCACGAACGTCGCCAACCGCATCGTCACCGTACCGTCGCGTTCGTAGGCCGCGAACACGCTGCGCAGGTCGTTCGCGAGCGCCTCGCCGGCGGCGCCTTCCTTGGGCAGGTACGAGCTGCTGCGCGCCCGCGCCAGCAGGCCGTCGAGATCGAACTCCTGCGCGTTGCGGAAGGCCAGCTCGCGATACGCGTGCCACGCGCGGTAGGAGCCGAACGCGGCCCGCGCGCGCTCGCGGCGCCGCTCGGTGTCGTCGGTCGCGTGGCGGCGAATCGTGGCGCCGTAATCGGCGGTGAACGCGTCGGACTCGTCGCGCTCGTTGTAGACCAGCGCGGCGCGACCCGCCGGCCGCAGGATGCGCGTGATCTCGCGCAGCGCTTCCTCGTGGTCGAACCAGTGGAAGGCCTGGAAGATCGTCACCAGGTCGATCGAGGCTTCTTCGAGTCCGGTGTGCTCCGCGGTGCCGTCGACCCATTCGATCCGCGGGGCCGGCGCCGCGGCGGCGCGCATCGCCGCGTTCGGCTCGACCGCGTAGACGACCGCGCCGCGCTGCGCCAGCAGCCGCGTCGAGATGCCCGTCCCGGCGCCGAGATCGGCGACCGCGACGTCGGCCGCGTCACCGAGACCGTCGAAGAGCGCATCGATCGCGGCGTCCGGATACGACGGCCGCGCGGCGACGTAATCGCGCGCGCGGTCGCTGAAGCGGCCGGTCGGGTTCACCCGACGGTCAGTTCGACCGGGATGTTCCCACGCGTCGCGTTCGAGTAGGGGCACACCTTGTGCGCCTCTTCGACCAAGTGCTGCGCCTGGTCGTGCGGGATGCCCGGCAGCGTGACGTGCAGCGCGACCTGAATGTTGAGCGCGCCGTCCGGCTTCTGCAGAAGGCCGACTTCGGAGTCGATCGAGGCGTCCTTGGGCAGCTCGACGCCGGCCTTGCCCGCGACCAGCCCCAGCGCGCCCATGAAGCACGCCGCGTAGCCGACCGCGAACAATTGTTCGGGATTGGTCCCCTCGCCGGTGCCGCCCATCTCGCCGGGCTTGCGCAGCGTGACGCTGAGCTTGCCGTCGTCGCTGCGTCCTTCGCCGTCCCGGCCCCCGACGACGTGTCCCTTGGCCGTGTAGAAGATCTTCGGTCGTACGTTCATCGCCATAGCGAGCCCCACGACCCGGCCCAGCCGCGCCCGGATTCACTCATGCCAGCGCGGCCGCCAGCTCGTCGTAGAGGTACGTCATCGTCTCGATGCCGCCGAAGAATTGGTGCAGATCGAACTTCTCGTTGGGCGCGTGGATGGCGTCGTCGGGGAGGCCGACGCCGATCAGCACCTGCGGCAGGTGCAGGATGCGGTCGAAGGACGAGACCGGGCCGATCGTGCCGCCCGTGCCGATGAAGACCGGCGGCTTGCCGAAGCCGCGCTCCATCGCGCGCGCGGCCGCCAGCACCGCCGGATGGTCGCGCGAGGTTTCGACGGCGCGCGTGTCGCCGTGCGCTTCGACCTCGACGCGCACGCCCTTCGGCGCCACCCGCTGGACGAAGGTCGAGACCGCGTGCTTGATCGCTTCGGGGTCCTGATGTGAGACCAGCCGCGCCGACAGCTTGGCGCGCGCGAACGAGGGGATGATCGTCTTCGAGCCGGCGCCCTGATAGCCGCCGTACATCCCGTTGACCTCGAGCGTCGGCCGGAACCACATCCGCTCGAGCGGCAGGCGCGCGTTCTCGCCGGCCAGCTCGGGGACGCCGAGCGCGTTCGCCTCTTTGCCCGGATCGAACGGCAGCGCGGCGATCTCGGCGCGCTCGTACGGCGCCAGCTCGCGCACGTCGTCGTAGAAGCCCGGCACCGTGACGCGGCCGTGTCCGTCCTTGAGCGCGACGAGGATCTGCGCCAGCGCCTCGAGCGGGTTCTTCACGACCCCACCGTAGTAACCCGAGTGCAGGTCGCTGGTGGGACCGTGCACGGTGATCTCCCAGAACACCATCCCGCGCAGCGAGGTCGTCAGCGACGGCACGTCTTCGGCGAACACCGCGGTGTCGGAGACGACGACGACGTCGCACGCCAGCCGCTCGCGCTCGCGGGCCAAGAACGACTCGAAGTTCGGCGAACCGATCTCTTCTTCGCCTTCGATGACGATCTTGACGTTGAGCGGCAGCCGGCCGTTGAGGCGCAGGTGCGCTTCGATCGCGGCCAGGTGCATGAGGTTTTGCCCCTTGTCGTCGACGGCACCGCGGCCGAAGATCTTGTCGTCGCGCACCTGCGCGTCGAACGGCGGCGAGATCCACAAGTCGAGCGGGTCGACCGGCTGCACGTCGTGGTGGCCGTAGATCAGGATCGTCGGCGCGCCCGGTGCGCCGAGCCACTCGCCGTACGCGACCGGATGGCCGCCGGTTTCGAGCACCTCGGCGACCGGGAGCCCGGCCGCGCGCATCCGCGCGACGGCATGCTCGGCGGAACGCCGCACGTCGGCGGCCCGGTCGGGCTGCGCGGAGATCGAGGGGATCGCGATCCACTCGCGCAGCTCGTCGAGGTAGCGATCGTGGTTGGCTTTGACGTGCGCGATGAGGGCGTCGGCGTGGGGTGCGAGCATGGCGCTCACTTCGCCACGCCGGCGCGATCCTCTATCGCGGCGCCGGCCAGTCGGGGTGCAGCATGTAGGCCGGCGCCGCGGTCGGGGCCGGGGCGGGCGCCGGCGCGTCGGCGAGCTCGCTCTCGCGCGGTTGGTCCAGGTCGATGCGCACGCGCAGCCGCCACGCACCGATGACCAGGGAGAAATGCGTTGCCAGCAGGGTCATGTTCAGGCCTCCCGCGTCACCCAGAGCTGGACGGACGCGACGAGTGCGACGATGGCGATGACGGCGGCGACGAGGGCGCGCCAACCGACCGAGAGGCCGACGACGCTCGCGTCGGCGTTGTGGTGTTCCGAGCCGCCCAGGCTGCCGATCCACGTCAACGGGCTCACGTACTCGAGCCCGACCAGCGGCAGATGGAACGGGGCGGGCAGCGGCAGATGCGCCAGTCCGGGGACGAGGAACATCGCGGCCCAGATCGCGCCGGCGAGCACGCCGCCGCGTCCCGTCAAGCGTGCCGACCCGAGCCGAATGTACGCGTAGAGCATGAACGATCCCGACAGGACGATCGCGATCGTTCCGGCCGAGCCGCTATCGAACCAGAGCCGGTTCGCCACGCCGACGAAGGCGGCGATGAGTACTTCGCCCGCCAGCACGATCAAGTACGCCAACAGCATCGCCACGGCGTCGACCGCGAAGTAGCGCCAGGCGATGGCGGTGCGTGTCGCCGGGCGGGTCCAGAGGATCGCGAGCGTGGTGCCTTCGGCGCTGATGTTGCCGCCCAGGAAGGACGCAGCGATCAGCGGTCCGATGCCGCCGATCGCGAGCAGCCACGTCATCGGGATCGCGCTCGGGCGATCGACGTGACCGTGACTGCTCAGCAGGCTCCAAACGGCCAGCACGACCTGCAGCGCGACGATGGCCGCGATCCAGAACAACAGGCGGCGCGCGCGCAGCACTTCAACGTAGGTCATTCGTGGAGTCCTCCGTCGTCGACGGCGTCGAGGAACAAATCTTCGAGGGAGCGATCGAGCACGCGCACGCTGACGGCGCCCAGCGCACCCAGCCGTGCGGCGACCGAATCGGCGCGGCCGTTCGCGTGCAGTCGCACGCTGGTGCCGGCGCGCTCGACTTTCATCTCGCCCAACGCGCTCAAGTCGGGCGGCGTACCGTCGAAGGTCGCTTCGACGACGCGCGAGGCTTCGCGCAGATCGTCGAGCTCGCCGGCGACGACGATCTTGCCGTCGCGCATGATGGCGATGCGATCGGCGGCGCGGTCGACCTGTCCGATCTGGTGCGAGGAGAGCAGGATCGCGGCGCCGGACGTCGCCGCGTCGACGAACAGGTCGAGCACGACGCGCTGCATGACCGGATCGAGACCGCTGGCCGGCTCGTCGAGAATCAGGATGTTCGGCCGCGTCGAGAGCGCGACGATCAGCGAGAGCGCCGTCTGCTGGCCTTTGGAGAGCTTCTTCGCCTTCTTCTTGGGATCGAGGCGGAACGTCGCCAGCAGCTCCGAAGCGAACGCGGCGTCGTAGCGCGGCTGCGTCCGGCGCGCGAATTCGAGATGCTGCGCGACCGTCAGCCAACCGTAGAGCGCGGGGCGCTCCGGGACGTAGCCGAGGTGCTCGAAGGTGTGCGGCGTCAACGGCTTGCCGTCCAGGCGCACCTCACCGGAATCCGGCGTGGTGAAGCCCAGCAGGCAGCGGAACGTCGTCGTCTTGCCGGCGCCGTTGCGTCCGAGCAGCCCGCAGACCGAGCCGGCCGGCACGTCGAGCGAGACGTCGTCGGCCGCGAGCACGCCGCCGTAGCGTTTGGTGAGACCGCGAACGGCGATCATGCTTCTTCCTCCTTGGTGCGATCTTCGGGATACCAGCGCGTCACGGACGCGTCGACGATGGAGCGGAGTTCATCCTGGGTGAGGCCCAGCGCGCGTGCTTCGCGCACCGCCCCGTCGAGGGCACTGGTGGCGACGTCGTTGGCGGCGCGGCGCGCCTCTCCGAGCGCACCGTCCTCGCGGACGAACGAGCCGCGTCCGGGCGCGGTGGCGATGACGCCGTCGCGCTCGAGGTCCCGGTACACCCGGGCCACGGTGTTCGCGTTGAGCTTGAGGTCGAGGGCGAGCCCCTTCACGGTCGGCAGACGCTCACCCGGCGAAAGGGCACCCACCGCGATGGCTCGCTTGATTTGTTCGGCGAGCTGCACATAGAGCGGGGCGCCACCGTGCGGGTCGACCGAGAAGAAGGCGGGCGGCAAGACGGTTACAGCGTGACGCCCCAGCCGCGGAAGAGCGAGCCGTCGCGCGGCGTGCGGATCAGGGTCGGACCGACGGGGATCGGGCTGGGGGCGGGGCGGCGGACCGGGCGGGTGCTGTCCATGATGTCTCTCCTGCGCTTGCGTTCGTGTGAGTCGTATTAGTTGAACTATCTGAACTAGTTATACTAATCCGACTAGCACAAGTCAAGAGGTCCGCCGCGAAATTTTTCGGCGCGGGACGGCCCCCCGGGTCAATGCCCCCCGGCGAGCGCCCGGTCGACGTCGGCCTCGAGCCGTGTCAACGGAACCTCGCCGTTCTCGACCGCAACGATGCGACGATCGGCCCCGACGACGTAGATGGCCGGAAAGCTCGAGACGCCGTAGTCGAACGCGGCGTCGTAGAGCCCGTCGAAGCCGATCCGGTACGTGGTACGGAAGCGTTGCGCGAACGTGCGCAGGTCGGCATCGGTCAGCACCGAGGTGCGGTCGAAGCCGAACGGGCTGGCGGGAACCGCGATGACGTCGACGCGCGTCCCGTCGGCTTGCTGCAGCGCGTTCAGCACTGCGGTCATGCGCTGGCAATGCGGGCACCAGACCGCGAAGAACTCGACGACGTACGGCCGGCCGGTCGTCGTGCTGTCGAACGGACCGGCCGCCGTGGACTCCCGAATCGCCGGTGCGGTCGCGCCGACGGCGAGCTCGACGTCGCCCATGGCCGTGGCGCGCGCGAACGTGGCCGAGCCCAACGCGAGCGCGACGAGCAGACAGCGCGCGATCGCCGGAGCGTGCGGAAAACGAGTGCCGATCACGACGATCGCGATCCGTCCCGGGCGTACGGAGCTCCTGCCGTCAGCGGTGCGTCAACCCGCCGGGCGGCGCGTGCCTTCGATCTCTTGCGTGCGCAGCCAGGTCGTGCCGCCGTCGTCGGAGATCTCGCCGGTCCAAGAGAAGCGCTCGGCTTCGATCGAGACGAACGCCCAGCGCACGCGGCGTCCGGGCGGATCGGCGAGCGTCGCGTCGAGCACGATCCGTTCGTCGATCACCCGTCCGACGAACGGGAGGAGCACGTTGCGCGCGGGACAGATCCAGGTCGAGCGGAAGCCGTCGATCTTCGGATCGTAGAAGCGGATCGTCGTCCCGACGACGGCGGCGCCGTCGAAGGCCCAGATGTCGACGATCGCCAGGCCTTGCAGACCCCAGCCGAAGCGCACGTAGCCGGTGCCGTCGATCCGCTCGCCGCTGCCGCGATGGTGGACGTAGCAAAGGTCCCAGCTGCCGACGAGCGGTGCGAACGCCGCCATCGGTCCGGCCGCGGCGGCGGCCACGGTGTCACTGATGAGGTCGGCGGCGATTGCCGCCACGAGCGTCGTCATGCGCCGATCGTAGTCCGACTGCCGCGCCGGCGGCTTGGCGAATCTTGCGCGCTACCTAGCCGCGGAACGGCTCGCCCAGCGCGACGTGGCCGGCGGGACCGCCGACGCGGCCGCGCTCGACGTCGAAGGTGTGCGGCTTGCCGTCGTACGCGCGCAGCTCGCTCTGATAGGTGCCGTACTCCCACCAGAACTTGCCGTCGATCTTGTCGACGACGTCGCCCGTGCGCAGCCCCGCGCGGTAGGCCGGGCCGCCGGGCCGCACCAGCGCGCGCAGGTAGCCGTCGCTGGGCTTGAAGAGCACGTAGAAATAGGTCGGCGCCGGTTTGGCGGGATCGAACGCGAGCCCGTGCTGCAAGACTTCCGCGGCGTAGGCCGGCTGCTCGCGCATCCACGTGCGCAGGCGGAACAGCGCGGCGAGCGCGGCGTCGCGCACGTCGCCCTGGTTGTGCCACTGGTCGACGCTCCAGCCCGCGCAGTCGAGCAGCTCGACGCCGACGTCGACGCCCTCGTGCAGCAGCGGCGAGACCGTCACCCGCAGCGCGGCGGCGTAGGGTTTGACGGCGCAGTCGCTCGCCGACGGATCGCCGTCGATCGCGATCGCGCGATAACCCGACCAGCCGCGCGCGATCGCGGCCTGTATCAGGTGCGCGGCGATCCCGCCGTCGGGCGTGCCGTCTCCCAGCACCGCCAGCGTCCCGTTCGCCGTCACCGGCGCTTCGAGCCCGGCCGCGACCGTCGCGACGGCGACTTGCCAGGGCAGCGTCAGGCGCGTGATCCGTTCGACGGCGATGCCGGTGAAGTTCGCCACCCAGACGTTCTGCGTGTTGGTGGGGTCGCAGACGTTCTGCACCTGCACGACGCACATCACCGCCGCGACCAGCGCGACCGGGGGCAGCGCGTGCAGCGTGAGCAGCACCGTGTAGACGCCGATCCCCACGCCGTAGGGGTTGAGCGGGCCGCGGTAGAGCGCGAGCGGTGAGAGCAGCCCGAACAGGATCACGAAGCCGAGCGGCGAGCGCGGCGCGACGGCCGCGACCAGCGGCGCGACCGCGGCCTGCACTTGCGGCGTCTGCGCGGCGACCAGCAGCATCCCGATGCCGATCATCAGCACCGTCGCCGGCGCGACGTCCTCGATGCCGCGAATCCACGCGGCGACGAGCGTCTGGATCGCTTCGCGCGGACGCGTCACCAGCACGCCGTACACGGCGGCGACCGCGAAGCCGACGATCGCGTCCAACCCGAACCCGGCCAGCAGCACCAGCGGCAAGAGCGGCGTGATCAGCGCCCAGGGCGGCGCGCGACGGCGCGGCGGCGGCGCCGGCTCCAGCTTGGTGGCGTAGTCGCGTGCCGCGCGCCCGCGCACCAGCGCGTAGGCCAGCAGCGCGACCGCCTGCACGACGACCAGCACGAGGGCGAAGCTCTGGAACTGCGCCCGGTCGACGCCGAAGACCGTGCTGTAGAACCGCCACTGCGCGATGTTGAGAACGTAGCCGAGGCCGTACGCCAACAGGAACAGCGTCGCGGCGAGCGCGCGCGGCAGCCCGACGGTCAGCATCACCGGCAGCACGATCGTCCCGATCATGATGATCGCGCCCAGGCCGGTGACGGTCGTGAAGAGCACCGCGACCACCAGGCACAAGAGCAGCGCCAGCACCATCGGCCGGTCGCCGCCGAACTCGGCGGCGTAGGTCACCAGCGTCTCGGCGATCCCGGTCGAGAGGACGACGCGGCTGAGCAGCGCGCCGAAGAACAGCGTCGCGTAGACCGGCGCGAGCTTGACGGCGCCCTGCGTGAGCACGGTGGCCAGATCGGGTCCGATGCCGGCGGCGTGCGGCGCGTCGGCCAGCGCGACCGTCGCCAGCGCCATCAGCGGCACGGCGACCAGCGCCGGCAGCTTGCGCGCGATCATCAGCGCCGCCAGCGCGATGAAGACCAGGACGATGCCGACGCCGGTCAGCGCGCCGATGAGAGCACCTCGTTCCACGGCGGGAGCGGCTTGCCGGCCACCAAATCGTCACGCTCGACGGCATCGAGCGCGTCCGCGCAGCGCTGCGCGTTCGCCTCGGCCAGACGGTACTTCACCAGCACGCGCTGCAGGCCGGGCTCGGTACTCTCGGCGCGCCACGCGGCGGCATAGACGGGGACGAGCGCCGCCAGCGCGTCGCGCAGCTCCCAGCACTGGTACTTGGCGACGTTGAGGCTGCGTTCGGCACCGCTCGCGCCCGGCTGCGCCGCGCGCGTGCGCGCGTCGGCGTAGTAGCGCGGCGCCTCGCTCCCGATCTGCAGCCGGCGCGCCAGCTGATCGTAGCGCAGCGCGCCGAGCCGCATCGCGGCCAGCGCGCCGGCGTGCAGCGGCGGGCGCGCCGTCCACAGGTCGCTCAGGACGCGCTCGGCGCGGGTGCGCAACGCCGCCAGATCGATCTTCTGCACCGCCGTCTGTAACGCCGGATCGAACGGGTCGCGCCAGAACAGGTAATCCGGCGGGATGTCGGGGCCGGCGCGCAGCCCGTCGCGGATCGCCGCCAGCGCGTCGAGATCGGCGGCGTAGCGCGGATCGTCGCTGCCGAAGAACGCGCGCGCGAAGGTCGCATGCCAGGTGCGCGCGTCGACCGGCGCACGCTGCCACGCGCTGGCGGCGGCGTAGGCGACGGCCGGCCAAGTCGCCTCGTACAGGCTCTCGCCGTCGTCGTGCCAGACCGTCATGAACGTGCCGAGCACGCCGCGCGTCGTCTTCGCCTCGGCGACGAAGCGGCCGACGTTCGCGTACGCCGTCGTCAAGTCCGGATAGATCTCGTTCCAGTTGGCGGCGCCCGGCGCGATCATCTGCTCGAAGCCGGCGTTCGCGATCGTATCGAGGTACGTCCGGTACGTCGGCTCGGCCCCGTAGTGGAAGGAGACGATGACCAGATCGCGCGGGAGGAGCCGCAGGATCGTCGGGTCCTGCTGGACGGCGTCGTCCCAGATCATCGGACGCGAGCCGGCCGCGCGCACGACCTGCGCGACGCGGTTCACGTGGTCGGCGAAGACCTGCGGCGTGCGCGGCGTGCGACCGCGGCCGAGGTCGATCGGCTCATCGGCGCCGAGATGGACGAACGGTGTCGGCTCGGTCGCCGCCGTCACCTCGCGCAGCAGCGGCTCGAGATACGCGTAGGTGCGCGGATCGCTCTCGGCGATCAGATAGCCGTGCGGGAGCTCGGCCAGCGGCGCCAGCGACTCCCACTTGAGGTTCTCGTGCAGGTGCGCGAACGTCTGCTGCTCGGGGATCAGCGCGACATGGAAACCCCGCGCGTAGACGGCCAGCTCGTGCAGCTGCGCGGCGGTCCACCCGTTCGGCCACGCGACGTACGGATAGCGCGGATCGACCACGACCTGTTCCATGTACGGCGACCAGCCGTTGATCTTGAGCGACGCCAGCGTGCGAATGCGCTGCTTGGCGTACGCCATGGTCGGGAACGGCCCGCGCGAGACGTCGTCCGAGACGATGCGCCAGCGCATCGCCGGCGCGTCGTCGATCGCGACGCACGGCAAGGTCCAGCCTGCGCCGCGCCGCTCCGGCAATTGCGCCAGCGTCATCAGCGCGTCGAACTGCGCCTCGCCGCCGTTGGCGCCGATCGCGACGTGCGAATCGACGCGCAGCGTATAGACGCCCGGCACCCGCGAGACGACCGGGCGCAGCTCGACCTGCGCGGCCGCCGGCGCGACGCGCACCGGCGGCGCAATGCCGAGCGCCGTCCACCGTTCACGCAGAAGAGCGAACCCGCCCGGATCGACGTCGCGCGGTAGCCGGAGCGGGCGCGCGAGCGCGAACGGCCGCGGGCAGGCGGCCGGCGCCAGCCAGCGAGGCGCCGGCACCAACGCGGGCGCCGCCGACGCGCTCGTTGCCGTGAACAGGACGAACGCAGCGACCAAGAGCGAGCGCACGCACGCGGCTACACCATGGAATATCGCTCATCCTGGCAGTTAACTGGCAAGCTTTTCGGGCAGAACGTTCCGTATGAAGCTCTTCTCCCTCGCGCCGGCCGTCGCGCTCGGCGCCGCACTCATCGCCTACGGCGCGCCGGCGAGCGCGCAGCAATACAATCACCACCGCGGCTATACGCACACGACCGTCACGCGCAGCTATCACAGCGGCTATCGCTACGGTGGCACCTACAACGGCTATCGGCCCGGCTACTACGGCAACGGCTGGACCTACAGCGGCAACTACCACTACTGGCACCACCACCGCGCTTACTGGCGCAACGGGGCTTGGGGCTACTACGGCCCGTCCGGCCTCTGGATTTCGATCCCGCTGTAAGGGGTAGACCGGAACCAACGTCCACGCGGCGCGCGTGAGTGTAGCGCGCCGCCCCGCCCCTTTCCACGGCGCACGTATTGATGCGCCGGGGAAAGGTCTTTTTATTTGACCTCGGGCGTTGAAGGTGGACCCGCACCCTCTACCTCAGGCCTTGGACTACCGACGTCGCGGTTCGCGTCGCGCCCAGATTGCAGGGCCCAAGCGGGTACTTCCCGTCTAACATTGTCGGCGTACTTGATGAGCCGGTCGACCCAGGTTGTCTCAGGCATAAGATTTTCTCCTTATCAAGCGATTCAGGCTACATAGTCTTCGAAAATCGTGTCATAGCAGGCGGCGCGCACGCAGTGAGTCCGCATACTTGGCGAGCAACCTTGCTTCGTCGAAAACAACCTCTCCGGCGTCTGGCGTAAAGTAGGGCAGTTGGGGTGCAGCCGTTTCGATGTCGACCGTTTTCGGACTGCCGTCAGGCCCTTTTCGCTCGTCTTCTCCAACGGTGAAGAGATCCAAATACCGCGGTGGTGCTACGCCCCGAAAAGTGCGAAACAGAACCTTGTGCCTCGAGCGCACGTCTGGATCGACCTGAATCGAGTCTTCGTACAGACGCGAGACCCCACTCTTCGGATACGGAGCAAGGTAGACGACCTTCTTGATACCTGCTGCGACGATGTGTCTAGCACATTCATGGCAAGGAAAAACCGTGGCGTACATGGTCGTGCCCTTCGTGGCGACGCCTGCCCTGGCCGCATCAATGATTGCGGCTCCTTCTGCATGAACAGCGCGAATGTAGTCGATGTTGTCTTTAATTTTTGACTTCCTTAGCGGCGCGCTCCTCGCAAAGTAGAGCTCGTTTAGTCGATCAGTAGGATCCAGTGCGGCGTAGTAGTCATTGAGGGCACCCGAACCGGCTAATCGCTGGAGCGCGTCCGCTACCATTTCAGCCCTGAACTCATCGCTAGTATCACGTAGGCGATAGCTGCGGTCTCTGCCATGGTAGCGCTTATCGTCGGCGGCCCAATACTGGCCGCCTGTGATCGGCTTCGCTACCTCATTTGTGCCGACGCTCACTACGGACCCGTCATCGCGAAGGATCGCAGCTCCGATTTGACGGGCAAGTGATCCCGAGCGAGCTTGGGCTGCACGGGCCAAGAACATCCCCATCTCTTGCTTTGTGGGCGTGACATGCGGATCGCCAAATAGTAGTCGAAATAGGCGCTTGAGCGACCGCTCGATCTGGTATTCATCCTTGGTTGCGTCGACGATGAAGTCGCAAACGTAAAATGCATCCGAGGCTCTTTGCCCCAGATCATCCGGTGCCCGCGCATCTCGGTCGAGTAGCGCGTCAACGGCACGCTCCTGTCCTCTAGCTCTGAGGAGCAGAAACTCACGACGCTTCGCTGGCGGCGCATACAAAGCTATGGCTATGAATGCCGGCCCGTAAAGGCTCCGAAGGGTCTCTAGTTCATGCGGATGCTTTAGTGAATCAATAAGGTAGCACCGAGCGTCACCAGCTGCCATTGTGGGGCTCGACCGACTTGTCGAGTCGCGATGCTCATGGATCGCGAAGACCGCGGCAATTGCTACGGCGTCGCCTCGTCGATCTCCATGACTTGCCCAATCTGCGCGCATCTCGTCACCCGCGTCCATCAGAGCTTCCTTACGCTCCAGGTAGCTCTCCGCGTGTGGTTTTGGGCGGTTACGGTACTCCTCGATTATCTCGGTGGTATCGATTCGGACGAAATCGTATCGAGCATCTTTTACGCAGGTCTTGAACGCTTCGATCACCTTGTTCTTGTCGACGCCGAGGGGCGCGACGAGACCGAAAATCAATTCGCGACGGACTGGCTGCTGCTCAATAACAGGCGCAGCCACGTCTACACCCGGCCCAGTCATGTTCCGCTCGAATTGATCGCCCTTTGTTCTGCGTCCTAGCCAACGTCATCGCACATGAGACCTAAGAGGGAGGTTGCTGCTGTGAATTGCGTGGACAATGAGTCCGACTGTCGGCGTCGCCCCGGGGATAACTCTGTCGACAAATGTATTCTGCCTCAGCTCCGTGCCAGGTGTGTGGCACTACCTCAGTGTTCCACGAGACCCAGCCGGAGGGACAAACTTTCGTCGATAGAACGCGAGCGCCAATGCACCTGAGCCCTCTCGACATCGCGGTGATCGTCGGGTTCTTCGCGATCAACCTGGGCATCGGGCTCTGGTTCGCGCGCGGCAGCGGCCGCAGCGTCAGCGACTACTTCCTCTCGGGCCGGGCGGCGCCGTGGTGGCTGACCGGGACCTCGATGGTCGCCACGACCTTCGCGGTCGACACCCCGCTGGCGGTCACCGGCTTCGTCGCCGCCAACGGGATCGCCGGCAACTGGCTGTGGTGGAACATGGCCGCCAGCGGCATCCTGACGGTCTTCTTCTTCGCGGCACTGTGGCGGCGCTCGGGCGTGCTCACCGACGTCGAGTTCATCGAGCTGCGCTACGGCGGCGCGCCGGCGTCGTGGCTGCGAGGCGTGCGCGCCGTCTACCAGGGCGTGCTGGTCAACACGATCATCATGGGCTGGGTCAACCTGGCGATGGTGAAGATCCTCTCGCTGACGCTGAACGTGCCGACGCGGCCCGCGCTGTACATCTGCTTGGTGCTGACGGCGCTGTACGTGACGATCGGCGGCTTCTGGTCGGTGCTCGTCACCGATCTCTTGCAGTTCGTGGTGAAGATGGCGATGGCGATCGTGCTGGCGGTGGCGGCGGTGGTCGCCGTCGGCGGCATCCCCGGCCTCAAAGCGGGTCTCGCGGTCGTCGACGCGCACCGCGGCACGGGCGGCTCCATCCTCTCGTTCTTTCCGAGCGGCGGCGCGAGCAGCTGGATGCCCTTGACGACGTTCCTGGTGTTCGTCGGCGTGAGCTGGTGGGCGTCGTCGTATCCCGGCGCGGAGCCGGGCGGCGGTTCGTACATCGCGCAGCGCATCTTCGCCTCGCGCAGCGAGCGCGACGCCGTGTACGCGACGCTTTTCTTCAACGTCGCGCACTACGCGCTGCGCCCGTGGCCGTGGATCCTCGTCGCGCTGGCCGCGCTCGTCCTCTATCCGCACGGCGTCGTCGGCGCGGGCGGGGTCGTCGACCCCGAGCTCGGCTACGTGCAGGCGATGGTCGATCATTTGCCGGTCGCGCTGCGCGGGCTGATGATGGCCGGTTTCTTGGCGGCGTACATGTCGACGATCGGGACGCAGCTCAACCTCGGGGCGTCGTACCTGACCAACGACCTCTACCGGCGCTTCATCCGGCGCGACGCCGACGAGCGCCACTACGTCGGCGTCTCGCGTTGGATGACCGTGCTCGCGCTGGTGCTGGCCGCGATCGTCACCAACTTCATGTCCTCGGTCGGCGAGGCGTGGAAATACATGCTCACGCTGACGGCCGGCGTCGGACTGGTGATGATCCTGCGCTGGTACTGGTGGCGGATCAGCGCGTGGAGCGAGATCGCGGCGCTGGCGACCTCGGCCGTCGTCGGCAGCGCGTGCTATCTGTTGCCGTTCGTCGCCGGCGACGATCCCAACGCGACCGCGAAGCGCCTGTTGATCACGGTGGTGGCGACGACGATCGTCTGGCTCGCGGTCACGTTCCTCACCCGTCCCGAGTCCGAGTCGACGCTGGTGCGCTTCTACACGCGCGTCATGCCCAACGGCGCCGGCTGGGGACCGGTCGCGCGCCTCGTTCCCGGCACGTCCGAGGACCGGCTCGGCATCGCGCTCATCGATTGGATCGCCGGGCTGGGGCTGGTCTACGGCACGCTGTTCGGCATCGGCCGGCTCGTGCTGGGAGAGGTCGGTCCTGGTATCGCCTGGTGCCTGCTCGCGGCCGTTTGCGGCATCGTGATCGCACGCACGCTGCGCGCCGCGCCGCCACCGCGCGGGTAAGGGTCCTCATCGACCGAAACAGGTGAAGAGATGGGAATCCTCTTCGGGCTGATCGCCCTGGCCGCGCTCGGCGCCGCCGCCGGCTGCTGGGCGGTCTGGCGGCGCTGGACCGCGTCCCAGCACGAGCTGGCCCGCGTGCGCGCGACGTTCTCGCGCTACGTCGCGCCGTCGGTGGTCGACATGCTGCTCGAGCGCAACGACGAGCGGCTCTTCACCGGCCGTTCGACGCGCGCCACCGTCCTGGTCTGCCGCATCCGCAACTTCGCGCACTTCATCGAGCAGCTCAACCCCGAAGAGACGCTGCGTTACGTCAACGAGTTCTACGGGCTGACCGGCACGGCGATCCACCGTCATCGCGGCATCATCGAGACGTTCCTGGGCGACGGGATCGTCGCCGTGTTCGGCGCACCGATCGAAAACCCGACGCAAGAGGACGATGCGCTGCGCGCCGCACTCGACATCGTGCGCTACGTGGTCGGGATGCGCGACCGCTGGGCGCGCCAGGGACGGCGCCCGTTCACGGTCGGGATCGGCGTCAACACCGGCAACGTCATCGCCGGCGACACCGGCTTCCGCGACCGCCGCGAGTACGCCGTCGTCGGCACCGAAGCGACCTTCGCCCACCGGCTGCAAGAAGCGGCGTACGATCTCAACGCGTTCATCGTCGCCTCGCGCGCCACGTGCACCTCGCTCACCGACGAGTACAAGCTCGTTCCCGTCAGCGGCATTCCGTTGCCCGGCGTGCGCCGTCTGCTCGACGCGTTCGTCGTGCGCGGCCGCCGCAACGGCCCCGAACGCTTCACCGTCCCGGTCGACGCGCTGATCGAGACGACGATCCAGCCCGACGAGCCGGCCGCACCGGTCCCGCCGCCCGCCGTCGTCACCGCGCCGGCCGCCGTCGCGGGCGCCCCGGCCTCCTCGCCGCTGCCGCCACCGCCGCCGGCCGTGCGGCCGGCCCCCGAACCGCCGATCGCGCGGCCACGCCCGCGCCCGGCCGACGCGACGCCGCCGTTCCCCGAGCTGCGCCACTCCTGGCTGCTCGGCAACGACGACGCCGCCGGCCCGATCCTCCCCGAGCCCCCGCCCCCCAAAGCGACCTACGAGGACCGCCGCGGCACCATCGACCTCTGACCGCAGCTCGCGCTGCGCGACCTCAACCCACCGCGATCGCGGTGACCTCGAAGCGGCAGCCGTAGAGGAGCGGGCCGGAACCGAGGAAGGCGCGGGCCGGGAGGTCGTCGCTGAAATACGTCAGGTAGACTTCGTTGAAGGCGGCGAAGTGGGAGACGTCGGGCGCGTAGATCGTCACCATGACGAGCGCGTCCATCGTCAGACCGTCGAGCGCGAGCACCGCCCTGATGTCGTCGAGGATCTGCTTTGCTTCCTCGCGGACGTCGGCGTGCGGCTTGCGCGTGCGGGGATCCAGGCCGAGACGGCCCGCGACATAGACCGTGTCACCCGCGCGGACGGCGTCGCTGAACGGCCAGCGCGGCATCCCCTTGGGGAGCTGCTTGTCGGGAAGGTTCAGATACCGGCGTTCCATACAGGCGTCTCACGACGAGGCCGAGCGGCAATCCTTGCAGCACGAACGTCGCCAGCACGACGGCGAAGACCGCGTCGACCAGCACCCCGCGGTCCGGCGTCGTTTCCGGCAGCGAGAGCGCCAAGGCCAGCGGCAACGCGCCGCGTATCCCGGCCAGGAACACGGTGACGGCGGTGCGGGGCTCGCGCGCGATCGCCGCCGCGAGCAGCAGCCGCGCTGCCAGCACGACCAGCACCGCGGTCGCGATGAGGACCGGCGCGTCGAGCAGCCGCGTCAGCGGCACCACCAGGCCGGTCGCGATGAAGACCGCGGCGTTGGCGACGAAGGCGGCCGCGCTCCAGCAGCGGTCGACCGCCGCGGCGTTCTCGACCAGCGAGGCGCGGCGGCGGAGCATCGCGCGCAGCGCGATGGCGCTGGCCGCGGTGGCGAAGATTCCCGACCAGCCCAGCCGGTCGGCGGCGAGATACGCCAAGTACGCCTGCGCGAACGTCGCCGCGATCTCGTGCTCGGCATCGCCCGTCGCGCGCAGCACCAGACCCACCAGCGCCGCCGTGCCGATGCCGATCAGCGTGCCGCCGACGACCGCGACGACGCCGTGCGCGAGCGCGCCGACCGCCGAGAGCTGACCGCCGGCGACCAGCGTCAAGGCGATGCCGTACAGGACCACGGCGACCCCGTCGTTCGCCAGCGACTCGGCCTCCACCAAGGTCCGCACGCCGACCGGAACCGCGACGCTGCGGAACGTCGCGATCACCGCGACCGGATCGGTGGCGGAGACGATCGCTCCGAACAACAGCGCCGAGACGAACGAGAGCTGGTGCAGCATCACCAGCGCGCCGGCGATCGCGAAGGCGGTCAGGAGCGTGCCCGGAAACGCGAGCAGCGCGACGCGATTGGCCGCGCGGCGCAGCGCGTTCAAGTCGATCGTCCAGGCGGCCTCGAAGATCAACGGCGGCAGGAACACGAACAGCAGCGTCGGCCCGAACGCGAACGGCAGGTGCAGGTGCGCGATCGAGCCGGCGCAGACGCCGGCGACGACCAGCAGCACGGCAGCCGGGATGCGCACGCGCTCGGCCGCGATCGAGACGACCAGCGCGCCGGCCAGCAGCACCACGAACGCGGCGACCGCGCTTTGCGTCATCGCAAGAGGTCCGGCAGTACGGCCGACGCGCCGGCGCGGATCGACCGGTCGACCTGCGCGCTGAGCACCGTCTCTTCCGGATTGATCTCGACGACGTACGCGTCCGTGCAGCGCCGCGTCGCCAGCGACGCGGCGGGATGCACCAGTCCCGACGTGCCGACGACCAGCATGACGTCGGCACGCCGCGCGGCGGCGAACGCTTCCTCGAGCGCGGCGCGCGGCAACGGTTCCCCGAACCAGACGATGTCCGGCCGCCACCAGCCGCCGCACGCGTGCGCGAGCGTGTCGAGCGTCATCTCGTCGACCGGACGCCGCGCGTCGCACGCGGTGCAGCGCGCCTCGCGCAGCGCGCCGTGCAGCTCGAGCACGCGCCGCGAGCCGGCGCGATGGTGCAGCGAGTCGACGTTCTGCGTGATCAGCGTGAAGTCGGACGCGCGCGCCTCGAAGGCCGCCAGCGCGCGGTGCGCCGCCGACGGCTCGACGTCCGCGTGGGCACGGCGTCGCTCGAGATACCACGTCCAGACCAACACCGGATCGCTCGCGAAGCCGTCCGGTGAGGCCAACTGCTCGACGCGGTGCGTGCGCCACAGACCGCCGACGCCGCGAAACGTCGGCAAGCCGCTCTCCGCGGAGATTCCCGACCCGGTCAGGACGGCAATCGAGCGGGCGTTGGCGAGCCGAGCACGCAGTTCGTCAAGATCGTGCACCGAGCGCGGTTCGATCCCATCCGCCGCCCCACCCGCGCCGTTGACTCCAGGTGACCGCACGGAGGACGCGAAGCCCCGCCCGATGGATCCGGGAGTCCGCTTGATGGAGCGGGTGCGCGCGCGCGACGACGCCGCGTTCGAAGCGCTCTATGATGCCTACCACCGGCTCGTGTTCGGCATCGGATTGCGCATGCTCGGCGATCCGACCATGGCGGAAGACGTCACGCAAACCGTGTTCTTGAAGATTTGGAGCGCGCCCGACGCGTTCCGCGGCGGCTCGTTCGTCGCATGGGTCTCGCGCGTCACGCGCAATCGCGCCCTCGACGTGCTGCGTTCGCGCTCGGCCCGTCCCGAGAGCGAGATTCCGGCCGATTTGCCGCTCGACGGCGCGCTCGAGGACGACGTGTTCGCGCGCCTGGACGCGCAGCGGCTGCGTGACGCGCTGGCCACGCTGCCGGCCGACCAGCGCAGCTTGATCGAGCAAGGTTTCTTCGGCGGCGTCACCCACAGTGAGCTGGCGCAGCGCACCGATACGCCGCTGGGCACGGTCAAGACGCGCATCCGCACGGGGCTGCAGCGCCTGCGGCGCGCGCTGGGCGAGGAGGTGTCGTGATGGACGGCACGGCGCGCGAGAAGATGCTCGAGCTGGTCGCGCTCTACGCGCTCGGCGTGCTGCCGCGCGAGGACGCGGCCCTGGTAGCGGCCTTCATCGCCAACGACGACGAAGCGCGAGCGGAGTACCTGGACCTGCGCGCCGCGGCCGACGCGCTCGCCTTGACCGCGGACGAACCGGTCGACTCGGCGCGCACGGCGCGCATGAAGGAACGCCTGATGGCGCGGGTGCGCGCCGGCGTCCCGGCCGACGGGTCGATCGCGCGGCGGCGGTTCGCTCCGACCCCGGCCTGGTTCGTAGGCGCCGGACTCCTGACCGCGGCGGCCGTGATCTTCTCGCTCGTGACCGTCACGCAAGACGTCTCGCTGCGCGGCGACCTGGCCGCGGCGCAGCGCCGCGCGACGACCCTGCAAACGCAGATGGCACAAGGCGAGCGCACCAGCGCGCGCACCCGCGACGATCTCACCCAGACGCTGACCGACCTGGTGTCGCCCGACGCGCGGCACTATGAGGTCGCACAGGGGACCGTCGTCGTGCGCGGCCAGCACATCTACTTCGCGCTCTCGAAGCTGCCGGCGCTGCCGCGTGGCCACGTCTACCAGGCCTGGACGGCGGCCAAGGGGTCGGCGGTGATGCAGCCCAGCATCACGTTCACTCCCAACGGCAGCGGCGTCGCGGTGGTCGCCCTGCCGGTCGACGCGCAGAAGGTCGGGACCGTGGCGGTCAGCGTCGAACCGGAGGGCGGGAGCAAGGCCCCGACCACGACTCCCACCTTCGTCCGTCCGCTCACCTGACACCCTGCTCGAGCCGCTCACCCGGGCCGCACGCCGCGACGCGATCGCGTACGCCGCGCGCCGTCCGTACGAAAACGTTTTCCTCCAGTGGGTGCTCGAAGGCGGCCACGGCTCCGCCGCGCTCGACGAGATCGTGCTCAACCGCGACTTTCGCGGCCGCGTCACGGGCCTGGCATACTTCGGCATGCAGCTGGTGATCGCGGCGGACGACGACGCCGCCATCGACGCGATCGCCGTCGAGGCACGCAAGCACCGCGCGCTGCGCAGCTTCGTCGGGCCCAAGGACGCCGTCGACGGCCTCTGGCAGCGGGTGCGCGTCTGGCACGCGCAGCCGGCGATCGTGCGCGCCGAACAGCCGCTGTACGTGCTCTCGCCCGAGACGCTCGCCGACGAGCCCGACGTCGACGTGCGGCATGCGCGCGAGGACGAGGCGCTGCTGATCGCGGACCACAGCGGGGCGATGATCCTGGGCGAGCTCGGCTACGACCCGCGCGTGAACGGCGGCTACACGGCCGGCGTGCGGCGCGCGATCGCACACGGTATCTGGTGGGTGTGGATCGACGCGCAGGGGGAGTTGCGCTTCCAGTGCAACGTCGGGCCGCGCACCCGAGCCACCGCGCAGATTCAGGGCGTGTGGACGCCGCCCGACCGCCGCGGTCACGGCTACGCGTCGCTGGCGCTGGCCGCGATCGCACGCCGTCTGTTCGCCACGGAGGCCACGCTCTCGCTCTACGTCAACGATTTCAACACCGCGGCGATCGCGCTCTACGAACGACTCGGCTTCACCCGGGTCGGCACGTTCGCGACGTACTTGTTTCCGTGACGCGCGCCTTCGCGCTCGACGCGCTGGCCGTCGTCTTGGCCGCGCTCGCCGTCGCGCTTCCGCTCCCGCGCGGATGGGTCGAGCACGCCTACGCCAACGGGCTGTTCGCGGCGATGAACCAGTTCTTCGTGCCGCTGACCAATCGGGTACCGTTCGCGGTCGGCGACGTCGAGCTGGTGCTGGTCGCCCTCGCCCTGGTTTGGGGCTGGGTGCGCGGGCTGCGCGGCGCACCGGCCGGCCGGCGTCGCGCGACCGCCGCCGCGCTGCTGGCGCACACGCTGGGCTGGGCCGCGTTGGGCGTGTGTCTGTTCGAAGTCTTGTGGGGCTGGAACTACCGGCGGGAGACCGTCGCCGCGCGGGTCGCGTACGACGAGCGGCGCGTGACGCCGGCCGCGGTGCATGCCTTCAGCGAACGGATCGTCGGCATCCTCAACGGCGAGGTCGCGGCCGCGCACCGCGAGACGCTCGACCAGGCGAAGCTGCGCGCCGCGTGGGCACCGATCGTCGCGCGCCTGGGCGACCGCTGGGACGTCGTCGTCTCCAACCCCAAAACGACGATCATCCAGCGCTACTACGAAGCGGCGGGGATCGGCGGCCAGTACCAGCCGCTCTCGTTCGAGACGTACCTGAACTCGTCGTTCTTGCCGTTCGAGGTGCCGCGCGCGCTGGCGCACGAGTGGTCGCACGTCGCCGGCTTCACCGACGAAGGCGACGCGAACTTCATCGGGACGCTGGCCTGCCTGCGCTCCGACGATCCGCTGATCCGGTACTCGGGCGCGTTCTGGACCTACGGCGATCTCCCCGAGGACGAACGCCGGCGGCTGCATCTCGACCCGCGGGTGGTGGCCGACTTCCGGGCCAGCAACGCGCGCTTCCTCGCCGGCTACATGCCGCAGATCTTCGCCGTCCAGTGGCGCTTCTACGATTCGTACCTGCGCACGAACGGGGTGCGCGGGGGCGTCGCGTCCTACGGGTACTTTCTGCGCCTGCTGGTTGGCACGTCCCTGGACGCGGACGGCCTGCCGGTGCTACGATCCCCCCTGCTATGATCGAACGGGTGAGTTCCCATTGGTGGCTGTTCCTCATTCGGGGACTGCTGGCGCTGGCGCTGGGGCTGGCCATGCCCTGGTTCCCGCTCGCGTCGCTGTTCGCGATCGCGATCTTGTTCGGCGCCTACGCCTTCGTGGACGGGATCGTCGCGATCGCAGCCGCGATCCGCATGAATCACGTCGACGCCTCGTGGTGGTGGCTGCTGCTCGAGGGCGTGCTCGGGATCGCGGTCGGGCTGATCACGTTCTTCTATCCCGGCCTGACGATCGTGTCGCTGGCGTACCTGCTGGGCGCCTGGGCCATCGTGACGGGTATCCTGGGGATCATCTCGGCCTTCCGGCTGCACATGGCGCTGCCGAGCGAAATCCTGTGGATCATCCTGGGCGCGCTCTCGGTCGTGTTCGGCTTCATCGTCTTCGCCTCGCCGCTCTACGGCGCGCTGGCACTCGTCTGGATGATCAGCATCTACGCGATCTTCGCGGGGCTGGTCTTCCTGGGGCTGGCCTTCCGCCTGCGGGGGCTCACGACCGGACCCAGCGGAACCGTCCGGCCGACGACGTAGGGCTCGGCCGTCGTCGGCGGGAACCACGACGGTCCCCGCTCCCCGTCTGGGGTCCACCAGTGACGTGATCGTAGATACCGGCTCGCAGACCGGCGGCGACCAGCGCGACCGTTCCCTCATCGGTGAGGTCGCGGTGCTGCTCGCGGCCGATCGGACTCCACGCGAAACGTTCGCGTCTCTGTGCGAGCTGCTCACGCGCGTCATCGACGTGAGCGTCTGCTTCATCGCCGTGCGCAGCGGCGCGGCGCTGCGCATCGAGTACGTGCACGATCACGGCCAAACGCGACCCGACCCCGCCATCGTCATCGAGCGCGGCGGCCGATCGTGGGAGACGTTGCGCAGCGGGCGCTCGCAGCTCTTCCGCACCGTCGAGGACTGGGCGGCGATCGCGCGCCAGCCGCTCAACAAAGCCCAGCCGTGGACCGACGACAGCGTCTCGGCGATCTTCGTTCCGATCCAAGCCGGCGGCGACCGCATCGGGGTGCTCTCGGTGCAGAGCACTCGCGAGTACGCCTATGACGAGAACGACGTCTCGCTGCTCGAGGCGATCGGCCGCTACTTGGCGATCGCGATCCGCAATCAGCGCCTGTTCGCGCGCCTCCAGCGGGTCGCCGAGGTCGACCCGCTCACCGGGCTCGCCAACCATTCGACGGTGCTGCGCACGATCGACGAGCGGCTGAGCGCGCTCGACGGCGACGCGCTGGGCATCATCCTGCTCGACATCACCAACTTCGGGCGCATCAACGACGTCTACGGCTCGCGCGTCGGCGACCGCGTCCTCGACGCGCTGGCCGAGCAGTTGGCCTCGCTCGCCGATCGCGACACCGTCGTCGGCCGCTTCGGGGGCGATGACTTCGTCATCGTCGCGACGCGACCCGATCGTGCCGCGCTGGCACGACTCGTCGACGACGTCGGCGCGCGTACGCACGATCTCTCCTTCCGCGGCCACGACGACATGATCCCGATCCTGGTCAACCGCGGTTGGGTCAGCGCGCCCGACGAGGGAACGACGCGCTCCGACTTGCTCGCGCTGGCCGACCTGCGGCTGCGGTTGAGCTTGGAGCACGGCGGCATGGCGGTCGGCGAAAGCGTTTCGCCGCTGGTGCGCTTCGGCAACTTCGGCGACGTCGAGCCGCTGGTCGAGTGCGCGCTGCTGCGCGATCCGTACACGCGCATGCACCTCTTGCACGTCAATCACATCGCGCATGCCTGGGCGCCGCGCCTGGAGCTGGGCGCGCTGTACGAGACGTTCGTGCGCGCGGCGCTGCTGCACGACATCGGCAAGCTGCTCGTCCCCGAACAGTTGCTGCTCAAGCCCGCGCGGCTCGAACCGCACGAGTACCGCACGATGCAGCGCCACGCGGACTATGGCCGCTCCATCCTCAGCGACTACCCGGGATTCGAGGACGTCGCGCGCATCATCGGGCAGCACCACGAGCGCTGGGACGGGCACGGGTATCCCAACGGCGTCGCCGGCGAGCGCATCGACCGCTTGGCACGCGCCGTCAGCGTCATCGACGCGTTCTCGGCGATGACGATCGACCGGCCGTACCACCGCGCGATCTCCGAGCGCGAAGCGCTGCTCGAGCTCGAGCGCTGCGCGGGAAGCCAGTTCGACGCCGAGATGGTCCGCTCGTTCTGCGCGCTGCGGCGCGGCGAGACCGCTTAGGCCAGCGCCGGCGCGAGCCGCCGCGCGTTCTCGCCGGTGATCGCGCGCAGCGTCGCGGGATCGAGGCCGAGCGCGCGCAGCCCGCGCAGATCGCCGTCCCAGGCGTGCGGGATGTTCGGATAGTCGGTGCCGAGCACGATCTGCGTCGCGACCCGTTCGAGCGCGCGGGCGTCGAAGGCACGGCGCATCGGGGACTCCGGCGCGAACACCATCGTCGTGTCCAGGAACAGCCGCGGCTCGGTCGACGCCATCGCGAGATAACGCTCGGAATCGGGGACACCGAAGTGCGCGACCACGACGCGCAACCGCGGATGCGCGTCCAGGACGCGCGCGATCCGCGCCGGGCCGTCGTCGGTCTGGTCGGACCACGGGATGTGGCCGACGTGCACCAAGACGAAGCCGTCGGCCGCGGCAACCTCCGCCAGCGACCCGGCCAGTCGCGGATCGTCCAGGTGCACCCGTTGCACGTCCTCGTGGACCTTGAGCCCGATGCAGCCCGCGCCGAGCGCCAGCCGTGCGTCCGCGGTCGGGTCGGGATCGTCGGGGTGGACGGTGGCCAGTGCCCAGCCGACGCCGGCCAGCTCGCGTGCGGTCGCCGCAAGCCAAGCATTGAGCTCGGCGGCCATGCCCGGCTTGTGCGCGTACGAACAGAAGACGAAGCGATCCACGCCGTGATCGCGCAGCGCCGCCGCGACGACCGCCGGGTCGGTCGGGTGATCGATGACCCACGGGCTGCGCTCGGCGAACCATCGGCGGATCGCGGCGTAGAGGCGCGGGGGATGCAGGTGAACGTGGACATCGATCATGGCGGGGTCCAAATCCTTAACGCAGCGTAGCAGCTCGGTCGCCAGGAACGGGGCGCCGAAAGGCGCACCTCCCGTAAGCGATGGAAGCAGCGAAGAACGCCGGGACGCGTCGTCTCCCAGGGTGGGTCACTTTCACGGGCTTGGCCGTGGTACACCTCGGTGCACTGTGCGCCTTCATTCCCGGCACGTTCCGCTGGAGTTCGGTGGCGGTCGCACTCGGACTCTACTACGCGACCGGCGCCTGGGGCATCTGCCTGGGCTACCACCGGCTGCTGACGCATCGCAGCTTGCGCTTGCCGAAGGTCGTCGAGTATGCGACCGCGGTGCTGGGCGTGCTGGCGCTGCAAGGCGGCCCGATCGAATGGATCGCGACGCATCGCGCGCACCACGCGCACACCGACAAGGAAGGCGATCCGCACGACATTCATCGCGGCCTGCTGTGGAGCCATTTCGAGTGGCTCTTCATGCCGAACGACGCGATGCTCTCGCCGGCCGAACAAACGCGGCTCGCGCCGGATCTCGCCGGCGATCGCGTCTATCGTTTCCTCGAGAAAACATATCTGTTGTGGCAGATCGTCCTGGGTCTGGTGCTGTTCGCGTTCGGCGGCTGGTCGCTCGTGATCTGGGGTGTGTTCGTGCGCTGCGCGGTGACCTATCACATCACGTGGCTCGTCAACAGCGCCGCGCACCACAACGGCTACCAGAGCTTCCGCACGGGCGACGAGTCGACCAACAACTGGTGGGTCGCGATCCTGGCGTGGGGCGAGGGCTGGCACAACAACCACCACGCGTTCCCGTTCTCGGCACGCCACGGGCTGCGCTGGTTCGAGATCGACACCACCTGGTGGACGATCAAGGTGCTGGCCTGGCTGAAGATCGCCCGCGACGTCAAGCTGCCGACCCCGGCCATGCTGCAGCGCTTGCAGCTGCGGTCCCGCCGCCGCCAAAGCGCCTAACACTCCTTCGCTCAGAGAGCGAGGCGGCAACCACCTGCCTTTTATAGACAGGTGAGCGCCGGCGTGGTATCAGGAAAGAACCTTCTTTCGTGGTATACCAATGCACGAAAGAGGACTTTTTGGGCTGACTTGCCGCGTGAAAGGGCTCCTCGACGATGATTGGACGCGCTCTCTTCCTCGGATGCTTCCTCGTTGCCGGTCTGGGCCTGGCGGCCTGCGGCACCGGCGGCGGACCGACCCCGCCACCCGGTAGCCAAACGCCCAAGACGCCGACGATCGACGGCAGCGGGCTCGCGCTCCTGACGACCGCCGTCGTTCCCGGCCTCACGGTGGGCGGCAGCTTCTCGTACGACATCGGCGCGGTCGATACGACCGCCGGCAACTACTATCTCTCGGACCGCACCAACAAAGCGCTCGACGTCATGAACCTGCAATCGTACGTCGTGCAGCAGGCGAAGGTCGGCTATGCGGGCGCGAGTCCGGCCGGCAACCCCTACTCCGGGCCCGACGGCGACACGCCCCTGCCCAACACCGGACTCGTCTACACCGGCGACGTCAACAGCGTGAAAATCGTCAACTCCGCGAACCTCTCGCTGGTCAAGGACATCGTCACCGGCAACGCGGGGCTGCGCACCGACGAAGGCTGCTACGATCCTGACGACGGCCTGATGATGTTCGTCAACGGCGAGAACTCGCCGCCGTACGCGAACTTCATCTCGACCAGCTCGCAGTCGGTCGTCAGCGTGTTCACCTTCTCCGGCCCGCAATTCGGTGCCGGCGAGGTCGGCCTCGACGCCTGCGTGTACGACCACAACACGAAGAACTTTTACGTCAACAACGACGGTACGACGACGAACCCGTACGGCGAGCTCGACGTCATCCCCGCCGCCAGCGTCGTTGCCGGTGCGCCGGTGGTGAGCGCGCAGTACGACGAAGGCAGCGGCGCGCAAGGCGGCGCGACGAACGACTGCAACCCCTCCGGGATCAACCTCAATCCGAACAACGACGCGCTGGTCATCGCGTGCGACACCAACGCCGGTAATCCGCAGCTCACCCTCATCATGAGCGCGACGACCGGCGCGGTGCTGGCGAGCATCACCGGCGTGGGCGGCTCGGACGAAGCGGCGTACGATCCGAAGCTCAACCGGTTCTACGTCGCCGCGCGCGACATGACTGCCAACGGCATCTCGCAGACCGGCTCGGCCACCGCGACGTTCACACCGGTGCTCGGCATCATCGACGCCTCCAGCTTCGCGTGGATCGCCAACGTGCCGACCGGCAAAGGCTCGCACTCGGTGGCGGTCGACCCGGCCAACGGCTACGTCTACGTCCCCGTCCCGCCGACGACGTCCTCGGCCGGCGGGATCGACGTCTTCTACCCGCACTGACCGCACCTCGAGCGGGCTCGCCGGCGCGGCGAGCCCGCTACGGGTGGAAGCGCTGCACGTAGTCGCCGCCACCGTTGCGGTCGGACCACACGGCGAAGACGTCGTGGCTGACCGGATCGACGGCGTCGGTGTGCACGCCGGCGGCGACCGGCGTCGTGTCGAGCACCCGCGGCGCGCCGTGCGGATCCAGCGCGAGGCGCGTGATCCCGCCGTCGCCCGCGCACGCCAGCACGTGCTGCGTGCGGTCCAGGTCGCACTGGTCGAAGCGCGGCGTCGTCACCTTCCCCAGCAGCGTGCCGTCGGGGCGGTAGGCCGCCATCACGCCGTTCGTGCCGCCGGCGACGATCTCGTCGAAAGCGGGATCGAACTGCAGCGGATGGTTGCCGGTCAGGACGCTGGTCGGGAACGTCCGTTTGACCGCCAGCGTCGTGGGGTCGATCACCGCGATCTCGGCGAGGTCGGAGATGTTCTGGTAGACCTCGTGCGTGCGCGGATCGACGGCGAGGTACTCGGGCTTGTGACCCGGTATCGCGATCGTCTTCGCCAGCGTGAAGCTCGCCGCGTCGATGACGAAGATGCGCGTACCGTCGTCCTCGTCGGCGTAGATGCGATGCATGGCCGGATCGTACGCGATCGCGTCGGGGACGGCGACCGTGCGCAGCACCTTGAGCGCGACCGGATCGACTTCCGCCACCGTGGCGTCGTCGCCGTCGCCGGTGAAGACGTGGCCGTCGACCGGGTTCACCGCCACCCCGTGCATCGGTCCGGTCCGTACTTGGCCGACGACCTTCCCGCTATCGGCGTCGACCACGAGCAGCGCTCGCGAGCCGGTGTGCGCGGCATAGACGCGCCGGCGCTGCGCGTCGACGGTGACGTAGTCGAAGCCGCTGAAAACGGGGACGGTTTGCGGCGGCGCGGCGGGTATCAGCACAAAGAACTCTCACAAGGGTATCCGGCCGAGCGCGCGTGGCGGGAACGTGTCGGAATCGAACCGACCAGCCGCCTTGCGACGGCCTCACCGGTTTTGAAGACCGGGCGAGCCACCAGACCCGTACGCTCCCACGCGCCGGGGGCGAGCCTTTCGGACCCGGTCGGGCCGGCCCTTCGACTTTAGGCGGTGACGACCAGGCCGATCGCCGCCACCGACATCAGCACGATCGTGATCCCGATCCAGATGCGCGAGCCGCGTCCGTTGATCCAGCGTCCCATCAGGTCACGTCGGTTGCCGGTCAAGAAGATACCGACCAGCAGCGGAATCGCGACGAAGCCGTTGACGACCGCGGACCAGAAGAGCGCCCACACCGCGTCCAGACGCAGGAGGTCGGCGACGACGCCCAGACCGATGCCGGCCGCGATCACGGTGTAGAACGGAACCTCCGAGCGCGGCTTCGCCTCGAGCGAGCCCGCCCAGCCGAACGCCTCGGCGAGTGCGTACGCCGACGAGCCGGCGAGAACCGGAACCGCCAGCAGGCCCGCGCCGAGCACGCCGAGCGCGAACAGCAGCTCGGCCCAGGGACCGGCCAGCGGCCGCAGCGCGCGGGCCGCGTCCTCGACGCTGTTGATCGCGACATGCTGCCGAAACAGCGTCGCCGCGCTGATCAGCACGATGAACCAGCTGACGACGTTCGAGTAGAGCATCCCGCTCACCACGTCGGCCCGCTCGCCGCGAATCTGCGCGCTGGTCGCGCCCCGGCGCTGGGCGACCGTGACCTCGCCCTGTGCGCGTTCGTCCTCGACCTCGAGCGCGGCTTGCCAGACGAACAGGTACGGTGTGATCGTCGTGCCGAGGAAGCCCACGAACGTCGCCATCCACGTCTTGTCGAGGCGGATCTGCGGTATGACGGTCTGGCGCAGCGCTTCGAGCCAGTTCACGTTGACGACGAAGGCGCTCGCGATGTAGGCGAGCAGCGAAAGGCACAGCCACTTGACGATCGCCGAGAAGACGCGATACGACGCGAAGACCTCGACCGCGATCAGCAACGCGCCCAAGCCGATCGCCCATACCGGCGAGGGCACCGGCGTGACCAGTGCCACCGAGGCCGACATCCCGGTGATGTCGGCGGCGATGTTCAGCGTGTTCGCCGCGACGACCAGCGCGACCAAGACGCGCAAGATCCAGATCGGCATCGCGCGCCGCATCGCGGCGATGAGACCGGTCCCGCTCACGATCCCGATTCGCGCGCATGCCTCCTGGACGGCGATCATCATCGGGATGGTGATCAACGCGACCCAGAGCAGCCCGTAGCCGAAGGTCGCACCGGCAATGGCGTAGGTGGCGATCCCGGACGGATCGTCGTCGGACGCACCGGTGATGACGCCCGGGCCGATCGAGCGCACACAGTACGCCAAACCCGCGCGGCAGCGACCGACGAAGCCGTGCGGCGAAACCCCCATGGGACGCCGTTTCGGATGCGCGCGCCCATCTCCCGCGCGCGCGGGCAGGACGCGCTCGACTCGGTGTGCGTATGCTGACCGGCACGGCTTGAAGCTCCCCTGGCGCACCGCGCCGGTCCCGCCGCGGGCGCCGGCACGACCGGCACTGCGCGGCGCTGCCCGTCACCGCGAGCGTCGTCGCAGCGCACCGCACGGTGCGACTTCCCGCACGAGGTGTGGAACGAGGGCGCTCGCGACCGCTTGGTGCCGATCGCGGGCCGGTGGCACGCCGATTTGAGCGACCACGAGGTCGCGCTGCTCGAAGGGCTCCAGCGCTACGCCGCCGCGTACGGCTCGCAGCTCGCGCAGTACTGGGCCCGCAACGACGCCCCGGGAGCGCGGCTAGTCTTCGCCGCCGCGCGTGCGGCGGTATTCGATCTCCAACGAGACCAGACGCGCCAGCAGCGTCGCGGGGAAGAGCTGGCCCATCAGCGCTTCGAGGTTGGTGGCGCTGCGCGCGAAGGGGTGGATCGGGATGATGTCGCCGAAGCCGGTCGAGGTCATCGTCGTGAAGCTGAAATACACGAAGCGCCCGATGGTGAAGACGTCGGCGGTCGGCACGTGATTGCCGGAGAACGACCCGGGCACCAGCGCGTCGAGCGCGCGGTAGATGTAGGCGAACGCCCAGGCGATGTTGAGATAGACCGCGATCGCGCCTAGGATGCGATGGTGGGTGACGTCACCGCGCGCGAAGACGGCGCGCGCGACGACCGCCGTCACCGCGAACAGGAACAGCAGGCGCGAGAGCAGGTCGACGATCAGCGTGACGTGCGAGGGCGCTTGGTGGCGCAGCAGCGTCGCGACCAGATCGACGAGCGTCGCGGCGACCACGGCCAGCTCGGCCGCCGTCGTTCCGGAGCAGACCACCAACACGACCGCAACGATGACGGCGGTCGTCAGCGCGTTGACCCAGTTCGGCAGGACGTGCACCTGGCCCAAGGGCGAGAGCACGAACAGCCAGATTGCCTCGAACGCGACCAGGGCCGTCAGCGCCTGGTCGCGGTACGGCGCCAGCGCGGTACGCAGGCGCCCCGCCGACACTACTCGGCGTCGTCCTCGTGTTCGGGCGGGTCTTCGAGCGTGATCGGGCCTTCGTAGACCTCCAGGATCTCGCTGCCCGCGATGACCACCGCGTCGCGCTCCTTGTCGAAGATCGCCTCGCTGGCTTCGAGCCAGGCGATCGGACCGTCTTCGTCGTCGTCCTCGGTCGGCGCCAGATAGGCGAACTCGATCAGGCCGACCGCCGCGAAGGCGTCGACGATCGGCGCGACGAGCGGCAACGCCGCGGACCGTGCCGCCTCGTCGCCCTCGTCGGCCCGCCGGAGCAGCCCGCGCAGCTCTTCGGAGAGGTGCTTGGCGAGCTCGGGAGTGTCGAGCGGGTCGACCGCTCCGCGCGTATCGTCGTGATTCACTCAGCGGCGCTTCGGCGCCGGCCCGGCAACCTCATGGAGGCTACCGTAAGCCGTCGTACCGATCGCGTGCCAGCCACGCCTCGGCCACGCGGCGGCGCAGGTCGAGCTCGCGTTCCGTCGCGGTGGCGACGTTGCCGCCCACGCGCTGGTTGAGCGTCGCGTGGACCAGCCGGTGTTCGACGCCGAAGCGCACGCACACGCGCGCGACCAGCCCGTGCAGGGAACGGCGAAGCGACTCCTTGCGCTCGGCCGTGGTCACCACCGGGACCGGGAGCGCCTCGCGCTCCTCCGCGTCGAGCGCGAACGACTCGGAGCCGGGCGGCTGCGACCATGCCGCGGGGGTGAACAGCGGGCCCAGGTCGACGACGCGCTCGTCGGTCGCGCGCGCGGCGATCGCCTCGTAGAGCCCCGCGTCGGCAGCACGATCCGCACGCTGGGCGGCATCCAGCACCGCCAGCTCGTCGGCGCGCGCATCGCGGCCGCGCAACCCGTGCCGGACGTCGATGGTGATCCCGTGCGCGAGCGCGCGCAGACGCGGATCGTCGGGGACGAAGACGTACGCCTCGGGGTCGACGTTGCCGTCGATCGTGCGCACGAAGCGGCCGCAGAACTGGCGGAAGTACAGCTCGGTCACGACGTTCGAAGCGAACACGCCGACCCGCAAGCGCGGGATGTCGACGCCCTCGGAGACCATGTGCACGGCGACGATCCACGGATCGCCGCTGCGCGCAAAGCTCGCGATGCGCTCCGAGGCGTCGGCCAGGTCGGAGACGACGATGGTCGGCCGCACGCCGAGCCGGCGTTCCATCAGCGCCGCGATCGCGCGCGCGTGATCCTGGTTCATCGCCGCGACGAGCCCGGCGGCGTCACGGTGTCCCTCCGCGCGCACCGAGAGCAGCCGCAGGTGCGCGCGAGCCAGCACGTCGCCCATCCACGCGTCGCTCGCGAGCATCGTGCGCAGGCGCTCCGAGCGGTGACTGCTCTCGCGCAGCGCCTCCTCGAAGCTCGCGCTCATCTGCGTCCCGTCGCGCGCGATCCACTCGGCCTCGCCGCCGTGCAGCGCGAACACCAGCGCGCGGCAGACGCCGTCGCGCAGCGCCGCCGCGTAGTCGTACGAGAAATCGGCGACCGACAGGCCGCCGGCGTAGCGCACGAACGGGATCGCGGTGCCGTCGGACCGGAACGGCGTTCCCGAGAGGGCGACGCGAAACGCCGCCGGATCGAACGCGTCGCGCAGCGCGCGGCCCCAGGTCGCATCGTCGCCGGCGTGATGGATCTCGTCGAGCAATACCGCCAGGGGCGTGCCGTCGGCCTGCGCGTCGCGCGCCAACTGGCGATACAGGCGCGGCGCGGCGCAGACTTGCTGATAGGTGACCACGGCGCCGTGCACGTCGCGCGCGAGCCGCCGCTGCGCGTTGGCGAAGCGATGATCGAGCACGATCCCCGCGCCGAGCGTCGCGCGCGCGACCTGCGCCTTGAGGTGCTCGCGCGGTACGACGACCACCACGCGGCCGGCGGCGCCGTCGCGCAGCAGCGCGTGCGCCACCCGCGTCGCGAAGCGCGTCTTACCGGCGCCCGGCGTCGCCACGATCAACGCGTCGCTCGGGCGCTCCGCGTTCCAGCGCTCGAACGCGGCACGCTGCCAGCCCCGCAAGGGTAACCTCCATCCATGTAGTCGCGGGGCCACGGCGGGCACTGCCGTTCGCGAGAGAGAACTGCTCTCCATGCTGCTCTCCGCGCCCACCCTCGAGGTGAAGAATCCCTCCACCGGCGCCGTCGTCGGCACGGTGCCGCGCTGCGGCGCAGACGAGACGCGTGCGGCGATCGACGCGGCCGCCGCCGCACTGCCGGCGTGGCGCGCGCGCACCGCCGCCGACCGCGGCAAGCTCGTGCGCGCGATCGGCGAGACGATGCTCGCGCGCACCGACGCGCTCGCGCGTCTGCTCACCAGCGAGCAGGGCAAACCGCTGGCCGAAGCGCGCGGCGAGATCGCGTACGCGGCTTCGTTCTTCGAGTGGTTCGCCGAGGAAGGGAAGCGCGCGTACGGCGAGATCATCCCGACCGACGACCGCAGCCGCCGCTTGTTCGTGCAAAAAGAAGCGGTCGGCGTGTGCGCGGCGATCACGCCGTGGAACTTCCCCTCGGCGATGCTGACGCGCAAGATCGCGCCCGCGCTGGCCGCCGGTTGCACGATTGTCGTCAAGCCGGCCGAACAGACGCCGCTCTCGGCGCTGGCGATCCTCGAGATCGCGCGCGAAGTCGGCGTCCCCGACGGCGTGATCGGCATCGTGACCGGCGCCGCGGAGGACGCGCCGGTGATCGGCGAGATCCTGACCACCGACCCGCGCGTGCGCAAGGTCTCGTTCACCGGCTCGACCGAGGTCGGCAAGCTGCTGATGCGGCAGTCGTCCTCGACCCTCAAGCGGCTCTCGCTCGAGCTAGGCGGCAACGCACCGTTCATCGTCCTCGACGACGCCGATCTGGACGCGGCGGTGCAGGGCGCGATCGCCTCGAAGTACCGCAACGCCGGACAGACGTGCGTGTGCGCGAATCGCTTCTACGTGCAGGACGGCGTCTACGACGCCTTCGCGACCAAGTTGACGGCGGCCGCGAAGCAGTTGCGCGTCGGCGACGGCTTCGAAGCGGGCGTGCACATCGGCCCGCTGATCGACTACGCGGCGCTGGCCAAGGTCGAAGCGCACGTCGCCGACGCGCGGACGCGCGGCGCGCGCACGCTGCTGGGCGGCACGCGCGACGCGCGCGGCGGGACGTTCTTCACGCCGACCGTCATCGCCGACGTTCCCGCCGACGCGCTGCTGGCGCGCGAGGAGACCTTCGGCCCGGTCGCCGGGCTGGTGCGCTTCACCCGCGACGAGGAGGCGTATGCGCTGGCCAACGACACGCCGTTCGGTCTGGCCGCCTACGTGTACGGGCGCGACGCGGCCCGGCTGTGGCGCGCGGCCGAAGCGCTCGAGTACGGGATGGTCGGCGCCAACGCCGGGATCATCTCCACCGCGATCGCGCCGTTCGGCGGCGTCAAGGAGTCCGGCTTCGGCCGCGAAGGCTCGCACTACGGGCTGGACGAGTGGCTCTCGATCAAGTACATCTGCCTGGGCGGGCTCGCGTAGCGGCGGGAGGACTTCTTTGCGGCGCAGAGTATCGCCATGGGAGCCACCCGCTTCGGAGTCACCTGTGGACGTCACCCGCGCCATCGCCGACCTCGACGAGGTCCGCAGCCGTCTCGCCTCCGTCCAACGCTTCCGCGGCCTGTCCGGGCCGGCCGCCCTCGCCTCCGGGATCGGAGCCCTCGGGACCGGCCTGGTCCAGCTGGCAGTCGCCCCGCACCCGCAAGGGGCCGACGACGCCGCCCGCTACGTCGCCATCTGGATCGCCTGTCTGGCCTTCGCGCTGGCGGTGAACTACGGCGCGCTGGCCGTCTGGATGGCGCACAACTGGACCTCGCGGACCCGCACCGAGCTGCGGACGGCCGCGCTGGCCGTGCTCCCGGCGGTCGTCGCCGGCGGCGCGTTCACCAGCGCGCTGCTGGCCCGCGATCAAGTCGGCCTGTTGCCCGGAACCTGGGCGCTCTGCTACGCGCTCGGCCTGCTCGCCGCGCGCACGATGCTGCCGCGCGGCACGGCCGCGGTCGCGATCTTCTTCGGCGCGATCGGCACGGCGCTGCTGTTCGCGGCCGGCACCGCCGCGCTGGCGTGGTGGGTGATGCCGTTGACCTTCGGGTGCGGTCAGATCGCGATCGGCGTGCTGATCGCGCGCGACGCCGAACGCCGGCCGGAGATGGCGCCGTGAACGACGCGCCCTACGCCTTCCCCGGGCTCGAGCGGATCTTCCACGAGCGCGGACGGCTGGCCGTCTGCGCGTGCCTGGTGGCCAACCCGGACGGCATGCGCTTCACCGATCTGCAAGACGCCTGCGGCTTGACGGACGGCAACCTCAACCGGCACCTGCACGCGCTGGCCGAAGTCGGCATCGTCGCGAGCGAACGCCAGCGCGGCCCGGGCCGCCGTCCGGCGACGGTCGTGCGCATCACCGGCAACGGCCGCAAACGGTTCCTCGCCTACGTCGACGAGCTCGAAGCGGTCGTGCGCGGGGTGCAACGCGAAGCGTCGGCGCCCGCGCCGCGACTGGCAGCGCAATCGTGATCGAACGCGCACCACGCCCCGACGGCGCGCCGCAGCACGTCGCGATCATCATGGACGGCAACCGCCGCTGGGCGCGCAGCCGCGGGCTGCCGCCGCTCGAAGGGCACCGGCGCGGGATCGAGGCGCTGGATCGTGCGATCGACGCCGCGTTGGCCGAAGGGGTCACGATGCTGACCGTCTACGCGTTCAGCGAGGAGAATTGGAGCCGCCCCGGCGTCGAGGTGCACGGGCTGTTCGGACTGGCCGAACGGTTCGCGTGCGACAAGGCGGCGGCACTCGCCGCGCGCGGCGTGCGCGTGCGCACGCTGGGCCGGCGCGACCGCTTGCCGCGGGCGCTGCTCGACGCGCTGCGCGCGCTCGAAGAGCGAACGGCCGGCGGCACCGCGCTGCAGCTCTCGATCGCGATCGACTACGCGGCCCGCACCGAGCTGCGTGACGTCTGCCGCTCGCTGGCCGCCGACGTCGCCGCCGGGCGCCTCGCGCCCGACGACATCGACGAGGACGCCATCGCGTCGCGCTTGTGGACGGCCGGCCTGCCGGACCCCGACCTGGTCGTGCGGACCGGTGGGGAGCTGCGCCTCTCGAACTTTCTGCTCTACCAGAGCGCGTACGCGGAGTTGTGGGCGACCCCGGAGCCGTGGCCCGACTTCGACGCCACCACCCTGGCCCGGGCGCTGGGCGCATTTGCCGCCCGGGAACGCCGCTTCGGCCGCTGATCCGCGCCGCCGGGTGTCGATCCGGCGATCTCCCATTCGTCTCTTCCACGAGTCCGGCGCCCAGCACGGACCAGCCCACCCCACCGAGGAGAAACGACGATGGAGTACCTGGCGCTCATCTACGTCGACGAGAACGTCTACGACAACCTCTCACCGGCCGAGCAGCAAGCGATCCACCAGGAGTACATGCAGGTCACCCAAGCGTTCCGCGACGCGGGCGTGTGGCTCGACGGACGTCCGCTCGAAGGGACGTCGACCGCCACGAGCATCCGCATCCGCGACGGGAAACAGACCCTGACCGACGGTCCGTACGCCGAGACGAAAGAGCACCTCGGCGGCTTCTATCTGTTCGATTGCGAGAACCTCGACGAGGCCGTCAAGTACGCGGCGATGATTCCGGGCGCCCGGTACGGGACGATCGAGGTCCGTCCGGTGATGCCGATTCCCGTCACCGCGTCGTGACCGCGCGCGCGGCGATCGAGCGTGCGTTCCGCGCGGACGCCGCACGCGCGATCGCTGCGCTCGCACGCGCCCTGGGTGACCTCGACGCCGCCGAGGACGCGGTGCAAGAAGCGTTTCTCGTCGCGCTCGAACGCTTCGGCGACGGCGCGTTGCCGGCGAACCCCGCCGGCTGGATCTTCGCCACCGCGCGCAATCGCGCGATCGATCGCATCCGGCGCGAACGAGTCGGACAGGCGAAGCTCGAACGGCTCGCGGCACTCGAGGCGATCGCGCCGGCCGACGAGAGCGACGAGGACGCGGCGATCCCCGACGACCGCTTGCGCTTGATCTTCGCCTGCTGCCATCCGGCGCTGGCGCCCGACGTGCGGATCGCGCTGACGCTGCGCGCGCTGGCCGGGCTCACCACCGAAGCGGTCGCCGCCGCGTTTCTCGTGCCGGTCACCACGATGGCCCAGCGGCTCGTCCGCGCGAAGCGCAAGATACGCGTGGCGGGAATCCCGTTCGACGTACCGCGCGAGACGGAGCTGGCCGAACGGCTCGACGGCGTGCTGACCGTCGTCTACCTCATCTACAACGAAGGCCACAGCGCACCGGCTCGCGCACGCTCCCCGCACGCGAGCCTGTGTCTCGAAGCCGTGCGGCTCGCCGCCCTGCTGGCCCAGTTGATGCCATCCGAACCGGAAGTGCTGGGCCTGCAGGCGCTCCTACTGTTGACCGACGCGCGACGCGGCGCCCGCGTCGACGCGGCCGGCGAGGTGGTGCTGCTCGACGACCAGGACCGCGCGCGATGGGACCGCGGCGCGATTCTCCACGGACTGGCGGTGCTGACGCGCGCGCTGCGCGCCGGCGCGCCGGGGCCGTATCAGCTGCAAGCCGCGATCGCCGCCGAACACGCGCGCGCGCCGAGCGCGGCCGACACCGATTGGCGCGCGATCGTGACGTGGTACGACATGCTCCGCGCGCAGAGCGACTCACCCGTCGTCGCGCTCAACCGCGCCGTCGCCATCGGCATGGCCCGCGGACCAGCCGACGGTCTGGCGCTGCTCGACGAGCTCGCGGCCGACGAACGCTTGGCGCAGTACCATCTGCTGCACGCCAGCCGCGCCGCGTTCTTGACCCGGCTCGACCGCGAGCGCGAGGCGCGCGCCGCCTACGAACGCGCGCTGGCGTTCGCGCGCAGTCCGGCGGACCGCCGGTTCTTGGAGCAGCGGCTGCAGCCTTAGCGGCGGCTGAATCCGCAGACCCGCAAGAAGCGCCCTATCGCGGTCCGCATCGCCCCTTCGAACTGGGAGTGCGCGACGAGCACACCCGCCGCATCGTCCGCGTGCGGCAAATTCGGGGCTCGGCGGATCGCGTCCGCGTAGCGTCGCAGGGCGTCGATCTCGTCCTGCGCCGGCTGCAGCACCGGGGTGAACACCTCACCCATACGATCTCCGCCCTTCAAGGCGGGCGGATCGGCATCGATCAGTTCCGGAACGGTCAACGTCTCGTGAACCTCTGCGACGATCGTCGTCTCGCGCCGGACGACGGCGTCCGTCCGGCGCAGGGCTGCGCCCGCGCCGCGGTTCTGTCCGATTTGGAGGCGCAGACCGCTGGCGGCTGCGGTTACGTCCAGGTCGAGGCCGTCGACCGCTACGTAAACGGTTTGCGCGGCGGCACAGGTACGGCCGAAACGCGGATCCTTGCCGTGGAGCCGCGCGGGTGCCTGAAGCAGTGGAAGCGTGGCGGCGAGCAGCCAAGCGGTCATTTTCGCGCCGCCTTGGCGACCTTACCAGGAGCGTCCTCCTCGACGCACATGGTAGGATAGGGTCCGTATGGGCGCCACCCGGACGCGGTCCGATATCCGCAACGTCGCGATCATCGCGCACGTCGACCACGGCAAGACCACCCTGGTCGATGCGATGTTCAAGCAGAGCGGGATCTACCGCGAAGGCCAGCACGTCGAGACCCGCGCGATGGACTCGAACCCGCTCGAGCGCGAGCGCGGCATCACGATCCTGGCCAAGAACACCTCCATCGACCACGGCGGCGTCAAGTTCAACATCGTCGACACGCCCGGCCACGCCGATTTCGGCGGTGAGGTCGAGCGCGTGCTGCAGATGGTGCAGGGCGTCGTGCTGCTGGTCGACGCGGCCGAGGGCGTCATGCCCCAGACCCGCTTCGTGCTGCGCAAGGCGCTCGAGCTCGACCTGCGCGCGATCGTGGTCATCAACAAGATCGACCGCAAGGACGCGCGCCCGGTCGAGGTCGTCGACGAGGTCTTCGACCTGTTCATCGAGCTGGGCGCCTCCGACGAGCAGGCCGACTTCCCGGTCGTCTACGCCAACGGCAAAGCCGGGGTGGCCAAGTACGCCCTCGACGACGCGAGCGACAATCTCGAGCCGCTCTTCGAGACGATCAAGAAGCGCGTCCCGGAAGCGCCCGCCGAGGACGGCGGGTTCCAGATGCTGATCTCGGCGATCGACCACAACCGCTACGTCGGACGCATCGGCATCGGCCGCGTGTTCCGCGGCAGCGCCAAGGTCAACGCGCCGATCGCCAAGGTCGGCCGTGACGGCAGCGTTCAGAGCGGCTTGCGGCTGACCAAGATCCTGGGCTTCCACGGCCTGGAGCGCATCGAAGTCGACGAAGCGACCGCCGGCGACATCATCTGCGTCTCGGGCATCGACGGGCTGAACATCGGCGACACCATCGCCGACGCCGCCGTCCCTGAGGGGCTCGACGCGATCGCGGTCGACGAGCCGACGGTCTCGATGTACTTCATGGTCAACGCCTCGCCGTTCGCGGGCCGCGAAGGGAAGTACCTGACCTCGCGCCAGATCCGCGCCCGTTTGATGAGCGAGCTGGAGTCGAACGTCGCGCTGCGCGTCGACGACACCGACTCGGCCGACACGTTCGAGGTCCGCGGCCGCGGCGAGCTGCACCTCTCGATCCTGATCGAGACGATGCGCCGCGAAGGCTACGAGATGGCGGTCAGCAAGCCGCGCGTCATCATCACCGAAAAAGACGGCGTCAAGATGGAGCCGGTCGAGTACGTCGTCATCGACGTGCAGGAGGAGTACGCCGGCGCCGTGATCGAGTCGGTCGGCCGCCGCCGCGCGCAGATGTCCAATATGGTGACGGTCGGCGAGACCCGCCGCCTGGAGTACACGATGCCGACCCGCGCCATCTTCGGCTTGCGCGGTGAGCTGCTGACGCTCTCGCGCGGCACCGCCGTGATGTCGCACGTCTACTACACCCACCAGCCGCTGGCGGGTGACATCCCCGGCCGCTCCAACGGCGCACTGGTGACCAGCGACACCGGCACCGTCACCGCCTACGCGCTGATGGGCCTCGAGCAGCGCGGCCGCTTCTTCGTCGATCCGGGCGTCGAAGTCTACGAGGGCATGATCGTCGGGCGCGCCAACGACGACAAGGACGTGGCGATCAACGTCGTGCGCGCCAAGAAGCTGACCAACATGCGCGCCGCCGGCACCGACGAGAACTTCAAGATGCCGCCGGCCGAAGAGATGTCGCTGGAACGCGCCATCGAGTTCATCGAGGACGACGAGCTGGTCGAAGTCACGCCCAAGTCGATCCGCCTGCGCAAGCGCCTGCTCGACGAGAGTGACCGCCTCAAAGCCCGCAAACGCGAAAAAGCCTTCGCGGGCGCTTAGGCACCGGCGTCGGTGTCGAAGATCGCTCCGTAGCGGGCGCGGAGCCAGCGTGACTCGGCGGGGGTGCACGTCGCCACGTCCCAGGCGCGGAGTTCCCACCGGCCGTTGCTGAGCTGATAGACCCAGGTGCGGTAGACGGCGTCGTAGCGGCTCTTCGAGAGTACGCGCAGGTTCGCGCCACCCATCGCGTTCTGCTCGTCGTCGAGCAGGATGAAGTGGTTGCGCAGGATCGTCTTCGGCGTCGCCGAGAGCAGGGTGACGGTACGCGGGTCCGCCTTGCCCGCGAGGTATGCGTCGAGCGCGGCGCGCAGCCCGCGCACTTCCGGCGTCTCGTAGCTGCGGGTGAGCACGGCGCGCTGTGCGGCGGTGATGTGCATCGGCACGAGGTCGTTGAGGTCGATGCCCGGCGAGGTGCACTGCTCGGCGGCCGATGCGGGGCGCATCAGCGCCGCCAGCGCGAGAACGAACAGGGCGACGAACGATCGTTTCATTTGGAGAGCTCCCGCACGCCGTGCTCGTCGCCGACGATGACCGCATCGGTCAGGCCGCTGAACAACCCCGTCGCGACGACGCCGTGGATGCCGCGCAGCTCGCCGTCGAGCGAGCCGGGGTCCTCGATCTCGCGGAACGTACAGTCGAGGATGGCGTTGCCGTTGTCGGTCAGGAACTGCGCGCCGCCCGTCCCCCGCTCGACGACGCGGGCGCCGAAGACCGACTCGATCGCGTGCGCGACGTACGACAGGCTGTAGGGCACCACCTCGACCGGGGTCGGGAACGCGCCCAGGCGACGCACCAGCTTCTCCGGCGTCACGATCACGACGAACAGCCGCGCCGCCAGCGCGACGGCCTTCTCGCGGAACAGCGCGCCGCCGCCGCCCTTGATGAGCGACCAGTCCTCGGCGACCTCGTCGGCACCGTCGATCGCGACGTCCATCTCGCATGCGCCGAACGGCAGCATGGGGATGTTCAGCCGCGCGCATTGCGCCTCGGTGGCGCGCGACGTCGGCACGGCGCGGATCTTCTCGCCGGCCGCGATCCGTTCACCGACCCGTTCGACGGCCCAGTACGCCGTCGACCCGGTGCCCAGCCCGATGCACGTCCCGTCGTGGACGTAACGGTCGACCGCCATGAAGCCGGCGGCGCGTTTCCCTTGCTCCGAAGCCGTCATCGCGGAGTCCATTGGACTCCGCGACGGACGGCGCCTGGGTCAGCGCAGGGCGGGCAGGTCGGGCAACGCTTCGACGACGTTGAACGAGAGGGTACGCTTGTCGTCGTCGTAGCTGATCCGCACGACGTCGCCGGGGCGGACCTCACCGGCGAGGATCTTGCGCCCGAGCGGCGTCTCGACCTCGCGCTGGATCGCGCGCTTGAGCGGGCGCGCGCCGTACGCCGGCTCGTAGCCGACCTTGACGAGATGGGTCTTCGCCTCGTCGGTGACCTCGAGCTGGATGCGCCGGTCGATCAGCCGCGCGCGCACGCGGTCGAGCTGGATCTCGACGATCCGCTTGAGCTCGTCCTCGGTCAGCGCGTGGAACACGACCGTCTCGTCGATGCGGTTGAGGAACTCCGGCCGGAACCGCTGGCGCAACTCGTCGAGCACCGTCGCCCGCATGATCGCGAACTCCGCGCCGCCCAGCTCGCCGTTGTAGTCCAGGATCCGATGCGAGCCGATGTTCGAGGTCATGATGACGATCGTGTTCTTGAAGTCGACCGTGCGGCCCTGACCGTCGGTGAGCCGGCCGTCGTCGAGGATCTGCAGGAAGACGTTGAACACGTCGGGGTGCGCTTTTTCGATCTCGTCGAACAACAGCACCGAGAACGGGCGCCGGCGCACCTGTTCGGTGAGCTGACCGCCTTCGTCGTAGCCGACGTAGCCGGGCGGTGCGCCGAGCAACCGCGCGACGCTGTGCTTCTCGCCGTACTCCGACATGTCGATGCGCACCATCGCGCGCTCGTCGTCGAACAAGTACTCGGCCAGCGCGCGCGCCAGCTCGGTCTTGCCGACGCCGGTCGGCCCGAGGAACAGGAACGAGCCCAGCGGACGGTTCGGATCGCCCAGGCCCGAGCGCGCGCGCACGATCGCCTCGGCGACCGCGGTGACGGCTTCGTCCTGACCGATGACCCGCTGGTGCAGCTCCTTGTCGAGCGCCAGCAGCTTCTGGATCTCGCCTTCGAGCAGCTTGGAGACCGGCACGCCGGTCCAACGGCTGACGATCTCGGCGATGTCCTCCTCGTCGACCTCTTCCTTCAACAGACGCGAGGACGAATCGCCGATCGCGGCCTCGTGCTCGCGCAGCTTGCGCTCGAGCTCGGCCAGTCGACCGTACTTGAGCTCCGACGCCTTGGCGTAGTCGGCCGCCTGCGAGGCGCGCTCGATCTCGATCTTGGTGTTCTCGATCTGCTCGCGCAGCACGCGCGTCTGCTCGACGGCGTCCTTCTCGCGCTGCCAGCGCGCGCGCAGACCGTCGGTCTGCTCGTGCAGCTCGGCCAGCTCGGCTTCGAGCTTCTGCAGCCGATCCTTCGAGGCGTCGTCGCTCTCCTTGCGGAGTGCTTCGCGCTCGATCTCGAGCTGCATCATGCGCCGCGAGGCTTCGTCCAGCTCGACCGGCATCGAGTCGATCTCGGTGCGCAGCTTCGCCGCCGCCTCGTCGACCAAGTCGATCGCCTTGTCGGGCAAGAAGCGGTCCGCGATGTAACGATTCGAAAGCACGGCGGCCGCCACCAGCGCCGCATCCTTGATGCGCACACCGTGATGGACCTCGTAGCGCTCGCGCAAGCCGCGCAGGATCGAGATCGTGTCCTCGACCGAGGGCTGATCGACCATGACGGGCTGGAAGCGGCGCTCGAGCGCGGCGTCCTTCTCGATGTACTTGCGGTACTCGTCGAGCGTCGTCGCGCCGATCATGTGCAGCTCGCCGCGCGCGAGCAGCGGCTTGAGCAGGTTGCCGGCGTCCATCGAGCCTTCGGTCTTGCCCGCGCCGACGACGGTGTGCAGCTCGTCGACGAACAGCAGCACGCGCCCTTCGGAGCTCTGCACTTCCTTGAGCACGGCCTTGAGCCGCTCTTCGAACTCGCCGCGGTACTTGGCCCCGGCG
Organism: Candidatus Sulfotelmatobacter sp.; assembly: GCA_035504415.1. NCBI lineage: Bacteria > Pseudomonadati > Acidobacteriota > Terriglobia > Terriglobales > Candidatus Korobacteraceae > Candidatus Sulfotelmatobacter > Candidatus Sulfotelmatobacter sp. The sequence goes on along the minus strand of DATJRY010000012.1, from coordinate 253,372 downwards.
ATCAGCGCGCCCATGTCGAGCGAGACGACGCGCTTGTCCTTGAGCCCCTCTGGGACGTCGCCGCGCACGATGCGCTGCGCCAGCCCTTCGGCGATGGCGGTCTTGCCCACGCCGGGCTCGCCGATGAGCACCGGATTGTTCTTGGTGCGACGCGAGAGCACTTGGATCACGCGCCGAATCTCGTCGTCACGGCCGATGACGGGATCGAGCTTCCCCTGCTCCGCTGCCTTCGTCAGGTCGCGGCCGTAGCGTTCGAGAGATTGATAGGTGCCTTCGGGATTCTGCGTGGTGACGCGCTGATTGCCGCGCACCTCGCGCAGCGCGCCGAGCAGCTTCTCGCGGGTCAAGCCGAGGTCGCGGAACATGCGGCCGACGGCGCCCGTGTCCTTGGTCATGGCGAGCAACAGGTGCTCGACCGAGACGTAGTCGTCGTTGAGCTGCTTGGCCTCATCGTCGGCGTTCGCCAACAGCCGCGTCAGTGCGGGGCTGACCGTCACTTGGCTGAGGTCGGCGTTGGGGCCGGAAAAGCGCGGCAGCGCGTCGATGGCGCGCGTGAGTTGTTGGTCGACCGTCTTGGGCTCGAGCCCCGCCTTTTGCAAGATGGGCCCCGCCACGCCGTCGGCCTGGTCGAGGATGGCCGCCAGAAGGTGCTCCGGCGCCGTCTGGGTGTTGTGTTCCGCCAGCGCCCGGGTGTAGGCCGCGTTGAGCGCCTCCTGGACGCGCTGGGTCATGCGGTCTGCGTTCATTCGCACTCTACAACCGAGAGTGCTAAGGATGGGGTTGCGGCTGAGCAAGGCTGGCGAGGGCAAGCGGGCGTCCCCGCACCGAGCCGGAACACGGGCGGGCGATGCCCTCCGATCCGAACCTGCCCGCGATCGTCCAGGGCTCGTTCCGGGCCCTCTTCGTCTACGACGTGGCCGACACGATCGACCTCGAACGGCTGCGCACCGTCCGCGGGGCCGGGGTCGCGCGAGCGCCCCTCCAGCTCCGGCGCGAGGCCAGCTCGGAGTTCATCCAGTATCCGACCGCTCCCCTGATCGTGCGGCTGCCCGACCTCGAAGAGCCGCGCGCGACCGTCCGAGCCAAGCTGTACGACTTCGGGGTCGTCTCGCTGCGGATCACGGTTCCGTTCAGCGGCTCATGGAGCGAGTTCGGCACGCTGACCCGACGGCTGCGGCGCGATCCGGGGCTCGAGCGGCAGGCGCGCGCCGCCCTCGACGACGTGCTGGCCGAGATCGCCGGCGCACTCGACGATCCGCACCGGGCCTTGGTCGAAGACTACTTCGTGCTCGAGGTCGAGCGCTTCGACGGCGACGTCGAGGGGAGCCGCCTGACCGGCGCCTTGGCGCCGGCGCTCGCGAAGCTGCTGCTGTTCGAAGACCGCGATCTCGTCGCCGGCGAGGAACAGGAAGCGCTGCGCCAGTCCTTCTCGTACTATCGCGACGATCTGGCGGTCATCCAGTGGGACGCGGCCTTCATCTACGACCGTGCCGACGGCGCCGAGGCGGTCGAGGACATCCTCGAGTTCGCCAACTCACAGCTGGTCGAGTTTCGCACCTACGACGCGCGGCTCGACGCCGAGCTCGACGCGATCTACCGGCTCGAGCCCGGGCGTCCGGTGGGACGGTTTCTCCGCCGCGGCGCCGCCGAGCGCGCCGCCCGCGTACGGTTCCTCCTGGTCGACGTGCTCGAGCTGACCGATCGCACCGCCAACGCGCTCAAGATCATCGGCGATGCGTACTACGCGCGCTTGTACCGCGCGGTCGCGAGCCGGTTGGGGCTAGCGGACTGGCAGCGGCAGATCGACGCGAAGCTGCGCAGCGTCAGCGAGATCTATCGCGTCCTGCAGGACCAAGCGCAGTACGCCCGCAGCGAGACGCTCGAAGTCATCGTCATCGTTCTGATCGCGATCGAGGCCGTCATCGGGGTCCTCGCACTGCGTCACTAACGTGCACGTGCCCTTTGCGACAATCCTCGCTGCACACGGTGGACGCACGATCGTAAAGCGTTGGGACGAGTTCTCGCAAAGTCGTGCGTTCTGCAAGGAGAGCGTCTCCGGAGAACCGACACAGCGTAACAGGTAGATGCGTGAGCCTCTTAGTGGCACGCGCTACTTCTTTCATTGCACTTCGGTGCGTTCGACCCAGAAAGGTCCTCTCCGCACGTGCGTTTTGTACCCCGCGGCGCTTTAGCACGCGTCGGTATCGGCGTGCTCGTCGCCGCGTTCGTCGCCGGATGCGGCGGCGGCACCACGCCCCCGCAATCTCGGCCCGCTCCGACGCCGACGGCGACGCCGACGACGAGCCCGAGTGGCGCGCCCTCGTCGACGCCGACCGCGACGCCGACCGCCACCGCCACACCAACCGCGACGCCGACGCCGACGCCGAGCCCGACGCCGACGCCGCAGGTGGTCACCAGCGGCGCTCCGATCCCAGTGCCGACCGCGTCGACGACGTCAGCTCCCATCGGCAGCTCGCCGATTCCGGTTCCCACGCCAACGGCGACGTCCGTCTCCGCACTCCCCACCCAGCCACATCCGTAGGAGTATCTCTCGGTGAAACGCTTCCTCAGCGCGGCCGTCTTGGCCGCCATGCTCGCCGGTTGCGGCGGCGGCGGGGGTCACGCCCTGGTCCCGTCGAGCACCGGCTCGGGCAACAACGTCTCGGTCCCGAACTCGAAAGGCCATGCCACGGTCGTCGCTTCGGCGAAGATCGCGGCGGCGACGCTGCCACACGTGTACGATCGCAAGGTCGCCGCGTCGAAGCGCACGACCATCGCGAAGGTGAAGGCCGCCAGCTCGCAGATCGCGAGCGTCGAAGTCGACGGCACGCTCTACCAGGGCTCGGCCAGCGCCGTCCCGGTCACCAACACCCAGAACGTTCCGCTGGCCAGTGACGGGACGATCACGGTTTCGGAGACGTTCTCGAACGTCGTCCCGGCCAACAACGACTGGGTCGTCTTCGCGTTCTACACCGTCGCCGGCGACGGCTCGAAGAACGCGATCGGCTCGCTGGGCACGTTCGTCAACGTCGGCTCCGGAACGACCGACACCAACCTGAGCGCCGCCAGCACGCAAACGCTGCAGGTCGCGGCCGGACTGCTCCAGCTCGGTGCACTCTCGACCTATGACATCGAGAACGACACGACGCTCGCGAGCGACCTGGCCGCCAAGATCGCCGCGCAGGGCGCGACGGTGAACAGCCAGACCGGCGTCTACGACAACAACACGCTCGTCACGCTGCTCACCTCGCTCGTGACCGCGTACGAGCGCGACCTCACCATCACCGCCGCCAACGCGACGGAGTTCTCGGTCGTGTACGACTCGAGCCAGCCCGACGAGAACGATCTCGCCTACAACGCTTTCACGGCCGCGTCGGCGCTGGGGCTGCCGAACCTGCTCACGGGCAGCGGCAGCAATCCGGCGCTGTCGGGCGTACAGGGCAGCTCGCTGAGCGTCATCGGCGCGCCGCTCAACGTGAACTGCAGCCAGAACTACGACGACAACCCCTGCACCACCAGCGCCGGTTCGGTGCCGCTGCACAGCCCCAGCTCGGGGTACTCCGACGCGCAGCCGTCCTACGTGCAGGCTACGATGATCGAGGCGAGCGGCACGGTGACGATCAAGAACGTCTACGGCGGGCACCTCGTCATCGGCGCGCACAACGGACTCGACGGCAACGACAGCAGCGCGAGCGCCAAGGTGCGCCGCGGCTCCGCGTCCGTCGGGCGCACCGCCGCCGCGGCGCGTCACACGACCGACGTGACCACGCAGGCCTACGGCGCGACGCAGGCGATCGCCGGCGAGGCGCCGGGCCCGATCGCGCAGACGCTCACGCTGCAGAACACGCTGGTCGGCGCGAGCACCACCTACCCGCAGGTCATCGACGCACAGGCCGCCGCGTTCGGCGGGGGCAACACCGGCTACTACTACTTCCAGCCGACGGCGCTCGCGAACGCCGCGGGCAACGTTCCGATCTACGTCATCGATTGCATCGGCAACACCTGCGATACGCAAGGGTTGGTCGACTACGACGGCGGCACCGACACGTCACTCTCGCCGCCGGGCGCCAACAACGCCGAAACGATGCTGGTGGACGGTTGGAACGCGTTCGGGCTGACGCCTGCGAACATCAGCATCTGCTCGGAGACCAACTGCTCGCCGCTGACCGGCACGTCGCCCATCTCGGTGCAAGCCGCGTTCGACGACCCGGGCACGAACATCGCCGTATACGGTTGGGCAGCCGGTACCGGAACGCAGTCGGTGGCGGCCGCAACCACCAGTCCTTGCCCGTGGTGCGGCACCCAGGCGGCGTACGGCGTCACGTATGCGATCCCGGCCGGGAACACGGGCTCGACCACCGGCGCGGTCACCGGCAGCGACACCGAGAACCTGCAGCCGTGGGTGCCTGCGCGCGCGTACGTCTATCTGGACATGGCCAGCATTCCCAGCAACATGACGATGACGCTGCAGCTCACCGACTCGAACGGCAACACGTACTCGGCGACGAACACCAACGACGAGCAAACCACGTTCGCGTTCAGCAGCATCGCGCAGCCGATCGTCGTCAAGAGCTTTTCGCTCACGTACACCATTCCGGCGGCGGACGTCCAGAACGGCGGAAACCCGGCGACCACCGGGACGTTCTACATCGAAGGCATGAGCGCCGGAGACTACTTCACCCAGTACTTTTCAGGAGATTGCTGCTGACGCTCGAGCAAGCAGCAAAGAGCAGGAGGGAGGCCGGCGCGCGAGCGCCGGCCTTTCCCGTTTCCCTCCTTCCTCACGAGACGGATAGAATTGTCCGCTCGGCAGTGCGCAATACAAGGAAGGCGGGCTCATCCGGGCGGATGGTAGGGGACGCGTGCGCGCCGGTCTCCGGCTCGCGCGTCATCCCTTTTGTGAGAAAGGCCCTTCCGCACGTGCGTTCCGTCCTTCACGGCACCACTGTACGTCTCGGACTAGGCGTGCTCGTCGCCGCCTGCATAGCGGCGTGCGGCAACGGGACGCCCCCGCCGCAGAACCGTCCGGCGCCGACCCCCACGCCGACGGCAACCCCCCGCGTCTCGCCGAGCGCGACGCCGACGGCGACCGCCAGCGCGTCCGCGACGCCGACCCCCACGCCGTCCCCCACGCCGACCCCGACCCCGACACCCACCCCGACGCCGACCCCGGCGCCGCAGGTCGTCATCAGCAGCTCGCCCGTCCCCGTCCCGACGCCGACCGGCACCGGGGTCCCGATCGGCAGCTCGCCGATCCCGATCCCCACGCCGAGCGCGACCTCGGCGGCTGTCCCTTCCCACCCCTCACTCTAGGAGTATCGCAGTGAAACGCATCCTCAGCGCGGCAGCCTTGGCCGCCATGCTCGCCGGTTGCGGCGGTGGTGGAGGCCACGCCATCCCCTCGTCCGGCGGCGGTTCGCCCGGAAGTCCCGGCAGCGGCATTCCGATCCCCACCAGCAACGGTCGCTCGACCGTCACGGCCAACGCGACGATCAACACCGCGAATTTGCCGGCGCTCTACAACAAGAACGCCACGGCCAAGCAGCGCACCAGCGTGCGGCGCTTGAAGGCCTCGGGCACGCAGATCGTCAGCGTCCAGATCAACGGGACGCTCTACCAGGGTTCGGCCAGCGCCATCCCGGTCACCAACACCCAGACCGTTCCGCTGCAGTCCAACGGTACGGTCGCGGTCTCGGAGACGTTCTCGAACGTCGTTCCGGCCAACAACGACTGGGTCGTGTTCGAGTTCTACGCGATCGCCAACGACGGCTCGAAGTCGGCGATCGGATCGCTGGCGACCTTCGTCAACGTCGGCAGCGGGAGCGCGACGACCAACCTGAGCACGGCCAGCACCCAGGTCGTCGAGGTGGCGGCGTCGCTGCTCTCGATCGGCGCGCTCTCGACCTACGATATCGAGAACGACACGACGCTCGCGAGCGACTTGGCCACCAAGATCGCCGCGCAGAACGTCGCCGTCGACAGCCAGACGCAGCTCTACGACCCGACGGCCCTCCTGACGCTGACCGAGAACCTGGCGACGGCCTACGAGCGCGACGTCACCGTCAGCGCGTCCGGAGCGCAAGAGTTCTCGATCACCTACGACTCGACCCAAAAAGACGAGAACGACCTGGCGTACAACGCGTTGTCGTTCGCCGTCCTGTACGGCCTCGACGTCACCTTCACCGGCAGCCCCGGACTCAACAGCGGCGGCCTTGGCGCCTACAGCACCACGTCGATCATCGGCGCGCCGGAGACCACCGGCTGTACCGAGTTCAGTTGCGGCTTGCAGACCGGCCAGTTGCCGTTCAGCGGCCCCAGCGCCGGCTACGGCGACGCGCAACCGACGATTGTGACCGCCGGGATCTTCGATGCGGCCAGCGGAACCGTGACGTTGCGCAACGTCTACGGCGGTCACATCATCATCGGCGCGCACAACGGCGTTGCCGGCGGCAACTACAATACCAGCATCATGCGCAAAGCCGCGTTCAGCCGCCGCGCAAGCGCCGCAGCCACCACGCGCCATGGGCAGGGCGTCCGCCGCCCGCAATCGCCCCCGACCACGCCTGACTACGAGGGCGCGACGATCTCGATCAGCGGTGAAGCTCCGGGCGCGAGCACGCAAGCGCTGACCCTGGCCAGCACCGCCGCCAACGTCTCGATCGTCGACGCGCAAGCGGCGGACTTCGGCCAGGCACCGGGCCGGTACGAAAACTACGGGTACTTCGGCTTCTCCCCGCTGCCCGGCGCGAACGCCGCCGGCGCCGTTCCCGAGTACGAGATCGATTGCGTCGAAGACTGCGTCACATCGGGCGTGATCAACGACGGTACGTTCAGCGAGCAGCAGGTCTATCTCTCGCCGCCCAGCGATCCGACCAGCGACGTCATCACGATGACGTTCGACAGTTGGAACGCCTTCGCGATCCCGGTCTCGCAGATCGACGTTTGCTCCCCCTCGAATTGCGCGCCGGCGTCGACACCGACCACGACGTCGATCAACGTCGGCGGCGCCTTCGACGATCCCGGCAATGCGATCGGCGTCTATGACTGGCAACCCGGCGCAACCGGCGCGACGCAGTCGATCGTCCAGGATCCGAGCCCGTGCTGCGGCGGCGACTACACCGTGACCTACAACATCCCGGCGAACAACACGTCGGCCGTGTCGGGCTCGCTGACCGGGACTGTCTCGTCGACCGCGACGGCGGCCGCCCCGTTCCCGATCACGGCTTACGTCCCGGCTCGCGCGACGTTCTACTTCACCTCCCAACTGCCGCAAGACGCGATCGTCACCGTCACGTTCACCGGAACCAACGGTCAGACGTACACGGAGAACCTCGTGCCCGACGGATGGAGCGCGTCGACCTCGATCGCGGCTCCCTTCGACGTCGCCTCGTGGGTGTTGAACTACACGCTCCCGGCGGATGACGTGGGGAACGCCGGAAACCCCGCGACCACCGGCACGTTCAACATCTACCAGTTCTACGTCGGCGGGTACTACTCGCTCAGCGAAGACTGCTGCTGAGCGTGGCAGACCGGTAGAACCGGCGAAGGCCGGCGCTCAGGCGCCGGCCTTCGTCTTTTCGTAGACCTTGCCGTAGAGGTCGCGGTCGTCGACGACGCGGCGCGCCTTGAAGTCGGTTCGCTCGTAGGTCGCCGGCGGCACGGGCTCGACCTTCGCGCTCACGCCCAGCACCTTGCGCAGCTGCTCGGCGAGCCGTTCGCCAAAAGCACGCTGCTCGCCGCGCGCGGCGACGTCGGCGGTGTACTCGGCGCGAACGAGCAGCTCGTCCATCGTGCGCTCGCGGGTGATGTGGATGCGGTGCTCGCCGCCGTAGCCCGGCGTCGCGTTGCAGACGTTGTCGATCTCCGAGGGATAGACGTTCTCGCCGCGGATGACGAACATGTCGTCGATGCGGCCGTAGACGCCCTTGGGCAGCCGCGGATAGGTGCGGCCGCAGGGGTTGTCTTCCATCACCCAGTGGGTGAGATCGCCCGAGAGCAGCCGGATCATCGGCTGCGAGGTGCGCTCGAGGTGGGTGTAGACCGGCGTGCCCTGTTGGCCGTACGGCACGCGGCGGTACGTCGCCGGGTCGCACACCTCGTGATAGACGATGTCCTGCCACAGCAGCATCCCCTCGTGCGTCTGCGCGGTGCCGGCAGCCGTCGCCCACGGCGTCATCTCGGCCATCGTCCCCGAGTCGATCACGCGCGCGCCGAACTCGTCCTCGATGCGATCGCGCACCGACGGGATCGACGCGCCCGGCTCGCCGGAGAAGAACATCGTGCGCAAGCCGAACTCGCGCGGATCGTAGCCCTCCTCGCGCGCGACTTCCGCCAAGCGTAGCGCGTACGAAGGGGTGCCGTAGAAGCCGGCCGGCTTCACCATCGCCAGCCACTGGGCCGCGCGCGCGGTCATCCCTTGCGCGCCGGCGCCGAACGGAAAGCTGCGCGCGCGCATTCGCTCCGCGCCGAGCATCCCGCCCCACGAGCCGAGATACAGCGAGAAGATGGCGCCGAAGAAGATCGTGTCGCCGGGCCGGAAGCCCATCCCCCACAGGATGCGCGCGTGGTTGTTGCCGATCGTCGCCCAATCGTCGCGGCCGATCGCGAACGCCGTCGGCTTGCCGGTCGTCCCGGACGTGCCGTGGATGTGGTGGATCTCCGACTCCGGCACGCACAGGTAATCGCCGTAGGGCGGGTGCGCGATCTGCGCGGCGCGCAGCTCGGCTTTGGTGACGACCGGAACGCGCTCGAAGTCCTCCAGCGTGCGAATCGCCTCGACGTCGATGCCGGCGTCCGCCCATTTCTTGCGGTAGAACGGCGAGGTCGCTTGCGCATGCCGCATCACCTCGCGCAGCCGCACCGCGATCGCGGCGTCGCGTTCCGCGGGCGGCATCGTCTCGCGATGCGGATGCCAGTACCGCTGGTCGCCGGGCGGGAGGTACGCCTCGTCGTAGCGTGGCGGCCACGACCACGACTCCATCGCCGCGACCGGATCACGAGTGAGGTTCATGACAGCGAGTGCTCCGGTTCGCGGCGGCGGCGCTCGGCCTCGTCCCAGGCCGAGAGCGGCTGATAGGTCGGCACGTAGCCCAGGCCCTTGCCGCCGTCGGACGAGACGGCGTCGCGGGTCACCTTGACGTCGAGCAGGGCCGGCGCGTTGGCGATCGCGCGCCGCAGCGCACCTTCCAGCTCGGCAGGGTCGGTCACCGTCTCGCCGTGCGCGCCCAGCGCGCGCGCGAGGCCGGCGTAGTCGGAGTCGCGCAGCTCGGTGCCGACGATGCGGCCGCCGTAGTTGAGCTCCTGGTCGTAGCGCTCGATGTTCCAGGCCGCGTTGTTGGCGACGATGAACACCGCGCGCGCGTTGTGCCGCACCGCGGTGTCGAGCTCGATCGCGTTGAACCCGAAGGCGCCGTCACCGTTGACCGAGACGACCGTTCGATCCGGCGACGCCAGCGCGGCGGCGATCGCGAACGGGACGCCGACGCCCAGACACCCGAACGTCCCCGAGTCGAGATAGGTGCGCTGGGTGAGGCCGAGCCGCGCGAAGCTGAGGATGTCGCCGCCGTCGGCGATCGCGATCGCGTCGTCGTCGACGACGGCGCGGATGGCGGCGAAGATACGGTTGGGGTGCATGCGCCCGTCGGCACCGGCCGGTGCCGAGGCCAGCTTGGCGTCGTAGGCACGCGCGCGCTCTTCGTGCTTGACCCGCATCTGCGCGGCCCACTCGCGATCGACGGCCGGCGTACGGCCCGCGGCGGCGGCGACGATCGCGCTGAGCGCGAGAGCCGGCGTCGCGAACACCTCGGGCTCGCCACGGCGATTGTCGGCGATCTCGGACACGTCGTCGGCGACGCGTACGAAGGTGGCGTGCGGGAAGACGGCGGGCGAACCGTAGCCGAGCTGATAGTCGAGCTTGCGCCCCACCGTGAGCACCACGTCGGCCTCACCCATCACCGCGCCGCGCAGTGCGCCGACCACCGCGGGATGCTCGTCGGGGACCAGGCCGCGGCTGTCCTGCGTGTCCAGATAGAGCGCGCCGAGCACGTCGAGCAGCTTGCGCACCTCGGGGCCCGCGCCGCGCGCGCCGCGACCGGTCACGACGACCGGACGGCGCGCCGTCCACAAGCGTTCGACGGCCTCCACGACCGCGGCCGCGTCCGGCGCGACGCGGCGCGGCATGCGCATGACGCGGAACTCGTCGAGCACCAACGGCGCCGGCACGTCGGCGCGCAGCACGTCGGTCGGGAACTCGATGTAGGCCGCGCCGCGCTCGCCGCGGTCGCCCAGCGCCGCGCCGAAAGCCAGGTCCAGCTCGCGCACGGCGTGCTCGGCGGCGCGCACGGTCCGCGCGAAGCGGGTGATCGGCGTCATCATCGGCACTTGCGGGATGCCTTGCAGCGGGCCCATGTGGTCTTGCGCCGTGGGGGCGGCGCCGCCGATCACGACGACCGGGACGCCGGCGACGTTGGCGTTGGCGACGGCGGTGACGGTGTTGGTGACGCCGGGACCGGCGGTGACGCAGGCGACGCCGACCGTGCCGAGCAGATCGGCGTGCGCGTGGGCCATGTGCACGGCGGCGCGCTCGTCGCGCACGTCGACGATCGCGATGCCTAGCCGCGCGAGGTGATCCCACAGCGGCTGGATGTGCCCGCCTTCGAGACCGAAGACGCGGGTCACGCCGCGCGCGCGCAACGCGTGCGCGAGGTGCTCGGCGGCCTCCATCTCAGCGCGCGGCGGCTTCGCGCCGCGCGCGGTCGCGGCCGAACTCCGCCACGACGCGCTCGATCCCGTCGATCAGCTCTTGGGTCGAGGCTTCGGCGGTGAAGACCGCGCGCACGCCAGCGTCGTGCAGCTTAGGCACGTCTTCTTCTTGGATGACGCCCCCGCCGACGACCACGATGTCGTCGACCTCGCGCTCGCGCAGCAGGTCCATGATGCGCGGGAAGATCGTCATGTGCGCGCCCGAGAGGATGCTCACGCCGATGACGTCGACGTCCTCCTGCACCGCGGCGTTCACGATCATCTCCGGCGTCTGGTGCAAGCCTGTGTAGACGACCTCCATGCCAGCGTCGCGCAACGCGCGTGCGACGATCTTCGCGCCGCGGTCGTGGCCGTCCAGGCCGGGCTTGGCGACGAGCACCTTAATGGGCATGCACGGGTCCTCCCAGGATCGCGAGCAACGCGTCGATCGCGTCGCTCCGGTTGATGTCGTGCTCGCGCAGCCGTGCCAGCACGGCGGCGCCGTCGGGTGAGTCCAGGGCCGCCAGCGCGCCGGCGACGGCGCGGTCGCGCACGCGCTGCACGATCTCGAAGCGCACCGCGCGCACCGCGTTCGACTCGCCGGCGCGGCGCTTGACGTCGATCGCGGCGAGCAGCTCGGGGACGCCGGTCGCGTCCGGCGCGATCGTCTGCAGCACCGGAATGTCGCGCGCGCTCTCGCGGACCATGTGGCGCAAATCGACCGCGGTCGCGTTCGCGCCGGGCCGGTCGGCCATGTTGACCACGAAGATGTCGGCGATCTCGGTCAGCCCGGCTTTGATCGTCTGCACCGAGTCGCCCAGCGCGGGGACCGTGACGACGACGATGACGTCGGCGACCGCGACGATCTCCAGCTCGACTTGGCCGACGCCGACCGTCTCGACCAGCACCACGTCGAAGCCGGCCGCTTCGGCCAAGCGCACCGCGTCGCGCGTCGCGGGCGCGAGGCCGCCGCCAGCCTGGCGCGAGGCCATGCTGCGGATGTAGACGCCGGCGTCGCCCGAGTGGCGCTGCATGCGCACGCGATCGCCGAGCACGGCGCCGCGGGTGAACGGCGATGACGGATCGACCGCGATCACGGCCACGGTCTGGCCCTGCGCGCGCAAGCCCTCGATCAGCCGGTCGACCAGCGTCGACTTGCCGGCGCCGGGCGGCCCGGTCACGCCGATGACGTCGGCATGATGCGGCGTCCCGTTGCTGCCGGCCGCCGCGCGCACGCGCTCGAGCGCGACCGCGAACGGCAGGATGCCGTTCTCGACCGCGGAGATCGCGCGCGCCAGGTCGCGCTGGACGCGATGACCGATCAAAAGACCGGCTTCTCGACGTAGCTGCCGAAGATGGGCCGCAGCGCGTTGATGATCTCGCCCTCGGTGGCGCGCGCCTTGACGGCCGCGATCGTCGGCGGCATCAGGTTCTCGTCGGTCTTGGCGACCCGCACCAGTTCCGCCAGCGCGGCCGCGACGGCCGCATCGTCGCGCGTCTCGTGCGTACGGCGCAGCCGGTCCAGCTGCCGCTGCGCGGCCGCCTCGTCGATCGTGTGCAGCTCGACGGCCGGGTTGGCCGAGTCGTCGCGGTACTTGGTCACGCCGACGATCTGCCGCTCGCCGCGATCCTTGCGCAGGTGCAGGTCGTAGGCCGCTTCCGCCAGCTCGAGCTGGAAGAAGTTGTCCTCGATGCAGGCGACCACGCCGCCGCGCTTGTCGACCTCGTCGAAGTAGGCGAAGACGCCGCGCTCGATCTCGTCCGTCAGCGCCTCGATCGCGTACGAGCCGGCCAGCGGGTCGATCGTGCCGACCACGCCGGTCTCCTCGGCGATGATCTGCTGCGTGCGCAGCGCGATCTTCATCGCCGCCTCGCTGGGAATCGAGAGCGCCTCGTCGTAGCCGTTGGTGTGCAGCGACTGCGTGCCGCCCAGGACCGCCGCCAGCCCTTCGATCGCCGTACGGGCGATGTTGTTGAGCGGCTCGCGCGCGGTGCACGAGACGCCGGCCGTCTGGGTGTGGAAGCGCAGCCGCATCGACTCGGGCTTCCGGGCGCCGAAGCGTTCCTTCATCACGCGCGCCCAGATGCGGCGCGCGGCGCGGAACTTGGCGACCTCTTCCAAGAAGTCGATCTGCGAAACGAAGAAGAACGAGAGCCGCGGCGCGAAGTCGTCGACGTCGACGCCGGCTTTGACGACCTCGTCGACGTACGCCATCCCGGCGGCCAGCGTGAACGCGACCTCTTGGATGGCCGTGCTGCCGGCCTCGCGCGTGTGGTAGCCGCTGACGTTGACCGGGTTGTAGCGCGGCAGCCCCGCCGTCGAGTAGGTGATCGTGTCGCGCACGATCCGCATCGCCGGCCGTGGCGGGTAGACCCACTCCTTCTGCGAGACGTACTCTTTGATGATGTCGTTCTGGATCGTCCCCGAGAGCTTCTTGCGATCGAAGCCGCGCTCGTCGGCGACGACCAAGTACATCGCGAACAGGATCCAGGCCGACGGGTTGATCGTCATCGAGACCGAGATCTGCTCGAGGTCGATCCCCGCGAAGAGGTCGTGCATGTCGTCGACGCTGTCGATCGCGACGCCCTCGCGGCCGACCTCGCCTTCGCTGCGCGCGTCGTCGGAGTCGTAGCCCATCAGCGTGGGCATGTCGAAGTCGACCGAGATGCCGGTCTGGCCTTGCGCGATCAGGTACCGGAAGCGCGCGTTGGTGTCGTCGGCCGTTCCGTAGCCCGCGATCTGGCGCATCGTCCACGGCTGCGCGCGGTACATCGTGGGGTACGGGCCGCGCGTATACGGGAAGGCGCCGGGGAAGCCGGTGTCGCGCAGATAGTCGTGCTCGGCGAGGTTGGCCGGTGTATAGACGCGCTCGAGCGGCACCCCGCCCAGGGTGCGGAACACCTCGCGCGATTCCGGTCGCCGCTCGATGAACGGCAGCAGCGTCAGCTGCTCCCACTCTTCGCGGTGCTCGTCGACGGTGATCGGCTTCACGGGCGTCTGCATGGGGCGGTCCTCCGTTGCGTACCGATTGTATACAATAGGCGGGTGCCAAGGGCAATCCCTGCGCGAAGGTCGTATACAGAACCCATGGCCGTATCGTCCCCTCGGGGGCCGGAGACCCGCTTCGAAGGCGTCGTCGACGCCTTGCGCGAGGCGATTCTGACCGGGCGCTACCAGCCGGGGGAGCGGCTGGTTCAGGAGGAGCTGGCCGAGCGCTTCGGGATCAGCCGTATTCCCCTGCGCGAAGCGCTGCGCGCGCTCGAAGGCGAGGGGCTGGTCATCATCAGCCCGCATCGCGGGACGATCGTGCGGCCGCTCTCGCCCAAGGACGTGGTCGACCTCTACGACGTGCGGCTGGCGCTCGAGACGCTCGCCGCGCGGCGCGGCGCGGAGCGCCTGGCCGACCTGCGCGAGGCGACCCGCGAGCGAGCCGACGCGGCGGCCGCCGCGCACGCCGACGGCGCGCTGGCGACGCTGTTCCACCTCGACCGCGACTTCCACGCCGACCTCGCCGCCGCGTCGCACAACCCGCATCTGATCGGCATCCTGGGCAGCCAGTGGTCGCAGATCATGCGCGTCATGCACGCCTACCTGAAGTTGGCCACCTATCCGACCGCCGTCTGGGACGACCACGAGGCGATCGCGCACGCCGTCGCGCACGGCAACGGCGACGCGGCCGCAGCGCGCCTGGAGCGCCACCTGGTCGGCAGCCGCGACATCATCCTGGCCCATCTGCGCGACGGCGCCCACACGACCGGCTAGGAGCGCGGCCGTGCGGCGGCCGCGCAGGTTCGGCCGCGCCCGGGAGCGCAACTCGGGCCGATGAACCTCGCTCGAGGCTTGGCCGCACGTGAGGCGGCCGGCCGGCCGATTCGCGTCGGTCTGGTCGGCGCCGGCAAGTTCGGCACTATGATCCTGGCGCAGCTGCGCGCGATGACCGGCGTGCGGCTCGCGGTCTTGGCGGACCTCGACGTCGGTCGCGCACGCGACGCGGCGGTCGCCGCGGGTTGGCCGCGCGACGCGTTCGCCGAGGCGACGAGCAGCGGTTCCGCCAACGACGTGGCGCGTTCGGGGCGCACCGCGCTGGTCGCCGGCGGCGAGACGGCGACGGCCTGCGAGCTGGACGTGCTGATCGAAGCGACGGGTCACGAAGAAGCCGGCGCGCTGCACGCCTATCGCGCGCTCGAGCGCGGCGTGCACGTCGTGATGGTGACGGTCGAAGCCGACGTCGTCGTCGGCCCGGCGCTGCACGAGCTGGCGCGCAAGAACGGTGCGATCTACTCGATGGCCTACGGCGACCAGCCGGCGATCATCTGCGAGCTGGTCGACTGGGCGCGCACCTGCGGCTTCGCGGTCGTCGCCGCCGGCAAGGGCACCAAGTTCGCCCCGCTCTACCGCCGCTCGACGCCGGACACCGCGTTCGGCTACTACGGCTTCACCGCGGAACAGATCGCGAACGGCGGGTTCAACGCCAAGATGTTCAACTCGTTCCTCGACGGGACGAAGTCGGCGATCGAGATGGTCGCGGTCGCCAACGCGACCGGACTCGACGTCCCCGACGACGGTCTCTCGTTCGTGCCGGCCTCGACGTACGAGCTGCCCACGCTGCTGCGCCCGCGCGAGGACGGCGGGATCTTGCCGCGCGCGGGGATGGTCGACGTCGTCTCGTGCGTGCGCGACGACGAGAGCTTCGTCGACGACCACCTGCGCTGGGGCGTGTACGTCACCTTCACCGCCGAGAGCGACTACGCGCGCCGGTGCTTCGGCGAGTACGGCGTCGCGACCGATCCCGGCGGCCGCTACGCGGCCATGTGGCGTCCGTATCATCTGATCGGCCTGGAGATCGGGGTCTCGATCGCCTCCGTCGCGCTGCGCGGCGAGCCGACCGGCGCACCGTACGCGGGCCAGCGCGGCGAGGTCGTGTGCGCGACGCGGCGCGCGCTGCGCGCCGGCGAGCTGATCGACGGCGAAGGCGGTTACGCGGTCTACGGGTCGTGCGTGCCGGCGACCCGAGCGCGCGCCGAACGGCTGGTGCCGATGGGCCTCGCGCACGGCTTACGGCTGACGCGCGACGTGCCCGCCGATCACCCGATCGGCGAGGGCGACGTCACCTTCGACGACGACTCGTTCTTGTGGCGGCTGCGCCGCGAGCAAGACGCGCGCCTGGCGGTGGCGGTCTGATGCGGGTCGCGATCGTCGGCGCCGGCACGATGGGCGCGCAGCTGGCCTTGCGCTGCGCCGCCTACGGCTGCGAGACGACGTTGATCGCGCGCGACGCCGCGCGCGGGCGGACGGCGCTCGACGACGCCTCGCGCGAGAGCGGGATGCAGGGCGAAGGCGTGCGCATCGCGGTCGGTTTGGACGCGGTGGCCGACACCGAGCTGGTCGCCGAGACGATCCAAGAAGACCTCGAGCAAAAGCGTGCGCTCTATCGCCAGCTGGAAGCGGTGATCGGCGAGCACGTGCCGATCGCGTCGGGCACCTCGTCGTTCCCGCCGGACGTGCTGGGCGAGGGGCTCGCCAACCCCGGCCGCGTCATCGTCGCGCACATGGTCCATCCGGTCACGCTGGTGCCGCTGACCGAGCTGATCGCGCCGACGCAGGCCGACGCGACCGCGCTGCAGACCGTCGAGCGCTGGCTGGGCGAGATCTCGATGCGCGTGCTGCGGCTGCGGCTGGCGGCCACCGGCTTCCTCATCAACCGGCTGCAGTTCGCGCTGTTGCGCGAAGCGGCGGCGCTCGTCACCAGCGGCGTCGCCGACGCGCGCGACGTCGACGCGGCCGTCGAGCTGGCGCTGGGCCCGCGCTGGGCCGCCACCGGACCGCTCGCGAGCGCCGATCTGGGTGGCCTGCGCACGTTCGCCGCGGTCGCGCGCAGCGTGGTCCCCGACCTCGACGCCGGCGAGGCGATCGCGGCGCTCGACGCCGACGCCGACCTGCGCTATTGGGGCGACGGCGCGCGCGAGTCCGCGCGCGCGCGGCGCCGCCGCATCTACGCCGCCATCGAAGCCGCGCGCTAAGCGTCGGAGGGTTGGCGCAACCGGCCGCGCAGCACGGCACGCACGTGCGCGCCGCCGCTCGGCGCGCGGCTGACCGCGAACTCGTCCGCGAACGAGGCGACGATGTAGAGGCCGCGACCGCTCTCGGCCAGCGCGTCGGCCGGCAGCCGCGCGTTGTGGCGGAAGCCGCCGCCGCCGTCGACCACGTGCAGCACCGGCTGCTCGCCGCTCAGGTCCAGCGCGACGTCGACCTGCCCGGGCGCATGGCGCTGCGCGTTGCCGACCAGTTCGGTGAAGATGAGCTCGGCCGTCACGCCGTCGGCAGGCGAGACGTCGCGGGCCGCCAGCGCGGCGGCGATCTCCGCGCGCACCGCCGCGGCGACCTCGCCGTCGGCAGCGTCGAAGCGCCAGTGGCGCGCGCCGCGGCCGCCCCCGAGCGCGCTCAGCGACTCGCCGTACGCGACCACCAGCAGCGCGACGTCGTCGATCGCGCCCGCGTTGCCGAGCACGGCGTCGTGGATCGACTTGGCCGGCGCGGCGGTTATGTCGGCCTCGGCCAGCGCGGCGATCACCGCCAGCTCGCCGGCCAACAAATCGCGGCCCGCTTCGACCAGACCGTCGGTGTAGAGCAAGAACGTCGTCCCGGGCGCCAGTGCGATGCGCTGCGAGCCGTCCTGACCGCGCTCGCGCAAGCCCAGCGGCAAGCCGCCGCCGGGCAATGCGTCGACGCTGCCGTCGCGCAGCCGTCGCAGCGGCGGCGGATGTCCGGCGCCCGCGCAGACCAGCGTCTCCCATAGCGGGTCGAGCACGCCGACCCACGCCGTGACGAAGCGGTCGCGCGTCTGCGAGCGCAGCACGCGATCGGCGGCGTCGAGCATGACCGACGGATCGGCGTCGATCGCCGCCACGCCGCGCAAGCTCTGCCGGATCGCCGCCATCGTCGCCGCCGCGTCGAGCCCGCTGCCCGCCACGTCGCCGACCGAGACGACGATCCGCCCGTCGGGGAGGCGGAAGGCGTCGTACCAGTCGCCGCCGAGCAGCGCTTCGCTGCGGCCGGCCTCGTAGAGCGCGTCGAACGCCATCCCGGGCACGCGCGGCAGCTCGGTGGTCAGCGCGGCGGCTTGGAACGTGCGCGCGACGCGCCGCTCGCGCTCGTAGGCTTCCGCGTTGCCGATCGCCGGCGCGATGCGCCGTGCGACCTCGACCATCACCGGCACGTCGTCGTCGCTGTACTCGCGGCCCGAGGTGCGGTCGTACATGACCGCGATCGTGCCGCGCACGATTCCGCCGAACGCGACCGGGACGACGATCGACGAGGTGACGCCGAACTGACGGACCGTGGCGCGGTACGGCTCGGCGATGCCTTCGATGTTGCGCGAGGGCACGTTGCCCGAGAGCAGCGGACGGTTCGAGCGCGCCACCTGCGCCGATCCGGTCGTCGCGCGGCGGGCGATGTAGCGCGAGCCGAGCAGCGGCCGCGCGCGCTCTTCGAGCGCCGCGTCGCGATGCGCGGTCGACGCCAAGTACAGCTCGTCGTCGGCGTCGACCAGGTTGACGACGGCCCAGTCGGCAAAGTCGGGGACGAGCAGCCGGGTCGCGGTGTCGAGCGTCGTGCGCAGATCCAGCGTGCGCGAGAGCTGATCGCCCAGCCGCGCATAGAACGCCTCGCGTTCGGCGATGCGCCGTTGCGTCTCGGCCGCCGCGCGCGCCTCCTGGTAGAGCCGCGCGTTCTCGAGCGCGGGCCCGATCCGCCGCGCGAGGTCTTCGGCCGTCGCCAAGTCCGACTCGCTGTAGCTGGCCGCGCCGCGGTTGCGGCAGAAGGTCAGCACGCCGAAGCGGCGTCCGCGCGCCGCCAGCACCACGCAGATCAGCGAGGCGACTTCCTCCTCGCGCATGCGGTTGAGCTGCGCTTCGCTCGCGGCGGCGCGCCTCCACCAGCTCTCGTCGATGCGCGGAACCAGCACGCTCTCGCCGCTGCGCCAGGCCGTCGCGACCGGGTGGATGAGGTGTTCCATCGGAATGCGCTCGCCGATCGAACGCTGCTGCGCCTCGCGCCGGCGCGGATCGCGATGCTCGACGACGGCCCGTTCGAGCGTCCCGTCGTCGCTGGCGAGGTCGACGAAGCAGTAGTCGGCGAACGCGACCACCGCCGCGCCGACCACCGCGCGCAGGATCGCGTCGGAGTCGAGCTCGCTGGCGAACAGGTCCTCGGCGCGGGCGACGAACGCGTTGCGCACCGCCGCGCCGCTGAGCTCGTGGACGTCGGTGCCGGTTCCGAACCAGCGCGCGATGACGCCGGTCGAGGGGTCGCGCACGGCGACGGCGCGGGTGAGGAACCAGCGGTAGTCACCGTCGCGGCGCAGCATGCGCACCCGCACCTCGAAACGGTCACCGCGCTCGAGCGCGGTACGCCACGTCGCGACGTAGTGCTCGACGTCGTCGGGGTGGATGACGTCGAGCCAGCTCCAGCCCGTCAGCGAGGCCGGCGGCTTGCCGCTGTACTCGTACATCACGGCGTTGACGTATTCGACCGCGCCGTCGGCCAAGGTGGTGAACACCATCTGCGGGACGACCTCGGCGATGGTGCGGAACTGCAGCTCCATCCGTTTCTGATCGTCGATGTCGACGCAGGCGCCGAGCCAGGCCGAGGCGGGATCGTCGTCGTTCTGCAGCTGGCCGCGCGAGAGAAACCACCGGTAGGCGCCGTCGCGGCGGCGCACGCGAAACTCGGCGTCGAGCGGCAAGCGCACGTCGATCGCGATGCGCCACGCGTTGGCGGCGCGATCGGCGTCGTCGGGGTGGACGCACGCCAGCCAGCCGTTGCCCGCGCACGCCTCTTCGCTGATCCCCGTGTACGCGTACCAGTCCGCGCTGAAGTAATCGTAGGCGCCCGATGCGTCGGCGTGCCAGACGATGACCGGCAGCGTCTCGGCCAGCGCCCGCGCGTCGGTGGTGAAATCGTCCTCGCGCGAGCGCATGCGGCTAGACCGCGGCAACCCGGTCGGGGCGGCGCAGCGCGCGCCGGTCGCCGTCGCGGACGGTCACGCCGGTCGCATCGAACCATTCCATCAGCGGCACGGCATACTTGCGCGTCGTCCCGACCGCGTCGCGGAAGCGCGCCATGGTGATCGGTCCTTCGCGCCGGATCGCGGTCTCCAGACGGCTGCGGATCTCGGCCACCTGCGCGCCGCGGTACACGTCGCCGGCGACCTTCACCAGCGCGCCGGTCGCGAGCAGCGCGTCGAAGGCCTGCGCGAGTCCCGGAATGCGCGCG
This sequence comes from Candidatus Sulfotelmatobacter sp., assembly GCA_035504415.1. NCBI lineage: Bacteria > Pseudomonadati > Acidobacteriota > Terriglobia > Terriglobales > Candidatus Korobacteraceae > Candidatus Sulfotelmatobacter > Candidatus Sulfotelmatobacter sp. The sequence continues at coordinate 233,358 of DATJRY010000012.1, read as the reverse complement.
CGGCGCAGCTCGGCGACGACGGCGTCGAGCGCGACCGGCAGCAACGGCTGCTCCGCGTCGGCGGGGACGACCCGCTCGAAGAACGCGCGCTGCTCCGCCGTCAGCCGCGGCGCGTGTCCGGGCGTCGCGTAGTAGCCGGCGCGGCTGGCGATGCGGCCGTCGTCGACCTCGATCGCCAACAGCCGCACCAGCACGCTCTCGTCGATCTCGAGCGCGCGCGCCAGCGCGAGCGAGGTCGTACCGAGAATCCACGGCGCGTCGTGCTCGCGCTGCGCCAGGACTCCGAGCACGCGTGACCCGAACGCGTCGGCCGCGTCGCCGTCGACGTAGGCCGTCGGCCGCTGCACGCGCCGCGCCGCACCGCGCGCGCCGGCGTCCGCCAAGATGTCCGCGGCGCGTTCCTCGCGCACGTTCGCGCGCGCGCCCAGCTCGGCCGCCGACCGCGGTACCAAACCCGTCGCGCTCAGCGCCGCCAAGACGGCCGCGACGTCGGGGGCGACGCCGTCCGCGCGCACCTCGGCCGCACCGGCGACGGTGCCGCCGCCGAGCAGCCGTTTCGGTGAGACCGCGCGCGCCACGAACGGCTCGTCGGGATGGACGATCGCCGGGCGGCGCAGGTGCAGCGTCGCCTCGACGGCAGCGAGGTCGACGGGCTGCGCGTCGAACACCAGCGTGCCGAGAATTTCCGCCGCGCCGAGATGCGCGCGCACCGGCGTGCGCCGCCGCAGCAACGGCAACGCGTCGGGCAGCGGGCGAAAGCGCACGCGCACGGCCGCGCGCGGCGACAAGCTCGCGTCGGCCAACACCGCGCCGCGGTGCAGCTCGCCGACCTCGACGCCGGGTAGGTTCACCGCCACCCGCGCGCCGCCGGCGACCTCGCTCTTCGTTTCACCGAAGACTTGCAGCGAGCGCACGCGCACGCTGCGCCCGGGCGGGTCGACCTGCACCACGTCACCGATGCGCAGCGTCCCTTGCGTGAGCGTGCCGGTGACGATGGTGCCGTGTCCGGCAAGCGCGAAGACGCGGTCGATCGGCAGGAACGCCGGCGCATGCGCGGGCCGCACGGGCAGCGACCGCAGCGCGTCGCGCACGGCCGCCCGCAGCGCGTCGAGCCCGGCACCGGTCACGCTCGAGACGGCGATGGCCGGCGCGTCTTCGGCGAAGGTGCCGCGCACCGCCGCGCGCAGCGCCGCTTCGCTGGCCGCCAGCGTCGGCGCGTCGACGAGATCGGCCTTGGTCAGCACCAGCAGCGCGCGCCGCACGCCGAGCAGGTCAAGGATCGCGAGGTGCTCGACGGTCTGCGGCCGCACACCCTCGTTGGCGGCGACGACGAACAGCACCAGCTCCATGCCGGCAGCGCCCGCCAGCATCGTGTGCACGAACCGCTCGTGGCCCGGAACGTCGACGATCCCCGCCTCGACCCCGTCCGGGTCGCGCAGCAGCGCGAAGCCCAAGTCGAGCGTCATCCCGCGCAGCCGCTCCTCGAGCCAACGGTCGGGCTCGGTGCCGGTCAACGCACGGACCAGCGCGGATTTTCCGTGGTCGACGTGACCAGCGGTGCCGACGACGTGCATCTACTGCGCGGCTTCGAGCAGCGCCGCGAGGTCCCCGTCCCGTTCGGGTGGTATCGTGCGCACGTCGATCGCGACGGCGTCGCCCTCGGCCCGCGCGATCAGCGGCGGCGTCCCGGCGCGCAGTCGTCCCAGCGCGGCGTCGAGGCCGCCGCCGGCGGGCCGCCACGCCAGCGCGATCGAGGGCAGCGGCGCCAGCGGCAGCGTCCCGCCGCCGACGTAGCCTTCGACCGCGACCACGCGCAGATCGAGCCCCGGCAGGCGCGCGCGCAGCGCCTCGGCGCGCGCCCGCAAGGCCTCCGGCGAGGCCGCCAGCATCCGGTACAGCGGTACCCGTTCGCGCCCACCCGGCTCGAGGTGCAGGCGCAGCGTCGCACCGAGCGCGGCGATCGTCGGCGCGCCGACGCGCAGCGCGCGCAACAGCGGGTTCGTCCGCACGCGCGCGACGGCGGCGGTCCGGCCGACGAGGATCCCCGCCTGCGGACCGCCGAGCAGCTTGTCGCCGGAGAACGCGATCAGGTCGATGCCGTCGGCGACGGCGTCCTGCACCGTGCGCTCGCGCGGCAGCCCGTACTCGCGCAGGTCGTGCAGGGCGCCGCTGCCGAGGTCCTCGAGCACCGGCACGCCGGCACGCGCCCCGAGCGCGGCGAGCTCCGCGCCGCCGACCTCGCTGGTGAATCCGGCGAGACGAAAGTTCGAGGGATGCGCGCGCAGCAGCAGCGCGGTGCGCGGCGAGAGCGCGCGCGCGTAGTCGTCGATGCGCACCTTGTTGGTGGTACCGACTTCTACCAGTCGCGCGCCGCTGCGCGCCAACACGTCGGGCAAGCGAAAACCGCCGCCGATCTCGATCAGCTGGTTGCGCGCGACGATCACCTCGCGCGGTTCGCCCCCCGGACCGCGCGCGAGCGTGTCGAGCGCCAGCAACACCGCGGCCGCGCCGTTGTTCACGACCAGCGCGTCCTGCGCACCGGTCGCCGCGCGCAGCAGTGCGCCGAGCCGGTCGTAGCGCGACCCGCGCGCGCCGGCGGCGAGGTCGTATTCGACGTTCGAGGCGCCGCCCGCGGTCGTCGCGATGGCGTCGAGCGCCGCGGCGGCCAGCGGCGCGCGGCCGAGGTTGGTGTGCAGCAGGATGCCGGTCCCGTTGAGGACGCCGACCAGGCCGCGTTGCGCTTCGCCGGCGAGGCGCCGGAGCGCCTCGGCCAGGATCGCATCGGGCGCCGGCGTGGCCGGGAGCGCCCGCGCCGCGTCGAGCGCGGCGACGAGGTGAGTCTTCACGACCGGCGCGCCGAGCAGGGCGACGAACCGCGCGATCGGCGGTTCGTCGAGGAGGCGGTGAACCGCCGGAAGGGCGGAGCGGCTAGGCGGCGGCGAGATGCCGGTTGAGCATGTCCGTGATCATGCGCTCGGGGACGAAGCCCACGATGCGATCCACGGCCTGCCCGTTCTTGTAGAGCACCAGGCACGGGATGCCCGAGATGCCGTACTGGCCGGCAATCGAGGGGTTCTCGTCGGTGTTCAGCTTGACGAAGTCGACCTTGCCGGTGAATTGGCCGGCGACTTTCTCAACCACGGGCGAGAGCATCTTGCACGGCCCGCACCACGGGGCCCAGAAGTCGACGATCACGGGGTTCGTGGCGTCCAGCACCTGGGTCTGGAACGTGGATTGGCTGACGTCGGGAAGAGCTGACATTGAAGCGGTTCGATACCTCCGTCTCCAACGACCCATACCCGCCGTCACGAGTTTCGCCTCCTGACTCGCCGAGTAGAACAAGCAAACTAGCGGCGACCCGCCGCCCGAGGGACTGCCGATGCCATCCAACCCGCCCGCCGGCTCCGCCTGGCCCGACCTCGACGTCTCGCACTGGTCCGCGACGAAGCGCAGCGTGCACGCGTACGCGCAGATGCTCGGCAAGCTGCGCGTGGGGCTCTCGCCGACGCAGCCGAATTGGATGTTCACGCGCTTGTACCTGAACGCGCGCGGCCTGACCACCGGCGCGATGCCGTACGGCGCGACGGTCCTCGAAGGCGTGCTCGACGTCTTCTCCTCCGAGCTCGTGCTGCGATGCAGCACCGGGGCGGAGCGGCGCATCGCGCTCGTTCCCGCGCGGACCGTCGCCGAGATCTACGCCGACCTGTTGGGGGCGCTGGCGGCGCTCGAGGTCACCGTCTCACTGCGGCCGGTTCCGCAAGAAGTCCCCGACACCACGCCGTTCGACGTCGACCGCCGTCCCGCCGCGTACGATCCGGACGCGGTGCAGCGCTGGTTCCGGGCCGCGACCGCGACCGCGAACGTCTTCGCAGCGTGGCGCTCGCGCTTCTTCGGCCGCTCGGGGATCCCGTTCTGGTGGGGTGCCTTCGACCTCGCGCTGCTGCTGTTCAGCGGCAAGCACGTCCCCGCGCCGCTCGACCGCGGCTACCTGCTGAAATACGACCTCGACGCCGAGCTGATGAACTGCGGCTTGTACGTCGGCGACGAGCAGACGCCGCCGTTCTTCTACGGCTACATCTATCCGCAGCCGGCCGGGGTCGAGACGTTGGTGATGGCGCCGGCCGCGGCCAGCTGGTCGGCGGCGCTGGGCGAATGGGTGCTGCCGTACGCGACCGTCCGCGACGCAGCCGCTCCCGCGGACGAGTTGCGCGCGTTCCTCGACGCGCTCTACGCCAACTGTATCGGCGCCGCCGGCTGGGACGCGGCCGCCCACTCCTACCTCGCGCCGCCCAGGCACCGGCAGTTGCCGCGCTAGGGCAGGACGGGAGGCACACCCTGCGAACCGCTTCGTCATGAAGCGAACGTTGTGCGCCTTCACGGCCGCGCTGCTTGCCATATTCCCCGCGGTCCAGGCGCTGCCGGCCGGCGCCGCGTCGGCCGACATCACCCGGTTCGCACGGCAAGACCATAGCGATCCGCTCGCAACGTCGAACATCGTGTTGAGCAGCACGAATCAGAGCGGGGTCGCGCGCGTGTGCTTCTCGTTCCGCAACCTGACCACGAAGAACGTCACCTCGGCGAAGTTCCACTTCGGTCTGCGCGACCAATTCGGCGGCGAGCGCTTGAGCCTCGACCTGATCCGCAACGCGAACGGATCGTTCTCGTCCGGCGAGCTCGTGCGCGCGCCCGACCCGACGGCGCCGGGGTATTCCGACACCAACAACGGATCGCAGTCGTGCTGGACGTTCGCCGCCTCGTCGACGATCTTCGACGGCCTGAACGATCAGTCGCACTTCACCATCGACGTCACGGCGATGAGCTACGCCGACGGGACGACCTGGGTGCGCGGCGCCACGTTCCCGCGCGCCTTCGCGTTCGACGGCACGCCGTTCGTGCAGCAGCTCAAGCCGTTCAACGCGACCTTCCTGCGCGTTCCCGAGCTGCGCGCGCCGATCTTCGTCTACAGCGCCGCGCTGCGCAGCGAGCTCGACTTCACCGACAACCAGAAGCCGAAGATGCAGACCTGCTTCTCGTTCCGGAACCTGGCCGATCGGCCGGCGGCGACGATCCAATTCCGCTTCGACTACCTGGACGGGAACCAGCGCACGGTGCAGATCGGCAACGGCAACTTCCTGCAGTGGACGCGCACCGGCACGTTCACCCCGCCGACCCCGATCGAGAACTTTTGCATGACCTTCCCGCTGCCGGACGATCGCACGATCGGCGCGATCCAGTTCTTCACGATCGCGCCGAAGCTGGTGCAGTTCGCCGACGGCACGACCTGGACGCCGGGGACGCTCTTCACCAAGCGCTACGCCGCGGACGGCTCGCCGTACAGCGGTCCCCAGCCCACGCAGAGCGACGTCGCGTTGGTCACCAACGGTCCCAACCCCAACCCCAATCCGTTCGGGCCGACGCCGTTCCCGCAGCCGACCGGCAACAACTCGAGCGGCGGCTTCGTCAACTTCAACGGCGGCCAGCCCTTCGGCGAGATCGCCTGGGCGCAGGGCTCGAAGACCATCTACGGCACCGCCGTCAACAAGACGTCGGCCCAAGAAGCCGGTGCGTCCGCCCTGGCGGCGTGCTACGTCGCCGTGCAGCAGGCCAACGACGGCCACCGCACCTCCGACTGCACGCTGATGGTCAACAACAACGGGCTCAACTCGGCCGCGACCCGCTGTGCCGAGCTGATCTTCGATCCGACGTCGGGCGCCTACCAGGTCGGCTACGGACCGGATCAGGGCGCGGCGTATCTCGACGCCGGGAACCGCATCCGCAATTTGGGCGCCAGCCTCCAGAACACCGTCATCATCGTCGACAACGTTTGCAACGTACGATGACGGCCGCGCTGCGGAGCGCGGCGGTAATCGCGTCGCTCGCGCTCGCGCTCGCACCGGCGGCGAGCGCGGACACGCCGCTGGCGGTGTTCTCGGCGAGCTGGCAGCGCGGTGGTCCGGCGCCGCTCGTCGTCACCGACTCGAGCCTGGCCGGCGCGATCGACACCAACGGCCGTCCGATCGTGCGCGTCTGTGTCTCGTTCCGCAACGTCACCGCGCAGCCGATCACCAGCACGATCGTCGATGCGACGTTCCGTGACGGCGCCGGCGGGCCGGTGGTGTTCGACGGCAACGCCGCCGCGCTCACCCAGCGCTTCGGCGGGAAGTTCGCTCCGGGCGCGCTGGTCGAGCACGAGTGCTTCGCGCGCACGATGCCGGAGCCCGATCAGGTGCGCCGCATGCGCACCGAGACCGTCAGCATCCGCAGCGTCACCTTCGCCGACGGATCCGCCTGGCAGAGCGGCGCTCCGTTCACCCGCGCCTACGCCGACGACGGCAGCGTGCCCTCACCGGCGCCGGCGGTGACGCCGACGCCGCAGCGCACGGCGCGCCCCTATCTGCTCAGCCGGCCGACGCCCAGCCCCTAGCCGGTCGTCACCGGCTCGCCGGTGATGTCCTCGACCCGCTTCGTCTGCTGGCCCAAGTTCGTGATCGCGATGACCTCGTCGCCGTCGGCCAGTCGCTGCAGGCGCACGCCCTTGGTCGAACGGCCCGCGCGCCGGATCTGACTCACCGGCAAGCGGATGACTTGGTTGGCCGAGGTGATCATGAGCAGCTCGTCTTCCGGCGCGACCAAGATCTGGTCGACGACGTAGCCGATCTCTTTCTCCTTGGCGAACGCCTTGACGCCCTTGCCGCCGCGCGAGATGTGGCGGTACTCGTCGATCGGGGTGCGCTTGCCGAAGGCCTGCGAGGTCACGATCAGCACCTCGGTGCGCTCGTCCTCGACGACGTCCATCGCGACGACCTCGTCGCCGTCGGCCAGCGTGATCGCCTTGACGCCGCGCGCCGGCCGTCCCATCGGTCGTACGTCCTTCTCGCTGAAGTGCACGGCCATGCCGTCGTGCGTCGCCAGCAGGATGTCGCGGTTGCCGTCGGAGAGGTCGACCGCCAGCAGCTCGTCGCCGTCGTCGAGCCCGATGGCGATCAGCCCGTTGCGGCGCACGTTCTCGAACTCCGCCAGCCGCGACTTCTTGATGATGCCCTTGCGGGTCACCATCACCAGGTACTCGTCGGTGTCGAACGCGCGAACCGGGAAGACGGCCGTCACCAGCTCGCCCGGCGGCAGCGTCAGCAGGTTGACCAGCGCCGTGCCGCGCGCCTGGCGCGAGGAGTCGGGGATCTCGTAGGCGCGCAGCCGGAACGCGCGCCCCTTGTTGGTGAAGAACAGGACGTACTGGTGCGTCGTCGCCATGAAGAAGTTGCGGACGACGTCCTCTTTCTTCAGGTTGGCGATGCCGATGACGCCGCGACCGCCGCGGTTCTGCGCGCGGAAGGTGTCGACCGAGACGCGCTTGATGTAGCCGCCGACCGTCGCCGTGACGACGACGTCGGTGTCGGCGATGATGTCTTCGATCGCCAGCTCGCCCTCGAGCGCCTCGACCGGCGTGCGGCGCTTGTCGGCGAAGCGCTTCTTGAGGTCGAGCGTCTCGTCTTTGACGACGGCCAGGATACGGGCCGGCTTGGCCAAGAGGTCGTCGAGGTCGGCGATGGTCGCGCGCAGCTGCGCGTGCTCGTCTTCGAGCTTCTGCCGCTCGAGGCCGACCAGCGTGCGCAGGCGCATGTCGACGATCGCCGCCGCCTGCACCTCGGAGAGGTGGAAGTCCTGGGTCGCCGCCGCGCCGGCCATGCGCGCGAAGGCGTCGGAGAGGACGAACGGCTCGGCCTGCAGCGCGGCGCGCGCGACCTCGACCGTGTCGCTCTCGCGGATGATCGTGATGACGCGGTCGATGTTGTCGAGCGCGACCCGGAAGCCTTCGACCAGGTGCGCGCGCTCCTGCGCTTTGCGCAAGTCGTAGGTCGCGCGGCGGGTGACGACTTCGCGCCGGTGCGCGATGAAGTGCTGCAGCAGCGCGCGCAGGCCCATGACCTGCGGCTCGAGCGCCGTCGAGGTGCCCGTCGTCTGCTTCATCAAGCCGGCCGAGTCGCGATGCGGCACCAGCGCGAGCATGTTGAACGCGAAGCTCGACTGCAGCGGGGTCTGCTTGTAGAGCTGGTTCAGCACGACTTGCGGCGTCGCGCTGCGGTGCAGCTCGACGACGATGCGCATCCCCTTGCGATTGGACTCGTTGTGGAGCGCGGTGATCCCGGTGATCCGCTTCTCCTGATACGCCTCGGTGATCGACTCGAGGATGCGGTTGACGGAGACCTGGAAGGGCACCTCGCTGATGACGATGCGGTGGCGGCCCTTCTCCTCGACGATCTCGGCCTTGCCGCGCAGCGCGACCGAACCGCGGCCGGTCTTGTAGGCTTGGCGGATCGCCTCGCGGCCGAGCAGCACGCCGCCGGTCGGGAAGTCCGGGCCGTGCACGTGCGCCAGCAGCCCTTCGTCGAGCTCGTCGTCGCTGGTCGGCAGGCCGTCGTGCTCGATCAGGTACGCGATCGCGTCGCAGATCTCGCCGACGTTGTGCGGCGGGATGTTGGTCGCCATGCCGACCGCGATGCCCGAGCTGCCGTTGACGAGCAGCTGCGGCAAGCGCGCGGGCAGCACGACCGGCTCTTCGGTCTGGTTGTCGAAGTTGGGGACGAAATCGACCGTTTCGCGCTCGATGTCGGCCAGCATCTCCATCGCGATGCGCGCCAGACGCGCTTCGGTGTACCGATAGGCGGCCGGCGGATCGGGATCGATCGACCCGAAGTTGCCGTGCCCGTCGATCAGCGGATAGCGCAGCGTGAAGTCCTGCGCCATGCGAACCAGCGCGTCGTACACCGACGAGTCGCCGTGCGGGTGATAGCTCTTGAGGACCTCGCCGATGACACCGGCGCACTTGCGGTGCTGCTTGCCGGGGTCCATCCCCATCTCGCGCATCGCGTAGAGGATGCGCCGCTGCACCGGCTTGAGGCCGTCGCGCACGTCGGGAAGCGCGCGCGAGGCGATGACCGACATCGCGTACGAGAGGTAGCTCTCGCGCATCTCCTCTTCGACGGCGACGGCGGAGAGGCGGGAATCGTTCGGGTTCACGGGTTCTTTCTAGGGGCTATCGTTCAGTGATGTCGAGATCGAGATCGAGGTCCATGTCGAACGCACCGCGCGCGGGCGGCGGCGCGCTCGCCCGCGGCGGATGGGCCGCGCGGTCCAGCTCGTCGATCGCCTCGCCGAGCTGATCGCGAGCTTCCTGCGCGCGGCGGCGCACCTCGCCGAGGTGCGACTCGAGGTGCGCGTCCAGCGCCGCCAGGTGCTCGGCGCCGGCGCGGTTCCCGCCCGTCACCGGGTCACGGAGTCGCGCTGCTTGAAGAGCGCACCGACGAGAAAACCAACGATCCCACCGACCACGGCGCCCACCACGGCGATGATCAGCAGCTTGCTTCCGAGGCCACCGCCGATGTGTCCCAGCGAGAAAAATCGCAGCGTGAGCACGGAGGCTTCGAAGGCCGCCGCGATCACCGAACACACCGCTCCGGCGACGATCCCGACGAGGACGTCACTCATCCGCAGAAGCACCTACCCCTATTCTGACTGAACGAAAGAACGTCCTCGACGGACACGCTGCGCTGGACGCTTTTGCTCGCTCGCTGGCGGCCACGCTCGGCCCCGGCGACGTCGTGCTGTTGCGCGGCCCGCTGGGTGCCGGCAAGACGACGCTGGTGCGCGCGCTGGTCCGTGCGCTGCACGGCGACGACGAAGCGGTCACCAGCCCGACGTTCGTCTTTCGCCAGACCTACCCCGGAACGCCGACCGTCGAGCACCTCGACCTGTACCGCCTCGCCGACCCCGGCGAGCTGAACGACCTCGGTCTGGACGAGGCGTTCCGGGCCGACGCCCTGGTGCTGGTCGAATGGCCGGAGCGCGCCGAGGACTGGCTGCCGGCCCGGCACGTCACGGTCTCGATCGCGGGCGCGGGCGCGGGTCCGCGCACCGTCAGCGTGCGCCGGTGACGATTCTCGGCCTGGACGCCGCGCTGGGCGGCTTCTCCGCCGCCCTGCTGCAAGGCGAGGCGTCGACCTCCGTGGCGACGGGCCGCCAAGACGCCCTCGAGACGGGCATCGCCGAGCTGACCGCCCTGCTCACCGCCGCCGGCCTGGGCTTGCGAGACCTCGACCGGATCGCGGTCGGGGTCGGCCCTGGCTCGTTCACCGGCCTGCGGATCGCGATCGCGTACGCGAAGTCGCTGGCCTATGCCGCGCGGGTCCCGCTGGTCGGGATCTCCTCGTACGACGCGCTCGAACCGGACGACGCGGACGAACCGGTGCTGACCGTCGTGCACGGCCGGCGCGGCATCATCTGCGCCCGGTTGCGCGCCGCCGGGGAGAGCCGGACCGCGTGCGGCCCCATCGCCGAGGTCCTCGACCGCCTGCTCGCTTCACCGCCCGGGCCGCTACAGGTGGCCGGCCGGACGGAGGACGTGCTCGCGCAGATCGCCGAACGCGGGTGGACCGTGCGCGTGCTGCCGCCTCGAGCGGACGTCCCCGCCCTCGCCATCGCGCTCCTCGCCCGCCACCGCGTCCCGAGCCCAACCCCCCATGCGCTCGCCCCCGACTACGGCGAGAGCCCAGCGGTCACGTTGAATGCGGGCCCCCGCGGGGAATCGCGCCACGATCCCCACGTCGCCGGGCCCGCGCGCACGGGGGCCCCACGCGAACGCGTGGGGGGCGCGGAGCCCGGGGCGGAGCGCCGTTGAAATGAAGGCACAGCTCGATCGTCCCGATGCGGGAGGCGAGGGGCCGCGGCGCATGGTCATCGAGCCGATGACGGTCAACGATCTGCCGGCGGTGCTGCGAATCGAAGCGCTGTCGTTCTCGACGACGTGGCCGGCGAACGCGTTCGCCAACGAGATTCGCGACAACAAGCTCGCGCACTATTTCGTCGGGCGGCTCGACGGCAAGACCGTCGCCTACGGCGGGATCTGGGTGATCCTCGAAGACTCGCACGTCACCACCATCGCGGTCGACCCCGACCGGCGCGGATTCAAGCTGGGCGAGGAGATGCTCCTGCGCCTGCTCGACGAGGCGATCGCGCAAGGTGCCTCGTGGATCACGCTCGAGGTGCGCGCGACGAACGACGCCGCGCAACGGCTGTATCGCAAGTACGGGTTCACGGTCGTCTCGACGCGCCGCGGCTACTACAGCGACAACGGCGAGGACGCGCTGGTGATGTGGGCCGGCAACCTCAAGGGCGAGCTGTACGCGGCGCGGCTGCGCGCGCTGCGCGCCGCGCTGGACGCGGAGATGCGGCGCCGGCCGTGACCGCACCCCCGGTCGAGTCACTGCTGCACGTGCCGGTCCTCGCGCTGGTGCGGCAGTACGGCGCGCCGCGCGGCGTGCGTTCGGCCGACGACGGCACGCACGTCGTCTTCGACGACGGTCCCGCGCGCATCGACGCGATCGTCGACGACGCGGGCGAGGTGCACGCGGTCGACCTGGCGTTTCCGTCCGGCACGACGTACACGCTCACGCTCGACGACGGTCTCGCGCACCGGCTGACCTTCGGCACGACGACCGCCGACGCGGCGGGCGACGCGCTCTCGGCCGACGCCGAGACCGAAGGCGGCGCGTTCCGCGTCTTTCGCCGCGGGGCCGACTCCGACGCGGTGCTGGTGTTCGACGCGAGCACGCAAACGCTCGCGCACGTGATCGTCGGCGATCGCGCCACGCTCTTGCGGCTCGGCTACGTGCGCACGCAGCTGCCGGAAGGTCCGGTCTTTCCGTTCCGCGCGCCGGTGCTGCGGCACACCACGCTGGTCGACCTCGGCGGTACGCGCGCCACCGTGCTGCGGCTCGACGTCGACCGGCTCGGCGTCGTGCGCGACGCGCGCGTGCTGATCCCGAGCGGCGACGCCGCGTTCGACGAACGCGCCGCGCGCAGCGCGCTGCACGACACGTACGCACCGGCGACGCTCTCCGACCGGCCGATCGGCGCAACGGTCTTGCGGGAGCTGCACCACTGATCCGCGACGGCGTCGGCTTCGCCCGCGCCGCGCGCGCGGTGCGCGCGGACCTGGGCCAGCGGCATCGCCACGCGCACGTCGTGCGGGTGGCGCGGATGGCTGAACGGCTGGCCCGCGCACACGGCGTCGACCCGCTGCGCGCCCGAGTCGCCGGGTTGCTGCACGATCTGGCACGCCTCTATCCGGCGGAACGCCTGCTGCGCGAGTGCACGGAGCGCGGGCTGGACGTCGACGCCTTCGAGCGCTCGACGCCGATCGTGCTGCACGCGCGGCTGGGCGCCGAGCTGGCCCGCGAGCGGTTCGGGGTCGAGGACCCCGGGATACTCTCGGCGATTCGCAAACACACGGTGGCCGATGCGGTCATGAGTCCGTTGGACGCGGTCGTCTACCTCGCCGACGGGCTCGAGCCCGGCCGAACCTTCCCCGAACGGGCCGCGCTGGCCGCACTGGCGCTGGCGGACCTGGACGCGGCGATGCGCGGCACGCTGGCTTCCTCGCTGGACTACCTGCGCTCGCGCGACCTTCCCATCTCTCCCCACACGCTGGCTGCCGCCCGGACCTACGGTCTCGACGCGGCGCTGGAGGACAAGACCCCTGCCTGAGCTCGATCTGGTCGCGTTGGTGCGCGACGCCGCGGAAGACAAGAAAGCCGAGGACGTCACCGTCCTCGAGCTGGGCGGCCGGACCATCGTCGCCGACGCGTTCGTCGTCATGACGGGGCGCTCGGCGATCCAGACCCGGTCGATCGCGGACGCGATCGTCGAGAAGGCGGAGCAGGCCGGGCTGCGGCCGCGGCTCGAGGGGCACGCCGACGGCGGCTGGATCCTGATCGACCTGGGGAACGTGGTCGCCCACGTCTTCACGCCCGACCAGCGCCAGTTCTACAACCTCGAACGGTTGTGGGGCCGCGTCGCCGAAGCCCGGGCGGAGGCCCAATGAGGCCCAAGCCCTATCGGCGCAACCGGTTCGGCAATCGACTGGTGCGCGTCTTCGTGTGGGCCGTCCTCATCGTCTTCATCCTGACCTCGGTGGGCGCCGTGCTCATCGTCAGCGTCCACTAGCGGAACTTCCCGACCGCCGCGGAGTACCTGGACCGGAGGACTTGGACCGATGAAACCGCTCGCGGCAGTAGCCGCCCTGCTCGTCACCCTGGCCACGACCGCGCTGCCGGCGTTCGCGCGTACGAGCTACGTGATCGACGACGCGCACCTGCTCTCGCAGAGCGCGATCGCCGACATCAACCAGCAAGTCGGCACGTTCAACGCGCAGACCGGCAAGGAAGTCCTCGTCGTCACGACGCCCTCGCTCGACGGCGTCAGCCCGAACGACGCGCTCGAACGCAGCTTCGCGCAGCAGCAGGTCAACGGCGTCGAGATCTTCATCGCCAAGGACGAGAAGCAGATCCGCATCGCGGGCGACACCGCGTCGCACCAGTTCTTTCCGTCGTTTCAACCGATCTACCAGGCGATGCGGCCCTACTTCACGCAGGGCGACTACGATCAAGGCGTCGAGACGGGCGTCGCGCTGATTCTCAACACCTATCGCGGCCACACCTCGTCGCTGCACCGCGCGCAGGCACCGGTCGTGTACCGCGCTCCGTCGGGCACCGTGGTGCACAGCAGCACAGGAGGGTTCCATTTGGGCTTCATCGCGTGGATCGTCATCCTGGCGGTCATCTTCTTCGTGATTCGCGGCATCTTCCGCGCGATGGCGGGGCCGCGCACGTACGGCCCCGGACCCGGTGGTCCGGGGTACGGCGGTCCCGGCTACGGCGGCGGACCGGGCTACGGCGGACCGGGCTACGGCGGGCCCGGCTACGGCGGCTATGGCGGCTACGGCGGCGGCGGCTTCTGGAGCGGGCTGCTCGGGGGACTCGGCGGCGCGTTCCTGGGCAACGAGCTGTTCGGCAACCGCGGCAACACGATCATCGAACAGCCCGGCAACATCGCGGGCGTCGGCGATCCCGCCTACGGCGGCGACGCGAGCGGCTGGCAGAGCGATCCGGGCCAGATCGACACCTCGAACACCGGCGGCGGCGGCTGGGGCGGTGACGCCGGTGGCGGCGGCGGCGACTTCGGCGGCGGCGGCTGGGGCGGTGGCGGCGATTTCGGCGGCGGCGGCGGAGGCGACTCCGGCGGCGGCTGGTAACCCGCTCGCCGACGGTTACGGAACGGGCTCGCCGCGCGCAAACGCGGCGAGCTTTTCGTTGACGGCCTCGGGTGCTTCTTGCTGCACCCAGTGCGAGACGCCGGGGAGATAACGCACCGTCAGGTCGCGCACGTAGCGGTCCAGGCCCGCGATCGTCTCGACGCCCAGCGCGACGTCGGCCGTTCCCCACAGCACCAGCGTCGGCACCTCGACGATCGGCACGCCGGCGCGCAGCTGCGCCGCCAGCCCGCCGCCGCCGACGTTGGCGCGATACCACGCCAGCATCGCGTGCAACGCCCCCGGCCGCGCGGCGTTGCGCTTGTAGACCTCGAGCACGTCGCGCGGAAAGCGGCTGCGGTCGCACGACGACAACAAGAACGTCTGCGCGATCGGCTCGGCGCGATCGAGGCCGAGCAGAGACTCCGGCAGCCACGGCAGATGAAAGAAGCTGACGTACGACGAGCGCAGCTTCTGCCGCCAGCTCGTGCGCAGCGCGGCGCGGAACGTCGCCGGGTGGGGGACGTTCATGATGACCAGACGCTCGAGCGGGCGCACCTGACGGATCGCGAACACCCAGGCCACCATCGCGCCCCAATCGTGGCCCAGCAGCGTCACGCTGCGCGCGCCCGACGCGTCGATCAAGCCGGCGACGTCGGCCAGCAAGTGTTCCATGGCGTAGGCGCTGGTCGCGGCCGGGCGCGCCGAGTTGCCGTAGCCGCGCTGGTTCGGCATCCAGACGCGATAGCCGAGCGACGCGAGCAGCGGCGCTTGATGGCGCCACGAGATCGCGTGCTCGGGAAAGCCGTGCAGGCAGAGCGCCAAACGGTCGCCCTCACCGCACGTCTCGACCTCGAAGCGGCCGCCGTTCGCTTCGACGAAGGTCGTCGCCGTCGCGCCGGTCACGCGGTCGCGAACGTCCGGGCGATCGCGTCGAAGCGGTCGAAGGCGTCCAGGTGCGGGCAGTGGCCGACGCCGGGCAGCACGTCGAGGCCGCCGGCGTGGAGCGTCGGGACGAGCGCACGGGCCAGCTCGGCGTTGTGGCCCAGCCGCCCGCGCACGGCCTCGGGCGCGTACGCCTTGCCGGGCGCGTTGTGGTCGAACTCGCCGACGATCAGGTGCACCGGCATCGTCAGCTCGCGCAGCGTGTCGGCGATCGGCGTGCGGTGCAGCTGCTGGTAGCTCTGGATGTAGACGCGCACCCACTGCGGGTAGTCGGCGCTAAGCGCGATCTCACGCCGAATCGTCACCAGCCACTCGTACTCCTCGCTCCAGTGCGGGAAGTAGTTGCTCGCGAGGAACGCGCGGTACCCGTCGGCCGTCATGTGCAGCTCGTGCTCGTACAGGAAGGCGTCCGTCACCGCGGGGATCAGCACGCGATAATCTTCCAGACCGAGCGGATCCTCGAGCAGCAGCCGGCGCACGCGCGACGGATGGCGCGCCGCGAGCGTCGTCGCCATGATCCCGCCGATCGAGTGCCCGACGAGCAGGTCGACGTGCGGCACTCCGAGCGCGTCGAGCAGTTGCGCGGTGGTGTCGGCCCACAGCGGGAAGTCGTAGCGCAGCTCGGCGTGCGAAGAGGCGTTGAACCCGAGCTGGTCGGGAGCGATGACGCGCCAGCCGCGGCCGACGAACGCGTCGATCACCGGCTTCCAGTAGCCGGCGGGAAAGTTGCGGCCGTGCAGCAGCAACGCGACGCCGGCCGGCGGACCGGCCGGTGCGAGGTCGAGGTAGGCCATGCGGACGTCGACGTTCTGCACCGTCAGCGGGAGCATGCGCCGCGGATACGGATAGGGATGCCGTTCGAGCGCGATGCCCAGCGGTCTGAGCTGCGCGTCGGGCGGCGCGGCCGACGCGTCGGGCGCGGCGCTCTGCGCGGCCGCCGCCAAGGGCGCCGCGACCACGGTGCTCAATCCGACCAGCGCCCCGCCCCGCGTGATCATGAGCCCGGCTTCGGCGGCGGCGTCCCGGATGCCGCCGGCGCCGGCGTGCCCGTCGCCGGCTCGCTGCTCGCCGGCGCGCTCGTCGCGGTCCCCGGCGCCGGCGAGGGCGCCGCACTTGCGGCCGGGGTCGCCGGCGCCGCCGTGGCGTACGGATACGGCGTCGGCCGCACGGCCGACTCCGCGTGCAGCGGCGGGAAGCCGTGCGCCAATCGCTCGCGCGCGAGGTGGGCTTGGCGCGAGCTCGGGAACGCCCGCACGACGTAGGCGTACATCGCACGGGCCCGCGCGCGCGCCTGCGGCGTCTGGATCTCCTGATAGAGCTGCGCCAGATGGAACGCCGTCGGCGCCAGCCAGTGGTCGTGCGGGTAACGCGCCGCCCACGCCTGCAGCGACGACTCGACCATTCCGGCGTCGTGCAGCAGCGAGGCGTCGTCGGCCCAGCGC
This sequence comes from Candidatus Sulfotelmatobacter sp., assembly GCA_035504415.1. NCBI lineage: Bacteria > Pseudomonadati > Acidobacteriota > Terriglobia > Terriglobales > Candidatus Korobacteraceae > Candidatus Sulfotelmatobacter > Candidatus Sulfotelmatobacter sp. Next base: position 216,885 of record DATJRY010000012.1, on the reverse strand, counting down.
TTCGCGTACGCCTCGCCCAGCTTGTCGATCCGCTCGCGCACCTCGAGCGCGCTCATCTTGAACGGACCGAAATATTGGTCGAGCGGCGCGTCGGCGCCCGGCGCAGCGGCGACGCCGAGCAGCACGGCGGCGGCCACCAGGGCGAGTGGGGCAAACGAGCGTTTCATCGCCCCAGACGTACCCACGCCCGCCGCTCTTCTACGGCGCCCGCGTACGTCTCGCTCACCGTAGGGCGAGATACGGCATGGCCGCGTCGAGCCGCTTGTCGGTCACGCCTTCGACGTCGAGCAGCTCGTCGGTCGAGCCGAACGGGCCGTTGGCGGCGCGAAACGCGACGATCCGCTCGGCCAACGCCGGGCCGATACCGGGAACCGCGGCCAGCTGCTCGGCGTCGGCGCGATTGAGATCCACCGGGCTCGCCGGCACCTCACGCCCTCTGCGCTCCGCGCGCCGGCCCCGCCGCGGGTGGGCGTGCGCGTGCGCGCGGCGCGGACCGTGCGTCCGGCGCGTGCGGCGTGGGACGACCTCGCCGAGCTTCGGGACGACGACCTCGTCGCCGTCCTCGACGTGCGCCGCCAAGTTCACCGCGACCAAGTCGGCGTCGGCGCGCGTGCCGCCGGCGGCGGCGAGCAGGTCGCGCACGCGCGCGCCCGGCGGGACCGGATAGACGCCGGGGCGGACCACCGAGCCGGCGACGTACGCCAGCGCACCGGCGTCCGCCGGCAAGCGCGCGGCGCGTCGCGCGCGCGGATGCCGCCGCGGCGCCCCGCTCTCGACCGGCTCCGGCGCGATCGTCACCGACGACCACGCCGGCTGTGCCGGCGCCCGCGCGGCCGGGCGAAACAGCACCACCGCGGCCACCAACGCCAACGCGACGAACACGAACGTACGCACGCCGTTCGTTCACGCCGCGCACCGCGTGCGACAAGGGCCGTCGATGACCGAGCGCAGCCCTCGCGCCGGCGGCGGGGTTTCTGGCCTGCATGGCCGCCGCCGCTCCGAATCCCGCCGCCGGGAAGTATCCCATCGCCGCCGCCGCGCTGGGGCTGATGCTGGCGGGGACGTTCATGCCCTCGCCGCTCTACGAGCTGTATCGCCGCGAGTGGGGACTGACGCCGGGCGACATCAGCTTGGTGTTCGCGATCTACGCCGCCTCGCTGATCCCCTCGCTGCTCTTCCTGGGCGGCGTGTCCGACACGTTCGGGCGGCGCAAGACGCTGCTGGTCGCGCTCGGCATCCACGCGTGCGGCTCGCTGGTGTTCGCGTTCGCCACGGGCCTGTGGTGGCTGATCGCCGCGCGCATCCTGCAAGGGCTGGCGATGGGGATCGGGACCGGTACCGCGACGGCGGCGATTCGCGAGTGGATGGACGAGCCGATGCGTCCGCGCGCCGGCGCGGTCGCGCTGATCGGGCTGACCGTCGGTTCGTCGCTGGGCGCGCTGCTCGGCGGTTTCCTCGGCCAGTACGCGCCCTATCCGACGACGCTGCCGTATCTGGTGCACATCGTGCTGCTCGCCGCGTGCGCGGCGGCCGTGGCGACCGTGCCGTCGTGTCCGCACTTGCAACCGGCGGCCCATCACGGCCTCCCGGCGATCGACCCGACGATCCGGCGGCCGTTCTTCTTGGTCTCGACGGTCGCGTTCGTCGGCTGGTCGGCGCTGGCGATCTTCGCCTCGCTGGTGCCGACCTTCCTGATCAAGTCGCTCGATCTGCACTCGCTCTTGGTCGGGGCGTTCGTCGTCACGGGAACGCAGACGGGCAGCTTCTGCGCGCAATTCGTCGGCCGCGCGGTCTCGAACCGCGCCGCGCTGCTGCTCGCGCTGGTGGCCCTGGGCGTCGGCATCTGGATGCTGCTGCTGGGCGTGCCGACGCACCTGTACGTGCTGGTCGCGTCGGCGACGCTGGTCGTCGGGCTCGGCAACGGTCTGGGCTACTTGGCGGGTCTCAACGTCGTCAACGCGATCGCGCCGGCGGCGCATCGCGCCGAGGTGATCTCTGCCTACTTCGTCGCGGGTTATCTCGGCTTCAGCATCCCCGCGCTGCTCGTCGGGATCGCTGCGAACGTCGTCGGCCTGTACGCGTCGATCACCGGCGCCGCCGTCGTGCTCGGACTCATCGCGATCGTCGCGATGGTCGTGACGCAGGATCGCAACCTGCAAGCGGCACCCGCCAAGACGTAGCTCAAAAAAAGGAGAGGGCGGCTCGTCGAGCCGCCCTCCGCGAGGTCCGATCGGAACCGCAGCCGTGGCTACGGGACCAGCGTGCGGACGTTGCCGTTGTCGGTGAACAGGAACGCGTTCGGCGTCAACGCGGCGTTGGTGCCGTTGTTGGTGCCGATGAACACGATCCCGAACGGCGCCTTGACCGCGCCGCCCGCCGTCGCCGAGATCGTCCCGAAGGACGTGTCCGGTGCGAAGTCGAGCGTCCCGCCCGCGATCGCCGTCTGCGCCGCCGGCGCGAACACCGGGCCGGTCGCGCTGAACGGCGCGAGGGTGTACGGGAGCGTCGGCGTCGACGCGCTCCCGAAGAAGCTCGCCGTCTGCCCCTGCACCGCGTACGGTGCGGGTGCGGTGGCGGCCGCCGGCGGCAACACGTCGCCGACGACACCGTCGGTCACCGCGCCGGTCGCGATGCCGAACGGATCGGACGCGCCGCTCACGATCTCGGTGATCGTGTCGTTGGTCGCCGTCGCGACCAAGTTGCTGCCGTAGACGGCGAGCCCGACGTACGGCGCGCCGCTGACGACCGTCGTCGCGACGCCGGTCGCCGGGTTGACCGAGACGATCCGGTTGTTGCCGGGGTCGGCCATCACGATCTGCCCGTTGAGCGCGATCATGCCGATGCCGGTGACGCCGGTGAAGCTGAGCCCGCTGACGGGCACTTCGCCGATCGCTTCGGCCTGCACGTACGTGGTCGCGCCGTTGGTCACCGTCGTCAGCCCGGTGCCCGCACCGTTCGACTGCGGATCGATCGCCCACAGATGGTTGTTCTCGGCGACGTAGATGTAGCCGCCGGGAATCCACACGACGCCGGCCGGGTGTTGGAACCCGATGTAGTCGTTGGTCTGCACGTACTGGACGGCGACCGGCAAGCTCACGTGCGCGACCGGGTCGAACACGTAGAGTCCCGACGCCGTCGCGTTGACGGCTTCCGTCGTCTGCAGCGAGCCGAGCGCGGCGGCGCTGTCGACGGCGAAGATCTGCTCGACCGACGTGTTGCCGTCGAACGCCTCGCCGGTGAGCGCGCCGGCACCGGTCACGGTGTAGCGCGCGCCGCCGGCTTCGGCGATGACGCCGCCGTCGGTGACCCAGAAGCCTTGGCCCGCGGCCGCCGGATCGCCGGCGCCGAAGCCGAAGGTCGAGATGACGTCGGCCGCCGCGACGTACGGACCGCCGGCGTCGGCGTAGCCGTCGGCCGGCGCGGTTGCCGAGGCGCTGAAGAGTGCCGACTGCGGCTTGATCGTCAGCGTCTGCGGCGTCACCGCGGTGCCGTTGAGCGTCGCGTTGAGCGTGATCGTGTACGAGGTCACGCTCGCGATGCCGCCGCCGGCGTCGGTCGAGAGCACGACCGCGTACGGATCGCCGACCGTGCCGCCCGAGACCGCGTCGGCGGCGTCGAGCGCGTTGAGCTGCGTGAGCGTGATCCCGTTCGCGCCTTCGGTTTGCGCGATGGCACCGGTCGTCGCGTCGACGAGGTACAGCGTGCCGTGGCCGGTGACGGTCGCGCCGGCGAGCGACTCGGTGTGCTTGATGGTGATCTTGTCACCGGCCTTGGGCAACGCGCCCGAACCGGTGGCGGGTGAGCCCGCGATCACGTAGCCGGCCGAATCGAGCCCGACGACGGGAATCGGTACGCCGACGTGCTTGCCGGCGATCAAGAACGCGCCTTGCTCGCGTATCGGCTGCGCGATCGGAACGGGGACCGGTGCGGCCAGCGTCGTCGGCGACGGACTCCCGCCGCCGAGATACACCGCGGCGACGGACGCGCCGAGCTGCACGGTCGTCGGCGGCGTGCCCGGCGGCGGCGTCGCGTTCGAGCACGGGCCACCGGTCGTCGAGGGTGCGCCGCAGGCCGTCAGTTGGACGTTGAAGTCGTTGGCGACGCCGGTCGTGATGTTGACCGTCAAACCCGGCGCCGTCGCCAGGACGCCGTTGCCGTTCGCACCCGGCGCGGGCGAGGGTGCCGCGTACGGATCGGTCGGACTGCACTGGCCGTCGTACTGCGTGAAAGTGAAGGTGTCGTTGCCCGGGACGGCCGGGATCGCGAACGAGATCTGCACGCCGCCCGCGACCGGCGTCGGATCGAGCGCCGCGTTGGCGACGCCGTTGGTGTACAGGTCGTAGCAGACGGTGAAACCCGCCGTGCCGTAGGACGTCTCCCACTGTGCCGCTTCGGCCGGATCGGCCGGCTGCACCGAGACGACGATCGCGGAGTTGGGATCGCTGGTGTTGAGGTACTTCGGACCCTTACGCAGGCTCGACGAGCTCGACTGCGGGGTGGTCTTGGCGGGGATGATCGCGGTGACGTGGCCTTGCGCCAGCGCCGAAGAGCCCTTCGTCGCCGGTGTCGGCGTCGCGGCCGGAACGGACGGCGATGTTCCACCGCCGCCACCGGAGCAAGCCGAGAGGAGCGCGCCGGTCACGAGCGCCGTCAGCGCGGCGCGAGCGAGGGTCGTGCGCAGGCGGATCACTGGATGCTCCCTCCCGAGGTCGTGACGACGACGCCGATGTCGTTCGTCGACGGCGGCGTCGCACTGTCGCCGGTGCTGATCGTGCAGTTCGCCGAGCTCGCGATCGCGGCGCTGGCGGTCACCGTGTAGTAGCTGAAGCTCGCACCTGGCGGCGTGGTCGGCAGCGGCGGGATGATCGGCGTCGCCGCGGTGATGGCGAGGTTACCGCCGCAGCCCGCGCTCGCGACCGGCGTGGTATAGCCGCCCAGATACGCGGTCTCGGTCGCCACCAACGTCGCCGCGAAGAGCGAGCCGGTGCCGACGATGTTGATCGGACCTGCCAGCAAGCCGACCGGGGCCGGGAGGTTCTGATAGCCGGGGCCGACCCAGCGCAGCTGGACGCCGCCCGGTGCGGGCACCGTCGCGGCCAGGGTCGCGCTGTGACCGGTCGCGCCGGTGACGGTGATGGTGCAGCCGCTCGACGCGGCCGAGACGGCGGTCAGGGTGAACTGGCCGTTGGCGGCGCTCGCCGGGCTGACCGTGACGGCCGCGCAGCTCGAGCTGGCCGCGAAGGAACCGGTGTAGTTGGGCTCGGTCGCCGTCAGGCTGGCGGTCTGGGTCTCGGCCTGGAAGGCGAGCGCCGCCGGCGCCGTCGTGGCGGGACTGCTCGCCCCGAACGTGCTGGTGTACGCCAGACTCACCGCGCCGGGCGCCGGAGTCGGCGTCGCCGTCGGCGCCGCGGTGGCGGTAGCCACCGGGGTCGGCGTGGGTGCGGCCTGGTTAGCGGGCGGCGGCGTCGATCCGCCACCTCCGCAGGCAGCCAGCGTTACCACGCCGACCGCAACGAGAAAGCCATAGCGTCGCAAAGAACGGTTCCTCTCTCAAGTACCTACGGGATGACGTGGCAAGCACCGGCTCCCCTCAACAGGAAAAGCCAGCTCTCGCCTCCTCTGTATCGGCGCCGAGCGGACCAAGTTAAGGGACGGTATGGTTTTCGAGGGTCGCATGACCGGAAGCGGGCGGAGGGGCACACGGGCGTCTCGCCGGAGAGAAGCGGGTGTCCGAGGATCAGGCCTACGATTTTCGCGCCGTCGAACGGCGCTGGCAGCAGCGCTGGGAGCGCGAGGGCATCTATCAGACGCGCGACGACGACCCGCGCCCGCCGTACTACGTCCTCGAGATGTTGCCGTATCCGTCGGGCGATCTGCACGTCGGACACGCCAAGAACTACACGCTCGGTGATGCGATCGCGCGCATGCACCGCATGCGCGGCTACAACGTCATCCATCCGATGGGCTTCGACGCGTTCGGCTTGCCGGCCGAGAACGCGGCGATCCAACGCGGCATCGATCCCGAGACGTGGACGCGCTCGAACATCGCGAACATGGAGCGTCAGCTGCGGCTGATGGGAACCGGGTACGACTGGACGCGCGAGTTCGCGACCTGCGACCCCGAGTACTATCGCTGGAACCAGTGGTTCTTCTTGCGGCTGTTCGAGCAGGGTCTCGCGTACAAGCGCGAGGCGCCGGTGAACTGGTGCCCGGTCGACCAGACCGTGCTGGCCAACGAACAGGTCGAGAACGGGCGCTGCTGGCGCTGCGGCGCGGCGGTCGAGCGCCGCAACCTGGCGCAGTGGAACTTCAAGATCACCGACTACGCCGACCGGCTGTTGGCGGGACTCGACGCGCTCGAGGGCTGGCCCGAGCGCATCCGCACCATGCAGCGCAACTGGATCGGGCGCAGCGAGGGGACGAGCTTCTCGTTCGACGTCGAGAACCTCGACGGGGCGAAGGTCGAGGTCTACACGACGCGGGTGGACACCGTCTACGGCGTCACGTTCCTGGCGCTGGCGCCGGAACATCCGGTCGTCGAGCAGATCCTCGAACGCTTCCCCAAGTCGCGCAAGCGCGTCGAAGAGTTCGCCGCGACCCTGCGCAGCAAGAGCGAGCTCGAGCGCACGCAGCTCATGGAGAAGAACGGCGTGCCGACCGGCGCGTACGCGATCAACCCGCTCTCGCGCGAAAAGGTGCCGATCTGGGTCACCAACTACGTGTTGGCGGAGTACGGGACCGGCGCGGTCATGGGCGTGCCGGCGCACGACGAGCGCGACTTCGACTTCGCCAAGAAACACGCGCTGCCGATCATGCAGGTCATCACGACGTCGGACGGTTCGCTGCAATCGCCGCTGACCGAGGCCTACGTCGAGGACGGCAAGCTGATGGCGTCCGACGAGTTCAACGGGATGAAGTCGTCGGTCGCGCGCCACGCCATCACCGCGCGCTTGGAGGCGATGGGACGCGGTCATGCGACGATCGCGTACCGCTTCCGCGACTGGCTCGTCTCGCGCCAGCGCTACTGGGGCACCCCGATCCCGATCGTCTATTGCCCCGAGCACGGCGCTGTCGCCGTCCTCGACGATCAGCTGCCGGTCGTGCTGCCCAAGGCGGTGAAGTTCACCGGTCAAGGCTCGCCGCTGGCCAACGACCCCGCCTTCGTCGAGACGATCTGCCCGACGTGCGGCGGGCCGGCGCAGCGCGACGTCGACACGATGGACACCTTCGTCGACTCATCGTGGTACTACGTGCGCTATCTCGACCCGCACAATGCCGAGCGCGCCTTCGATCGCGCGCTGGCCTCGAAGTGGATGCCGGTCGACCAATACATCGGCGGCGCCGAGCACGCGGTCCTGCACCTGCTCTACGCGCGCTTCTTCTACATGTTCTTGATCGACCAGGGCTACGTCGACGGTCCGGACGAGCCGTTCACGCGCTTGTTCAACCAGGGCACGCTGCTGCGCGGCGGCGAGAAGATGTCGAAGTCGCGCGGCAACGTCGTCGGCATCGACGAGACCGTCGAGACGTACGGCGTCGACGCGATGCGGCTGTTCCTGCTCAAGGCGGCGCCGCCCGAAGACGCGCTGGAGTGGACCGACGAGGGGATCGTGGGCCGGGTGCGCTTCGTGCAGCGCGTCTGGCGCGCCGCCGAGCCGCTGGCCGCCGCGGCGCGTCACGTGCCGCTCGACACGCTGCCCGAGATGCGCGGGAGCTGGCAGCGCGAGCTGGTGCGCGCGCTGCACGTCGCGCTCGACTCGGGCCGCGGCGAGACCGAGACGCGCCGTTTCCATTACAACGTCACCACCGCCAAGCTCGACGAGCTGGTGAACCTGCTGACGGCCGCCGCGCGCGAGCCGGGAGCGGCGGCCGACCCGGCGCTGCTCTACACCGTCCACGCGTTGCCGATAGTGCTGGCGCCGTTCGCTCCGCACCTGGCCGACGAGCTGTGGTCGCGAATGGGCTACGCGACCAGCGTCCACCTCGAGCGCTGGCTCGACACCGCGGCGGACGCGCTGGCCGTCGACGAGATCACGCTGGTCGTGCAGGTCAACGGCAAGGTCCGCGCACGGCTCAACGTCGCGCCGGGGATCGGCGAGCAGGACGCGTTCGACCTCGCGCTGCGGGAGCCGAACGTCACCGCGCAGATCGACGGCAAGGAAGTCCGCAAGCGCGTCTTCGTTCCGGACAAACTGCTCAACATCGTCGCCGCCTGAGGAGAACGCCCATGAAGCACCTGCGTACCGCCGCGGTCGCCGCCGTCGCCTTCGGCGCCGGCCTGTTCGCCGCGCATCTCACGCCCGCCGCGCGCGCGGCGGCAGCGCCGCTCGCGCCCGCGGTGATCGACATCGGCGCGCTCACACCGGCCGATCTGCCGCCGCCCAACCCGGCCACGCCGACGCTGCGCAGCAAGACGTTCGTCGTCGCCGACGGCGCGACGGTGCAAGCGCAGATCGGCACCGTCGTGAAGCACTTCCACGCCAATGCCAACGAGATCCAGTACGTCGTCTCCGGCGGCGGCACCGAATGGCTCGGCGACCGGCAAGTGCCGCTGCATCCCGGCCTGCTGCTGGTGATCCCGATGGGGACGCCGCACGGCGGCACGACGGATCCCAACCTCAAGCTGCTCGCGGTCAAGACGCCGCCGCAAGAGCCGACGGACGTCCACCCGATCCCCTAGGCCGGCGCGCCGCCCCGATCGCGGAAGTAGGCGTAGGTCGCGCGCATGCCGTCGAGCAGCGCGACCTTCGCCTGCCAGCCCAACTCGTTCTTGGCCTTCTTGGGGTTGAAGTAGATCTCGCGCGCGTCGCCCGCCCGGCGCGGCGCGTGGGTGACCGGCGCCTCGATCCCGGTCACCTCGACCAGCGCCTTGTAGATCTGGTTGACCGAGGTCTTCTTGCCGGTGCCGATGACGAAGGTCTCCTCGGAGCCTTCCTCGAGCGCGATGAGGTTGGCATTGACGACGTCGCCGACGTAGACGTAGTCGCGCGTCTGCTCGCCGTCCCAGTCGATGCGCACGCCCTGGCCCTGCAAGAACTTGCCGATGAAGATCGCGATCACGCCGGCCTCGCCGTTGGGATCCTGGCGCGGGCCGTAGACGTTGCCGTAGCGGAAGATCGTGTAGTCGAGTCCGTGCTGCGCTTTGAAGAAGCGCAGGTAGTGCTCGGTCACCATCTTGGTGATGCCGTAGGGCGAGATGGGGCGCTGCGGCGTCTTCTCGTCGACCGGCATCTTGTCGACGTCGCCGTAGGTGGCCGCGCTGGACGCGAAGATCACCTTGCGGGTGCCGGCCTTGACGGCCGCCTCCATGACGTTGAGCATCCCGACCACGTTGACGTTGGCGTCGTACTTGGGGTCGCGCGAGCCGATCGCCACCGAGTGCTGCGCGGCATGGTGCGAGACGACGTCGGGGCGCACGTCCTTGAACAGCTTGGTGATGCCGTCGTCGCGCACGTCCATGTGGACGAAGGTCACGCCCTCGGGGATGTGCTCGCGCCGGCCCCCGCCGTGCGACCACAAGCTGTCGACGACGACGACTTCGTGACCGGCCGCGTGGTAGGCGTCGACGATGTGCGACCCGATGAAGCCGGCTCCGCCGGTGACGACGATCCGCATGCGAGGGGACCGGGTTCGTTCTCGCGCCGGCCGCTCCCGCCGCGTGCGAAGAAAACGCAGCGAGCCGCCGGATTGCTCCGGCGGCTCGCCCAGCCCGTCCGATCGGGGATCGTCAGCTAGACGCCGACCGGGGTCGGCGGCGATCCGTTCGGTGCCGGCGCGTACGTCGGCGGAATCGGATCGATGCCGTGGATCGCCAGGTCGCCGCCCTCGACGTCGCCGTCGCTGGCACGCAGCGGCACGACGAACGAGATCAGCTTGAGGATGATCGCCGTCGCGATGATGTTCCAGACGATGATCACCAGCGCCGCCAGGAACTGAATCCAGAGCTGCTTGGGGTTGCCGTAGAGCGCGCCCTGGATCGAGACCGGCGAGCCCTTCTTATCGGTGGTCAAGTACTCGATCATGTTCGGGTTCGCGAACAGTCCGACGCACAGGCCGCCCATCAAGCCCGCCACGCCGTGCGTGTGCAGGACGCCGAACGTGTCGTCGACGCGCTTGAGCAGCGACCAATTGCCGATCTTGTTGAGCGAGAACCAGACCACCAGGCCGGCGACCAGCCCGGTGCCGATGGCGCCGAACCCGTCGACGTAACCGGCGCACGGCGTGATCGCGACCAAGCCGACGATCATGCCGTTGATCATCGAGACCGCGGACGGCTTGCCGATCGCGAACATGTCGAGGATCAGCCACACCAGCAACGAGACCGCCGTCGCGATGTTGGTGTTGAGCACGGCCGCCGCCGCGTCGGCGTTGGCGAAGTACGGGTCACCGCCGTTGAAGCCGTTCCAGCCGAGCCACAGGATCCCGGCGCCGGCCAGCGCGACGATCAAGTTGTTGGGATCGAAACTCTTGCGGTCTTCCAGCATGCGCGGTCCGACCATCGCCGCGGCGACGAATCCGGAGACGCCGGCCGCCAAGTGGATGACGTACCCGCCGGAGTAGTCGGCGGCGCCCATCGCCGCCAGCCAACCACCACCCCAGAGCATGAACGCGCCGACCGTGTAGACGATGCTGCTCCAGACCGGGACGAAGATCATCCAGGCCTTGAAGTTCATGCGGCCGAGCACCGAGCCCGCGATGAGCAACGGCGTGATCGCGGCGAACACGAACTGGAAATAGATCATCGCCGAACCGCCGAAGTGGAGCGGCGGCATCCCGCTCGCCGCGAGCGGAATCGTCGCTTGACTCAGCTCGCCATCGGGGCTGATCGCCGGATGCGGAATCCCGACCGACTGCGAGAGAATCCCCGGGCCGAGGTTCGCGGGCGCCCCGAAGCCCATGTTGTAGCCCCAGAGAACCCAGCAGACCAAGACGATCGAGAATGCATAGAAGCACATGACCGCCGAGTTGAGCGCCCATTTCTTCTTGACGAGCCCGGCGTAGAGAATCGCGAGGCCCGGAATGCTCTGCATGCCGACGAACGTCGCGGCAGTCAGCTGCCACGCGTTGTCGCCTGCGTTCAGGAAGCTCGGCGCCGCAACGTACGGATTGGCGTCGGCGAGAAACGTCAAAACGATCCTCCTCGGAAACGGAGTGAGGCCCCCACCGTACCCCGTGCCGGGCGCACGAGCATTCGACAACGGGGTAACGGAGACGGACTTCGGTCCGCCATCCGGTGAAAGTCCACGGGGAACACCTACAGAAGTCAGGTCGCCTGCAGCCGTCCATGCGGACGGCGTGTATTAACGCGGCTTCGCGGCTTTGCGACGCCTCCGGTGCGCGGCTTGCTTGGCACGGTTACCGCAAATCGCCATGCTGCACCAGCGCCGCGCGCGCCCGCGCGTGTGATCTACGAAGAGCAGCGTGCAGACCGGACCTTCGCACGCCTTGATGTCGGCGAAGTCTTCCGACGCGACCACCTCCGCCAACGCTTCGCCGATCGGCAGTAGCAGCGTTTCGGGCGAGGTCCAGCGCCGCCGGCGCTCGATCGCGAAATGCGCCGCCGCATCCGCGTCGTCGTGGACGACGAGCACCGCGTGACTCTGATCGCGCGCGAGCAACTCGTTCAGCGGGGCCAGCTCGGCGATGTCGGCGACCAGCGGCGCACCGGCGTGGCGAAGGACGAACGTACGAAACCATTCGCGCAGCTCGCGCGCCCGCGCGGCGACACGGTCCAGCTCGCCCGGCCGCGCCCGCGCGCGCATCGACGCCAGCACGTCGCGCGGCACCAAACGCGCCTGCTCGAGCCAGTTCAGGAAGCCCGCGCCGTCGGCGATCCAGTCGACCGGCACGTCGACCGGCGTCGCGATCGAGTTGAGGAAATCCAAGCCGACCGCGTCGGCGACGAACAGGGCGGGCTCGTGGGTAACCGCCTTGCTGCCTATTGACAAGTTAGCAATCGTACCATAACCATACAAATATGACCGAGACGGTTACGACTCCCTCCACCAAACCGCTCATCGTCTTCGACGTCAACGAAACGCTGCTCGACCTCGAGACGATGAAGCCGACCTTCGCGCGCATTTTCCGCGACGATCCGGCCGCGATGCGCCTCTGGTTCGCGAACCTGATCCTGTATTCGGAAGCGCTGACGCTCTCCAACACCTACGTGCCGTTCACCGACATCGGCGGCGCCGTCATGCAGATGCTGGCCGACGCGCGCGGTATCGCGATCTCCGCGGCCGACAAGCAAGAACTGACCCGCACCTTCGCCGCGATGCCGCCGCATCCCGACGTCCCCGGCGCCCTGCAGAAGCTGCGTGAGGCCGGTTTCCGGCTGTTCACGCTGACCGACAACCTGCTCGAGGTGCAAGGTCATCAACTCGAGGCCGGCGGCATCATCCACAACTTCGAGCGCCGCTTCAGCGTCGACCAAGCAGTGAAGCGGCACAAACCAGCGCCCGAGGCCTACGCGTACGTCGAGCAGCAGCTCGGCACGAAGCCGTCGGACATGCTGCTGATCGCCGCGCACATTTGGGACACGATGGGCGCGCAGGGCGCGGGCTGGAGTGCGGCCTTCATCGCGCGGCGCGACAACGCCACGTTGGCGGTGGGCCACCAGCCCAACTTCGTCGGCAAGGACCTCGCCGACGTCGCCGACCAGCTCATCGCGCGCTACAGCGCGGTCACGGCCTAGCCGGTCATCCGCGGCCGCGTGAAGGAGCGGCGTGCAACGCGCGCCCCTCCTTCTGCCGGCCGTCGCGTTCGTCGCGCTGTTGGCCTGGCGCGGCACGGCGCCGCTCGTCGAGACGCAAACGCCGACGGCGCGCTGGTCGGGCACGGTCGTCGGCGACGTCCGCCGCAGCGGCGAGGGCGCGAGCTTCCCGTTCGCGCTCGAGGGCGGGCTGGTCGTGCGCGCGAGCGTGAGCGGCGAGGTCGCGCCGGGCGACCGGCTGACGCTGCGCGGACGGCTGTCCCCGTTCGACGAGCCGCGCAATCCGGGCGAGCCGTCGCGCCGCGCAATCGCGGTCGCCGAAGGATTGGCCGGCGAGTTGGTGGCGGGCCGGGTTCTCGCGCGTGCGTCACCGGATCCGCGCGACGCGCGCAACTGGGCGGCGCGCCTGCGCGCGGCGCTCTCGCAACGCCTGCGGTCGCTGCTGCCCGAGCCGGAGGCGACCGTGCTGGCCGGCGCGCTGTGGGGTGAGCGCGGAACGCTGCCGCACGCACTGCGCGACGACTTTCAGGCGACCGGCACCGTCCACGTGCTGGTCACCGCCGGGCTGCACCTGGGCGTCGTCGCCGGACTCGTGCTGCTGCTGTTGCGGCTCGGCGGCGTGCCGCGCGTTCCGGCCGCGCTCGGCGCGATCCCGTGCGTCGTCGCCTACGCCTGGCTGAGCGGCGCGCACCTGCCCTCGCAGCGTGCGGCGGTGATGGTCTCGCTGGCGCTCGTCGCGCGCGCGTGGGGGGCACGCGTCGTGTCGTGGAACGCGCTGGCGCTGGCGGCGATCGTCGTCGCCGCGCTGTGGCCGGCGGCGGTGCGCAGCGTGTCGTTCGCGCTCTCGTTTTCGTGCGTGGCCGCGATCGTGCTGTTCGCCGCGCCGGTCGCGCGCGCGCTGGAGCGCACCCGGCTCCCCGAGCGGGTCCGCGAGGCGCTGGCGCTGACGATCGCGACGCAGCTCGGGGTGTGGCCGCTGAGCGCGGCGACGTTCGCGGTGCTGGCGCCGTACGCGGTCCTCGCCAACGCGGTGGTCGTGCCGGCGACCGGACTCGCGATGGTCTGTGGTATCGCGGCGCTCGCTCTCGCACCGGCCCCGGCGCTCGGCGGCATCGCGGCGCTCGCGGCGCGCTGGGACCTCGATGCCATCGTCGCCGTCGTGCACCACGTCGCCGCGCTGCCCGGCGCGCGCATCACGGTCGCGCCGCCGCCGGCGTTCGCGATCGTCGCCTACGACGGCGCGGCGCTGGTGGCCGCGGGGTTGCTCCGGCGGCACGTTCGCGCCGCGATGCTGGTGCTCGGCCTCGCGAGCGCCGGCGTGCTTGCGACGACGCTGCGCCTCCCCGACGGCCGGCTGACGATCACCATGCTCGACGTTGGTCAGGGCGATGGGATCGTCATCCGCACGCCGCGCGGGCACACGATCCTGATCGATACCGGCGGGCGCCTCGAACGCGGCCCGGGAGAGGGCGGCGAATCACCGGCGGAGCTCGTCGGCGAACGGATCGTCCTCGGTTACCTGCGCCGCGCTGGGATCCGGCGGATCGACCTGCTCGTGCTCACCCACCCACATGGCGATCAGGTCCCGTTTCTGAAACGATTCGGCCGGCTATTGCGGCGCGTTTTGTTCCAGAATTTCGCCGTAATATCCGAATTCTACACTTACGTTCCGCCGTGACGTTTCAAAACTAATGCGCGTCGTTTCATTTCGAAGACTCTGTTTCGAAATGAGCCGATCCGTTTCAGAAGGTGTCGGTCTGTTTCGAAACAAGGCCGGCGATTTGAAGCACCTCAGGCCGCGTTAGAATGGTCCATCGGCGCCGTTGAGCGGCTGCGATAGCGCGATATTGCGGGCGTGCTCGCTCTACTATCGCATTCGCGAGCGCTCGGTGCTCCGTCGCGACAAAGAACTTAGGATCGAAGAAGGTCACCTCGTGCTTGCGGTAGCGAACCGAGGTGATCCCGTGGGCGGCGCTGTGCTGGGCAAGCCAATAGCCCACATTGCCCTTCGGCACACCCAACGCTTCCGCGATCGCCTGTCGGTACGTGATTCCGGCAGCGGCTATATAGGCCGGGATGTCACTCATTCGGGAGCGATCGAAAACATGCAAGGGGTCTTGCGGGGCGTGCTTTGACTGGACGGGGCATGCCGGGACCTCGGTCCGAGGAACGAGCACGACCGGATAGTGACGAGCTAGTGCGACCCCGAGCTGGCGGATTTCGGTCGCGAAGGGGTGCGCGGCGCTCAGGCCGATCGTACGCCCCTGACGCCGCACAATTTGATGTGCGACCAGTGCGCTGACGCCCCAGAAGTTCTTGCCGACGGTTACAGGTCCAACTGTCGCGTAGTACCGATCCGCCCTAAGCGGTCCGGCGGCGGCGAGGGCGATCAACACCAACGTCGCCTGCCGGCTGATGAATATCCGAGGAGGCCGTTCCGGGATGGCGCTCACCCCGAAGGCGCTATCGCGTCGAGACGTCTCCTCCCTTGTGTGGAGACCTCTCCTCCGCTGTGTGGAGATGCCTCCTCCCCCGTGAGGGGGACGGGCACGCGATGCGGCCTGTCTTAGGACACGTCGCCCATGACGCGGATGTCCAGCGGCTTCAGACCGGCTGCTCGCATCGCGTCCAGGAGAGTCTTGGCTTCCGGTCCGACCGGCGGGTGCCCGGAATGGGCAACCGTCCTCGCGCCGACCATTTCCAGCTCGATCCATCCGGCGTCCCGGAGCAGCGCCAGTCGCGCGGCTACCTGACGTCGCTTCGCCCGCGTCGCCTTCGCGATCTCAGCGAGGTCCGCGGCGCGCGCGCCCGCCAGGGCGAGCGCGAGCGCCGCGCGGCCTCGATGGTCTGCCGGCCAGCCGGGTTTCCCAGACCGCCGGGGTCCTGCCGACGCCCCGACCTCGACGCGTAGACGCGAGGCCCGACAGGCGGCCGTCACCAGCGCCCACAGCTCGGGCGCGAGAGCATAGCACGGGTCCAGAGCGTACTCGACGACGGTGCCGGACCGAGTTGGCGTTGCGCGCACCATGCCGGCGGCGGCCAGGGTCCTCGCGACGATCCGGGCGGCGGTCGGGTTGACACCGACGCGCTTGGCGAGTGCGAGGCCGTTGAGCGGTCCGCGGGACGCGAGGGCGGCGAGCACACGCGCCTGACCGGGACCGAAAATCGGCAGCAGGTCGACGGCCCGGCCCAGGCCGGTTCGCGCGAAAGTCGCTTTCGGCTTCCGTACCGGTACGGGCGGAGCATGGCCGCGCCGCGAGGCGCCGACGATCGCTCGGGCCTGCGGCCGAATCTTCGCGACGGCAAGGATCAGGTCGCGGATCTCGGGGGCCGCCGGATGGCGCTCGTCGAGCACGATCGGGATGCGTTTCCAATCGCGCCTGCGGCGGCGTAGGATGCCGTCGCGGACGAGCCGACCAACCGTGGCTCGCACGACGGACTCGTCGATCCCGAGACGACGGTGCAGCTCCGCCGCGTCTGTTTCGCCGGCGAGCGCGACGTGGACGAGGATTTTCGTCGCGGACCTGGTGACGAACAGGTCGTCCGCTTGCGTGCGCACCTCGCGACTTGGCGGTGCGGCGCGGGGGCGAGGCAAGATGGGCCGGATGTCGTCGAGCGCGGCGATCCGCCGCCCGAACGCTACAAGCTGCTCGCGAAGTGGGCCCTCGGCCAGTGCGACCCACGTCCGTGCCGGCGAGCGGCGGTCGGTCCGAATGAGCCCGCGAGATTCAAAGAACTGTACGGCCGACGCGGTGCGCAGGTTCGACGCGCCGATAGCGGCCGCCATAGACGCAAGATGCGCTCGTTCGTATTTGGCGAGCACCGCTATGACGCGCTCGCGAACGCCGCGTCCAAAGACACCGCGGATCGTCGATCGGCGCTGATCCATCGTACTAAGTAAGGAGTGGTACGATGCCAGCGTCTTGGCACGAAACCGCGACGGGTCGTGACCGGACCGCGGGATAGCTTTGGCGTACCAACGTGGGATGTCTTGGGATATCAGAATCGGCCGCGAATTCACAGCCGAAGAATTAGAGCCGCTCGAATATGCGACGCCGGCCGGCTTAGTCGTCGCACGCCTAGTCCGAGGCGCGACGCGTGACGCTCTTAACGACCTTGCAGCGACCTATACGATAGATGGAGTCCTTTGGTCAGCTTATGAAGTGCCGCTCGAATCCAGAAAGGACACCGCGACCAAAGAGGGCGCTGAGGTCTTCGGGGCAGTCCGCGCCTTCGCGATTGCGGGCGTGTCCACCGTCGCGATTCATACGGGATTTACCCCTCCGCATCCAGACCTCGCGGTGAGGGTGGATGGACTGGACGCGGCGCTCGAAGTGACTCAGGTTCGGCCCGAAGCGGACTTCACCGCGGCACAACGTGAGCTTGCAGTTTTTCTCAAGGAGCGCGTGGACAGAGATCCTGCATTGAAAGCGATCGCGATCAAGAAGCGTATAAGTTTCGGGATGGTGGCAATGCCACGCAGGCGTGATCTTGCGGCGCTGGCCGACGAAATCGTTTCACGGATAAAGGCGCACGATTGGACTTCACGCGACCTTCTCGATCCTCGATCCGACCCGCTCGGAAGCTACGTCGGACACGTAGAGACGTTCAGCGGCCCGAACCCCGAAGCGGACATACGGATCGCGTGGCTCGTTTCAACTCGCGCAATTCCAGATCAGGCTCCCATGATTGTCGATGCCATCGAGCGGAAGAATACGAAGACCTACAACGTTCGTCCACTTTGGCTCGCAATCACGGCAGTGACTCCATCCTTTGAGCCTTTGCAGCGAGTAAGGTTGGAGCGCGTGGATCCCGGGCAGTTCGACCGTGTTTATATAACCGACGGCCAGGACGCGCTTACAATCAGTCGAGTATAGAGCCGAGGGCTTGCTTCCAGCTATACAGCGCCTGCCTTTGGCTTAGAGTAGTGTGAAACGTCCGGCGCTCGGTCAGCTTTTTGTCCTAATACCAGGCGATCGATACGGCCAGACTGCACACCGAGGGTTAGGGGCATCGCTGCCCAGATTGACTTAAACCATTCAGCAGGGCTTCGATATCCGCGACGCGACGTCGTAGATCGTCGACGAGAACCCGAAGGCCCGCCGTCTCGAGGTCGTCGTTCCGATCGGCGCGCTCTTCTCCCGTCGCGAGATACCACGCGCTCACACCGAGCACGGTTCCGATCTTCAAGCCGACGATGAAACTGGCGCTCTTCGTCTGGCCAGTCTCCATCTGCCGAATGGCGCCCTCGGTGATTCCGATGGCATGCGCCAACGCCGACGGCGTCATACCCGCCGCCCGCCGCAGTCGTCGTAGCCGTTCACCAAACGATTCCACCCGAGATCACCCCGCGGCGCCGCCTTAGGCAGCGGTACCGCAGCGTCCTGGGATCGGTCCCGCGTTAGCATCCTGCCTGGGCACTCGGCCCGCGCGGGTCTAACGGTTTCAATAGGCCCGTCAGTGTGCGCGGGCCGTGACGCTCCCTGGACGGGAGAAGGGACATCACCCATGACTGCAGCTGCGATCGCAGCCCTGATTGTCGTTGTCGTCGCCGCGTCGAACCTCGGCGGCTCTTCAACCTAGACGAACATCGTGGCCACCGTTATTGCGTTCTTGGTCTTACTCGCTTCGACGCTCGGCGGTTCGTCCGGCTGACGCGACCCGGCTAGGAAAAGCCGGCCGAAACCCGGTAGAGGGCGGGCAACGGGCAACCCTGCCCGCCCTCTCCACACGGGTGTGAAGATGGCTAGGAACTCAAACCTTCGATACCTCGGACGAGAACGGACGCTCGCCGATGCCCAGCGCCTGTTCCTGGCCGCCCGCAACGCGGAAGCGCTCGGCGCCATTGGCCGCAACTCTGATCCGGCAGCGACTGCCCTGCGAGCAAGGTGTTTCTTGCGCCTGCGCGATCCGCACCGCAGCCTCGAAACACTTGAGGGACGCGCGATCGCGAACCTCGAGGACGCGGCCAAGGCCGAGCATCACGTTCTTGCGTCGGCGGCCTATCTGCGTGTCGGCGAGGCCGAAAAATCGCAGAAGCACGACGCTGCAGCCCAGCTCCTTGCCAACAGCGTCGGCGGCGCGGTCGCCGCCGAACTCGCCCTCTACCGGGCGGCCGCCGCCTGGAATCGCCGCGATCTAGTTGCCGCGCAAGACCTCGCGCTTCAAGGGCTCGAGATACCGCGCGCTGAGGCCGACGGGTACCAGCGCCCTCTCCCTCTCGTCCGCGCGCAGTTGCTCGAGACGCTCTCACTCGTCGCCGCAAGCCGCGAGGACTATCTCATGCAAGCCGATCTTCTCGACGCAGCATGGCGCGCCGAAGGAGGCGATGAGCCGCGGGCGCAAGCGGTGCATGACGAGTGGGTGCGTGCCTCGTTGCTGCGCAACTTCGCTCCGCTCGTGTGGGACCTGCACCTTAGTGAACACGCCGAGTTTCTCAGCGTGCAATCCGAACTGTTCGCATGGACTCCCGAGACGGCCGAAGCGCGGTGGGTGGTGCGGCGTGCGCTCGGGTGGCATGCCGCGCTCACCGGCGACGCACTGCGCGCATTCGCCCGCTTCCGCGACGCCGCGGACCTCGCGCCGACCGTCCCATACCGTCTTGCCTCGACGCTCGACCGTGCCTACCTGGCCGCCGAGCTCGGGCAGAAGGTTATCCACCGCGAGGAAATGGGGCGCGCATACCACCTCGCCGCGTCGATCGACTGGGAGCACGTCTGCGGCGAGGAGGCGACGGTGCTGCTCGGCGTCGTGGAAGCGTATGCGCGTGAAGACGCTTCCGTCGCGCGGTCGTGGCTGCATACGTACGACCGGGCTCGGGCAATGCCAGCGAACCTCATGCTGCTCGGCTCGAACGACCGCAGGCAGACCGCGCTGGAGCGCGACGCCGAGGGCGCCGTGCTCGCTGCCGAAGGGAACCAGGAGCGCGCCGCCACTGCGTGGCGCAGCGCGCTGAAGATTTGGGACGACCTTGGCCACGATTGGCGCGCAGCGCGGACGGCTCTCGCGATCGGTGAACTTACCCGAGCACCGGAAGCTGTAGCGGACGCGCGCCGGCGTTCGGAGACTTTCCACCGGTCATGGATTGGACGTCGCGCACGTCGCGTGGCTCGCTAGCAGTTTCGGCAGCGCCGAATGCTTGACAAGGGCTGCGTGCGGTCGTACCATTCTGTCCTGGCTGCCTCTATAGACTCCTGCGGCCTTTAGTCCATTCTCGCGGCATGCTTAGAGCGGGGACTAATGACTTGGCCGCTCAGAAAGGATCGGTGCACGGGTGCTGGCATCTCCGACATTCACGCGTAGGACGCTACGCGTATTTTCCGTCGTCCTCGCAGCGACGCTGCTCTCAGGTGGCACTGCAGGCGCCGCAAGCCAAAACGCCTTAACAGGCGTGAGAATCGGCTCCGGACGTGCCACCGCTGTCGTTCTCAAATTCTCACGGGACCCGGCGTACCAGGCGTTCTCGGCCGGTGCGACTCAGGTTCGGATCTTCAATGTCGTCAATGCCGGCGCGCCCGCTAGCATCGCAGTTGGTGGAGAGACGCTTCGCCTCGCGCAGCACGGAGCAGACCTCGACATTAGCGGTTTGTCGAGCGTCGCCCTGACCTTCGTGAGAGGTCGGAACACACTTACAATTATCACGACCTCAAGGGCCGTCCTGAAGGCTGCAATCGCGCGCAGCCGTGCAACAATTGCGCGGCAGAATCGAATGTCAAAGACGTCAATTACGACCGGCTACTTCGTCGGCGAAGCGACACGCTTAGTCGCTGCTGAGCGCCATTCCCATCTGGACCACAGGACGTATCCGAGTGAACCGTTCCGCGTGCTCAGTCAAGCTGCCGGACCGCGAATAGTGACGAATCGGTTTAGTACAGGTCCCACGGTATCGGTCACAATGATTACGCATGGAGCAGTTCCACATGACCCTGTCGTCGCGACCAGGATGCGTACGCTGACTTTCGATCGCGCGACCGGCGTGCTCCTCGGTGAGGTAGATGCACTTGCCACCGCCGCACAAGCAAAGGCGGCGAGCTATCCAGTCAATCCTTTTGGGGGTCCGTGACGATGCGACTCATAAAATTGACTGCCGCGATTGCGATTCTGACCACGCCCGCGCTGACTGGCTGCTCGCTGGTTGGCTTGCTGATCACCGCAACGCAATCCGCCGAAAACGGTGCAGCCGTGGGGAATGTTGCCGCTCTTGGGGACGACTACTACGACCCGTGCGGAGAGGATTTCGGTAACGTCCTGGAAGGCGCCGCCGCTGACTTTGCCGGCCAGATGAGAACGGACGGCTGGACCGTAACGGATCAGAACACAAACGCGAGCGTCACGGCAGCGGATATCTATAACAACGAGAACACCGACGATGCGATTTTTTACACCGGGCATGGTATTGACGGCGTTTTGCTCTTTTCCAACTACTGTGTCTCTGGTGCCCCAATCGACCAGAAGGCGTGGGGCGTGGGAGATGATGTCGGAGACTATGCGAATCCAAAGGGGATTCCGATTCCAGCTGGATCGCGCCTAAAGTGGATCTTCGCGGACAGCTCGGATACGGTCGCGCCTCCATCCTCGTATCTTGCCAACCAACCGCAGGTTACCGCGGAGTGGCATGACGCCTTCGTGTACAAGGGCTTGCATGGCATCTACGGTTTTTGGCAAGGGCCGCCGGCGACGCCAAGTGGGTGTTTCAACGGCGACCGACTCTACTGCGACTTGAACATTGATACTGCGCCGGAGGTGGCGCACGCTCTTCCCGGTTACCTCTACAGCAATACCCATCCGCCGACGACCGTGCACAATGCATGGGCGTTTTCAGCACGCGACGCGGGTCTCGTCGTGGGCTATTCCGAGATGGAAGACAGTCAAGCGCTCAACGACACATTTGGCGCACCGGGAAGCGCGTTTCAATTCGCAACGGCGAGCGGCAATCCGATTTGGTACTGGTCTGGAAGTCTCGGCGCGATAAGCGTTCCGCCCGAGTCAGTGTCGGCCACGACGTTTACCTTGAACCCGGTCGTAACGGCACCCGCAGTCGTCAACGACCAGACCTTGATTAACGAGGCGACGCCTTATGTCAGCAGCATTACAGAAACGAACAACGGCCAACTAATTAACTTATACACGCCCACAGGGGTCGGCGTGCTCCACAACTACGCAACCTCGGGAGCGCTCTCGTTCCACGGGTATGCCTACTACAACACCGTCGGCTTTTCCGCCGCAACGGCGCAGACGGCCGCAACGACCTTCGTGCAACAATCGCTGGGACTTCCCGCGGACGCGGTCTTAGCGTCGGAGAATGCGGATTACGTTTATAATCCTTCGTCCGGCAGCACGACGATTACCGGGTACTCTCTGACCTGGCGCCACACCGTGCCAACGCTTGGCGACCAGATTGTTGTCTTCGTCGACGACGATACCGTATCAACTGTAACGTGCACAGGCGGCTGGGAGTCGGTATTGATCCCCCCGAACCCTCACCCGGTGGAGGTCTGCAAAGCCGAGACAACCACAATCACGCACACGCCGAATATCTCCTATGCCTTCTACCAGTGGCATGCACCCGTCGCACAATCGACAACGCGAACTGAACAGAGCGCCGGCCGCTCGACCGGACAGCAGTCGATTGATGCTTACACCGCCTCGCTGAGCCTTCCGGCCGGAGACGTCGTCACCAGCTACACCGCAGGTTATTGGTTTGGCGGAGTGACTGACCCGACGACGACGGGTCAGTCAGCGTGGCTGTTCACCGTTAACGGGACCTTGATAATAGCCGTCGACGCGTTCAGCGGAGCAATACTCGGCACCCGAAGCTTGTGATAACCTGGGCCCCGTGTGTGCTTGCGGCCGTGCTTGCGGCAAGCACACCGTCTCCCCTGGGCGCTACTCCCGGATTTGAGGAAGTATCCGCGATCTCAACTTCCGGTGCGGAACTTCGCATCCAAGTGACCGACGAGCACTTCTCCTACGCACTTGATCAGCCGCCGATGGGAGTAGCGACGCGGGTTGTGATTGCGCACTGCCGCCTCGCACCTGGCGTTGGCCAAGCGATCAAAGATGTGACCAAGGCGATCACGAGCCTTGCGTTCGAGCAGATCAATGACAACCTGGCCATCGATGTTGCGGCCGCCTCAGGCTCGCAAATTAGCGTGCGACGCTCGGGACGGTATCTCGTCCTATCGGCCGCTGGTCCAGTACTGAGCGGTCCGCCGTCCGTCGGCAACTCGAGCACGCGGCTCGATCATGGGCAGAGGCGTGTGGTCATACGTCTTAAGTACGCTGGAGTCGGAGAGATCGCGGACGCTCTCGTCCCAAACGCTCAGCTATCTTCCAACGACTCGCTCCCGACGATCCCCGGTGGCGTATCCGGGGGAACCGTTGCCGGGCTGGGTACGCCTGTGCAGACCGCCATCACGCCAACAAGCGATCGCGAAAGTTTGCCGGCAGAGCACGTGTCATCGCAAATATCAGTGGATCAACGGCTGAATGCTTTGATTCTGACGGGGACCGATGACGAGATTCGCGACTTTGAGGATACGATTTCGCAACTTGACGTTCCGGCTCCAAGTGTCATGATCGACGCTGAGATCGTCGAATTGGACGAGCAGGGTGCGCGAGATCTCGGCATCGACTTTTCGGCTGGCGGGAATGCCGGAACGGCGACGATGGCGGTGCATAACTTAGCAGCTCCAAGCTCCAGCGCGTCTTTCCAGGCCGCACTATATGCCGAAATACAGAACGGACGGGGAAAGATCTTGGCCCGCCCTCGCATAGCGACACAAAGCTCGGTTCCGGCCTTCATTCAGACGGGCGATGCTATTCCGGTCTTTACCGCTGTCACGTATCCTGGCGCGACTGCTGTAACCCAGCAGCAAGTGCAGTATGTCAATGTCGGAGTCACGCTCGCGATTCGGCCTCGCGTAGGACCGAACGGCGTAGTTGTCGTGAACATTGAGGCAACAGTATCGAGCGTCACGGGATACGTGCAAAGTGCTCCAGAAGTCAGCGAGCGCACAATTACGGCGATTGCGAATGTCAGGGACGCGCACAGCTTCGTACTCGGCGGGTTGGTCCAAGAAAGCGACATCTCGCAAGTCGCTCACCTGCCTGTTCTCGGCTATTTGCCGATCTTGGGCAAGCTCTTTTCCGTCGAGCACTCCACGCATCAGAGAACAAACCTCTACATTACGATCACCCCCCATGTCATCGACCCATCGGCGCTTGGCGACGGCTCATGAAGGATCGCGGTTCTGCGGTTGGGCTCGTCGCGGTATCAGCAGCCCTTCGAGGCCTCCTCTGCGTTGCCTTAATCGGAGACTCTGTCAACTCCGCTAACACAGCGTTAGCGTCGCCAGGTCGGCCCCTTGTCGGCGATATCGTCCGAGACGATGTCGAGCGCTTCGCACACGGTCTACCCGTTCAGGTCGCTCTGGCAACGCCCGAGGACGGTAGCCTCGACTTCGCGTTCAACACGCGCAAAGACGACCGATTTGCAGTAGGCTCCGTTGGTAAGAGCATAACCGCGGCAATTGCACTTGGTTTATTTTCGACTTCGGAGATCGAAGGCCCAATTGCCGATATAGCGCCGGGAATCCCAGGAGGGGCAACCGTGCGCACACGCGACCTCCTACTGCACTCGTCTGGCTATCAAGACGTTCTTTCGGCCGCACCGCAAGACCTGAGTGAATGCGCGTTTTCCGTATTGTTGGCGTTGCCACTGGCGTTCGCGCCAGGTTCCGAAATGCGCTACTCAAGCACTGACTACATCGTTCTTGCGAAGCTGATCGAGAAAAAGACTGGCGCGGAAATCTCGACGGTGTTCCTTTCGTTCTTCGAGCGCGCGGGAATGAGAAATTCTGCGTTGCTCCAGCTACCCGTGACCGTACCCGCTGCGGCACTGTTCCCAGCAGAGTCCGGTCAGGTGACCATTGACGTACCGGATTTCATCGGTACGGGAGGCGTTTTGGCGCCCGCGAGCGACATCGTAAAATTCGACGAATTTTTCTTCAGTCAGCGCGACCTGCTGCAGCGTCTAAACAGCCTAACTATGGTCCTTCCCGGCAGCTCGACTGAGGTGCCTGGTTGGTTCGTAGCTCGTCGGGGAGCGTCCGACCCCGAATACTGGCACGACGGAGCCTTCCCGGGCTATAGTGCAGTAAATATAGCAATTCCCTCGCGCAAGACATTTATCGCGATAACGGCGCGGGGCAAGATTAACGCTTACCTGGCGGCGAACACGATACTGGATGATCTAGGGATCTAAGCCGAGACGCAGATGCCAAGAACGCTCGCGCAGGTTAACTCGACGAAGAAGCGGAGAAGCGATGCACATTTATGATGGTTCCCTGGCCGTGCGCGCAGCGCGTACCGTTCGAGAGCGCGCCAGTTGGCCCCGACGGCTGCCAGTGGGCATTGCGATGGCCATCGTCACTGCGGCGATGCCGGATATCGCAGCGAGCGCCGATGTTTCATCGCCGCAAGTTGCGATATCGGCGGGTTCGTATGCGGTCGAAGAGACTGACGTGCCGGGGGGCGTAAGCTTCACGCTCGTCTTTAGCGTCTCCAATACGGGTCCCGACGCATCGGTGAAGCTCGGCGGTGCATACCGGTACCAAGCTATACCTTCGATGGAATATGAGCCCCACAGGCTTGCCGGGCCGAAAGGATCCGCGCTCGATCGTGTTGAGGGGGCCCCGGCAACAACAATACCAAAGGACGGCTCGATTCGCCTAAGCATTCGCGGCCCGCTCTTGACTGGTGACGCTGTGAAGCATCTTCAGCATGGCTCATCGACGGTTACGTTCGTCGGCATACTACAGGCACGATCCGGCCCGCACGTCGACACGATCAACATTTGTCAGACGTTCGTGGGGGACCTGACGACCCCGAAGACGCTGGACTGCGTTCCAGCGCTTGAACGCACCACGCTTCCGTGATTTTCGCGCGACGGGCCGTTCAGAGCTAAGATAGGCGTTGGCCTTCCGAGCCGTTGACTGCTGTCGTGGCCGGTGCAAACCGTCGCAGAAGCCCCACGTTCCAGCCCTGCCTTGCACCTCCGATGAGAAGGCGGCGGGCCAGGTCGCGCACGTGCTGTAGGTGGTTCCTGAGGCCACGGGCGGATCGACAGCAGGCAACGCGTTACTTCCATGTGCAAATCACCTGACGGTGAGCGGTAGGAGCAACAGCACGGGCCTCCTTCACCGCGCGCTCCGTCTTCCGGTGGCGAGCAACCTGGACTTCGTTGTGCCGCGACCAGCGACCGAACGTGACCAGCTGCGCGTCGTGAACGACCATACTCTTCGCCGACAGCTCGTCGCAAGCGGCTATGCGGAGCCCATTAGTCGCCTCGCGGCCGCAGAATGTGTGCGGCGATCGTGCGACTCCACCCGAACGGCGTTGCCCCAGCCGCTGCGATTTCATCGCCTTCCCTCGAACGACGTCCGCCCCGCCGAACGTCGCACGTGTTCCGCGAGCTCGAGACAGCCATGCGCCAGCGCTACGCGCTGAAGGCGGCGGTGCTCCAGGAAGCGTTCCATCGTATCGAGGCCGATGCGGCGTTCAGCCAGACGCTACCTCGCGCTGCTAACGCGCGACTGCTCACGACCGCAAGACGGCACGACCTTCCTCAACGAGGCGGTCTTCTATTTCTCGCTGCTGCCGCCGGGCGCGAACCGGTTCCGGGCCCGCGGCGCGACCGGCACGCCCGCGGCGACGAGACGCTGCTGACGTACTATCTGCGCACGTACCGCCATCATGGACTCGCTCAAAAAGTGGCTCGCGAAGGGCGATCCGGCGAAGGCGAACGACAAAGTCGATGAGACGAGCGTCCGGCGTACCGGCAGGACAGCCGCCGCTACGCGATGGCGCGCCGCGTCATGCTGCGCGCGCTGCCGCTCGTCGTCGCGCGCTGGCCGACCACGTCCCTCGAACCTTCCGCTTCGACGACGCCATCCTATATAATTGGAACATCCCACGATGCCAGCGTCCCGGCATGGCGGGCTCTCGGAACGGTCGATCGTTCTATAATCGCATCGGATCGCGACGAACGTTCAGGACGATGGTCCGTCCGTGATCGGCGGCTGCGCTGGCGGCCGTTGTAGTTGTATAGATCGATTGGACTTTTTGCGACAATCGAGTCGGCTCGTCAATCGCCTTATCTGCCTCAGGCAAGCTGAGCCCGTGTAGGCAACGGAGCAGATTGGGTGTGAGGCAGGGACTTCCCGCCGGTGAATTCGGGATGTCTTCGGCGACGACTTGTGTGACTACCATGGTCAAAAGGCAAATCGGTAGCATGTTGCGCATCTTTTTCTCCTTTTCGCGCGACGCGAGAACGCAGCGCGAAGAGGAAAAGCCGGTTCGCTACTGAGTGCTCTTACTTACATCGTAGTACAATCGACGCGGAAAAATCGCCGCCGGTCGAATTCGTCCCTGAGCGCCGATGAGGATCGCGCATCGCTCCTCGTGCAGATCTTCGTCAACGAACGACTAGGCAGGCACGTCCCTTCCGTCGGCGTGGGCCGCCCCGGTCGACGCGGCCGTCCGTGAATTCTTTTTCTCCCGAACCGTCATGATGCTTATTACCCGACCCCGCCGTAGGCGATCGCGTACAGGGATTGCTCGACGGCCCGCACGCCGGCATCCGTCTCGATCATCGCGAGCGGGGTTTTGTTCCGGAGAAAGCGGTGCGGCGCTCGGAGCCACCGTTCGGCCTTCTCGGAATCGCCGATCATCTGGACGGCCAAGGCCCGTATCTTCGATCGGTACGTCGACGGCGGAAGTACCGGCAGATCGTCAGCCAGCCGCCTCCGAAGAGGTAGTTCTGCGGCTTGAGCGTGCGCCGTATGGTATCGGCGACCGCGCGGCGACGGGCTCGTTCGGCCGGCGACAGCTTCGCCATCTCGCTCGGGACTAGCATCGTGACGTCGATCTTTCCCACGGCGGCGCTCCTTTCGCTGACTTACTTGACTGTCATCTGCGCGTGTTGTGCCACAACGTTCCATCGCGCTTGATATTTTCTGCCGCCGTAAAGGTAAATTGGTCTACCGTCTTGTTGTATTGTTGGATGATGCCGACGAGTTCGTAGTGGAGCGGCGTGCGGCGAAGCACCGGGCCTCCGCTCATTCCGCCGAAGTCGTAGTCCTTCTCATCCTCCTCGGTCCGACCAAAGGCGTTGACGAGCGTGATGTCCGAGCGGTCGGTCTTGACATTGAATCGATCCGGCATCGCTCGTGTAACGGTCATGCCGATCATCGAATACGGGTTGCTTTCGATGTCCCAGCCGTCTGCACTATCCTTCCGTAGAGCACCCGGCCAGCCAGCGTACGCGACCACGTCTTGCTCGCCCACTGAGTCGGGCGGCCAATGGTCCGGCTGATAAAATTGACGCGGTTTGCGCTCCTCTTGCGGAACGTCGCGCGGCGTCAGCGTCACGTCCGAGACGTCGAGATTAGCGAGATCGCTGCCGTCATCGATGTCGATTATCCGTTCGTCCAGATCTCGGATCGTTTTGCCTGGAATCTGGAAGACGGTGAGTCCGCCGTCTCTATTCCGTTCTTCCTGGGCATGGCGCACCACGTGCGCGTTGGTCAGGATTATCTTTCGGCCGCCCAGTTCAAGATAAGTGACGGTGGCGGAGAACACGCTCGGGCCGAACGTGCCGGCTGCACCGGGTGGTCTACCGATGATAACCGGATCGCAGAAATGCAGCGGCAGCGCGAGCGCTAATCGTTGCATTTCCGCCTTCTTTTCGGCGGCAGAAAAATCGGCAGGCATGATCCATGATTGTACCTCGATCACAGTGCGCCGAACTCCGCATCGAACCACTCGGAGTTCGCCGGTGCGCCGGCCTGCGTGTCGGCCACCAGCCCCAGCCCGATCCACGTCGCCGACGCGTTCCCCACCGGCCAGTCCGGACACGTCGCGTAATTCGGCGGCTGCGGGCAGCCGGCCGCGATCGACTGCCACCCCTGCACCACGCCGCCCCAGTTGGCCGCCAGCGACCCGCCGTCTTCCGCCACCGAGTAGGCACCGCCGACGGACTCGGCCGCGGCGGGCACGCCGTGCGCGGTCTCGTACGCGGCCGCGGTGACGCACTGCGGCGGACCCTGGCCGGCCGGGCACTGGTCCGGGCCCGCGCCCGGGTTCGCGTTCACGAACGCGGCCCACTCGCGCGCGGCCTCCGTCTCGATCTCGTCGATCGCGTACGGCGGTTCGCCCAGCGAGGAGCGGTAGGCGTTGATCGACGCGAGGCCTTGGAGGTCGGTCGCGTCGACGACGTCCAGGGTGATCTGCGGCAGCGCGGTCGCGCCGGCCGCGATCGTCGTCTGCGCGTGGTAGACCGGCAGGGTCGAGGACGCCGGCGGGAAGACGACGATCCACGCCTGGCCCGGAGTCGCGTTCACGAGGAACGAGCCGCTGGCGTTCGTGGTCGGCGTGCCGGCGGGCGCCGTGGTCCCGGCCGGGAAGGCCGCGCCGACGTACACCGCGGCTCCCGAGACCGGATTGTCGTTGGAGTCCTTCACCAGCCCGGCAACGGTCGCGGCCGCCGGCGACGCCGTGGGGGAAGCCGTCGGCGACGCTGTGGCGCGCGGCGTGGAGGACGGCGTAGCGCCCGAGGCGGTCGGCGTGGGCGAAGGCGTCGCTCCTCCGCCGGCGGGGACCGGGCCGCCGCCCGAGCTTCCGCCTCCGCCCGCGCACGCGGCGAGCAGCGCGAGCGCCGCGATCGCGAGGACGCGCCGGGTCACTGGTAGATCACCGAGGCGGGAAGGTCGGCCACGGTGGCGCCGCCGGCGTCGCGATGGATCGTCGCGTCCGCGTCGGTGACGTCCGCGGGGAGGACGCGCACCAGCTTGCGCGCGATCATCGCGGCGCCGAGCGCGTTCGGGACGAACTTCGCGTCGAAGCGGACGGAGGAGCCCTCGGGGGATCCGATCCGGGTCGCGACCATCGCCCCGATCGGGACGTAGCCGGCATCGTCGGCGGAGGATGCCGGCGTGGTCGTCATGCGGTCCTGGGCGGACCAGGTGAGCTTCGCGCAGAGGCCGCTCCGGCCCGAGGTGACGGGGGAGACCGCGACGCCAGGGAGTCCCGCCCACTTCGCGACCTGGTCGCGCATGAATGCGCGGCCCAACGCGTCGGTGCGCGGGTTGCAGAACGAGAGGGGGACCTCGACGGTCGGCGGCCGGGCTGCGAGCGCTTCGCGTACCGCCCTGCTCGCGTCGCCCGTTCCTCCATCCGTCCCGCCGCCTCCGCACGCGGAGAGCGAAACGATCATGACGAGGGTGGCGAGGATGGGACGCACGAGGACCTCCGGCCCGAAGGGAGTGGGCGGCGGTCTTCTCCGCGGGAGCATTCGTAACCCGCAATATATTGCGCTGGTCGGTCGGCGAGGCCGCCGGAATGCGGAAGGGTGGCGGATGGCTGGACGACGATCGTGCGGCGCGTGTCGCGGGCGGTCCGCGATCGCCGCCTCGCGTTGGAGATGAGCCAGCCGGACCTCGCGCGTCGGTCGGGTGTTTCCCTGCGCCGAGTGCAGCAGATCGAGGCCGACGGCGACGCCGATACGTTGAATCCCAGCCTCCGGGCGCTGTACCTCATCGCCCGCGCGCTGGATCTCGATGTGGTCGAGCTGCTATCGCCGCAGCCGCGAGACCGCCCGGCGCGAAAGCGCGCGCCACGCAAGGACAAGGAGACGAAAGGCTGAGGTTTTCGCGGCGATTCGTCGTCCGTTGCCGAGGTCTGCCGATGCCGACGCTGCGAACTTGCCGTCGAGATGTCTGCGGCGCTCCGCCCTGCGGACGACACCCTCGTCGGAAAACTGACGAGACGAGGTCCCTCATTGCCTCGTGCGCCGGGATCGTCCGAAGTTCGCCGAGCCGATCGTCGCGTTCCGAGACGAACGGACTATTCGCCTCGGCGGACGAGCTGCTCGACGTCGAAGGTGTCACCGCTAAGCATCTTCGATCTCTTCGGCGACGCCACGCTTCTTTTCGGCAGCGTTTAGAAAAGATTTCCGTTCCGATCGTCTACGCGGAAGATGAACAGGGCGAATCGACCTTCGTCATCGTGGCCGTGACGCTTCTGGCGTTTGCCTGTTACAGCGCGCTCCGGCGGATACACCTACGCGTCTGAGGAGCTTGACCGCCCGTATCTCGTTTGCAGCCGGATCATTCCGGATGAGTCCTGCAGGTTCATCATAGGGGGCTAAGTCGTTGTCAGATCGTTTCCCGACAATGCGCGCCTGGGCGAAGGCGGTCGACGCGAGACTCATCGAGATCGCGCCGGGCTTGGAGTTTCATTTAGAAGGAAAGAGCGTCTTCGAGGTTCTTTCCGGCTCCGGCGTTCCGGAGGAGGCCTTCGATCAACCATGTTGGCTGAATCAAGGAGCCTTTGTGTCGATCTGGCCTCCAAGTGACGTGCAAGATCAGGCCCGCGCGGTGTTCGTTTCTCCGGTGGTTCCCGGTTTTCCGACGAAGCCATGGGAGGAGCGCTACTATCACCGCACCCGGCCGGCGGCGCTCAAAGCCGCCGATGATATAGCGCGTTTTCTTCTCGCCGAGTAGTTATGGGAGCCTCGTTCGGTCAATGCGGCTCTACGCAGACCGCAGTGCGCGGCTGCTTAGATTGCAGCGACTCGAACGAAACAGCTTAGATCGTTGCGAGGCTGTTTGAAAGCTGCGGCTTCTTCATAAGCACTACGGCATCCAATAACATTGTAAGGAGAGGACCGACTCGTTTCCAAACGACGACTCCCTCCCGCGTAAAGCTGAAGCCATAGACGACGACCGATGCATCAACGCCCGTAGGCTTTCGGTCAGCGACGTCGCGTAGGAGCCGTGCGTCCTGCAAGACCGAGAGAACGTCTTGAAGCGTGCTCCAATCGTCTTCGTGGCAAGCGTCCATCACCATGCGTTCTCCGCGCTGAACCGCTTCGTTCATGTGAACGAACAGCGTCCTCACGTTTTCGGGCATGCCTTCAGGACCGCGTTTGATCATCAGTTCGCCGAAGATCGCGGTCGTCGTCAGGTAGGTGTTCTGACTGATGTCCAGAGCTTTGGCGGAGTTCCTTATTCTATTCCTGAGGGGCGACGGGGCGCGCCATAAGACCCCTGTCGATGAGCGATCGTCGGTTCGGTCCACCTGGCGATCGGCGTCATGCATGGTTTCCTCCCGTTATCCACAGGTGCTCAAACGATAGCACCAAGGTGCTATCGTTTCATCCACAGATTACCCACTCCTCCCGAACCTGCGTTCGGTGGAGAACTTTCCCCTGGGCCGTGCGCGCGCGCCGGACTTTCCCCCAGAGTGACCCGCGACGCGTCGCGCAAACGTTTATCTTAGGCCTTCAGCGCGAATGGGGGGAGATGAGGCGGTTGGAACCGCTACCATCTGGATGGTGGAACCTCTCACGTCTTCCGTGCAAGGACAGAGGACTTTCCCGCTACCGGGGGTAACTGCGGGCGGAACGTCCACCGCTCGGGTTACCGAGTAGCCTCCCTCTCAAGAGGATTGCGATCGAGAAGGCCCTCAGGCGCCGGTCACGGCGCGTCTAAGCACCGAGCCCCTTCGAAGTAGCGCAAAAAGCAGAACGACCGCTTATCAGCCTGGCAGCCGGCGGTCGTCCTCTCCGAATCGCGCGCTCCCAAGGAATGGTCGCTCCGCGTGTCGGCGTTGCAGACGTATTGCGCCGCGCGCGGCTAGGCCTCCTGTTCGGTAGCTCCCCTATCCGAACTAGGAGGTCCATCACAGAATGCCCCCGCGCAAGAAACCCGGCGGGCCCAAGCGCCCTCCCAAACCGCCGAAGTCGGTCACCCACTCCCAAAAGGTGCCGCTCTGCGGTGCCGCCAGCTTCACCGACTACTTCGGGCTCGACAAGGCAGCGTTCTCGAAGATCGGCGCCTTCGACCTGATCGTGAATCGCGACACGAAGCTCATGATCGACCCGAAACTGCTCGCGACGACGAGCGCTCCGGAGCTTAAGGGAGCCCGGGCGAAGTTGCTTCGCCGGTACCGCCAGATCTTCAAGCTGCTCGCCTCCAGCCAGTTTCGGGGCGATGAATTCGACCGGGCCGCCTACCGGCTGACCGACTTCCCTGAATTCCGCGGCGTTGGCCTGGGCTACGCGCGGGAATCGGTCGACGGCAGCGGTTGGGCCGACACAATCCGTTCTCAGGTTCTGGAGACGGCGAGAGCGGTCGTGCAAGCCGGCCTGCGCGACCCGGAGTTCTTCGAGTTGCTCGCGCTGTTCGAGCGGAACATCGGGGCCGACCGGATCTCGGACATGATCGGGACGATCATCCGCGACGATCTGGTCTCCTACACTCAGCGGGTTTGCGGGCAACTCGGCGTCGGCATGAAGTCCTTCCCGCTCGACAAGAGCGGGACGACCTATGCCGAGCTGCCGTGGTACATGAACGAGGACGCGCAAGAGCGCTACATCATCCTCGCCCCGCGCGACGTC
The DNA here is from genome assembly GCA_035504415.1 of Candidatus Sulfotelmatobacter sp. NCBI lineage: Bacteria > Pseudomonadati > Acidobacteriota > Terriglobia > Terriglobales > Candidatus Korobacteraceae > Candidatus Sulfotelmatobacter > Candidatus Sulfotelmatobacter sp. The sequence goes on along the minus strand of DATJRY010000012.1, from coordinate 183,712 downwards.
CTGAGCGCACTGCCGGTGGCCCTGGATCGTAGCGACATCTCCTCCGTGATGTCGCAGAACGAAGGGCTCCGACAGCATCTCAATGCGACGATTGAGGGTGACTGGCAAGCCATGGTGCGCGACTCGAAGGGTAAGACCCTGACCCGCGAGTCGTTCCTGGAGTATCCGGAGGTCTTGCGTGCGTTCATCGAACGCTATCGCAACGCCGAAGCGCACGTCTACGACCTGGAAAAGGATCCGGAGGCACGGAAGCTCTGGTACGAGATGGCGCGCCGCTATATCGAGGATGGGCCGCCGAAGCTGGAGCTTCCCGCAGAACCGAGCGGGGACGATCTCTTCAACGTCGTCGTGAAGATCGTCGAACAGTTCAAGGGAATGGTGGAGAACAACCGGCTTCGCGACGCGCTCTTCGTTGGCGATCATCCCCGCCGCGAGAAGGTCGTCCAGTCGGTGTTCCATGCTATCGCCCGTGTGCACTGCGGTTACAACGACCTCGACGTTTCGGCTGAGACCGATGGCGGCCGAGGCCCCGTCGATTTCAAGCTCAGCCACGGGGCGGCGTTCGCGACGTTGGTCGAGCTTAAGCTCTCGGACAACAGCCGGCTCGCGCACGGCTATTCGGTGCAGCTTCAGGAGTACAAGAAGGCGGAGTGCACCGCACGTGCTATCTACCTCGTGCTGAACGTCGGCACCGGCGCAAGCGCGAGAAACATCGCGAACCTTCGCAAGGTGATGGCGGAGCCGTGGGACGGACCGAAGCCGACCGTCATCTTCGTGGACGGAACCCGTAAGCCGTCAGCGAGCAAGACGCCGCACCCGAAGCCTCCGCCGAAAGGCGGACGACACACTGCGCCGCTCCGCGTGCCCGGTGTTCCCGGACCGACGTCGACGCAGACGGGGAGTGTCGAATGAGTTCCGGGTGCTCCGAATTCGCCTGGAATAGGTCCCCAAGGGGGTGGGCACGGTCCACTACGGGACGGCGGCGCGCGTCGACCGCGAGGAAGATGCCCACACCCGGCGCCGCCGTCTCCCTCTGGTACCTGACGTGACACGGCCTGTGAGCCGTGGCCCGGTGCACGCTTTGTCGCGCGGACCTCAGGCTGGGAAGCGGATGCGGCTCGAAGCGACGAGCGACGACAATGGACGCGAATTCGTCCGCCTTCATGGCGCGGAGCATCAGATCGAGCGAGCGCACTGCGTCGATCTGAACGAAACGTTAGAGATATTCGGGGCGCGCAACGCCTTCTGGGCGCAAGCACCGGATACGCGTCGACGGTTCCGATTCGAGTGCCCGGACGACGAGTGCCGTGAATTGTTCCACCCGACGATCGCCGGTGTGAACTACGACAAGCTCGTGAACGACCGAGACTTGGGAAATCATCTGCGCGCACCGCACTTTCGTTGGATCGAGGCCGCTGCTCACTCCGCTACCTGTGAACTCGTCGTCGATGCGCTCGCACGCGCAGAGGTCGCGAAGGAGGCCGGTCCGGTTGCCTCACCGGACGATGCGCTTGGTCAGCGGCTCACGACTTACAAGGCGACCGACTACGTCGATGTCTTCGTCATCGAGCTGCCGAAGCGGGGCGCGAAGGGACCCACTTCGCGTGACCTGCTTTCGCCAGGTCGAGTCTCATCTTTCGAGCGCCGGCGTACTCTGGTCGTCGAACGCAGAGCCGCGCTGCGGGCGAACTTGACCGAATCGCGGGTCTTGCAAAGCATCGTGTCGTGCCACCAGCGCCTTGCGGCTGCGCGCGTTGCAGACAAAGCTAAGCTGAGGATCGGTGGTGTGTGGCGGACGTACTACGAGTGGTTCTGCCCGATGGGACGGGCGGCGGCGCAAGACGAGAATCGAATATGGTACGGGGGCGCCAGCGTTCGTAAATATGGAGAGCGTTACTCGGTACGCTTCTACGATCGAATCGCCGTAAGCGTCGATAGACTGGTTCCCCTTGGCATCGTCGTCACTACAGCGGAACTCGATGCGAGTCGGGACGGCCGTTACTACCGTGAAGTCCTCGATCAGGTACTTGCTACGCGAGGCGGTTATGTAACGTGCTGGGTGTACGGACGTATCGTACTGAGCAGCGACTCAGCCCGTTTTGAAACACGTGGAATCTCGGACATGGTTTTTGCGCCGAGGGCATCTCGTCGCGAAGGCCCACTCGACGGTCGGACCTCCAAGAATCCTGAGAAAGACAAGCGTTGATTCCTACTCACTTGCCCCGCGTCGCGCCCGAATAGTTGCGCTTGACCTAACCGTCAGAAACGGAAAGTAAAAATGGGTGCTCTCTATACCATTCGTGTCGAACTCCACGGGGCCGAGGGAAACAAGGCCGCCTACGATACGCTTCACGGAGAGATGCATAAACGCGGCTTCAAGAACTACGTAAGGTACCCCAGTGGAGAGTCGTATTGGTTGCCACCAGCCGAGTACGTCGTCGAGGCACCGACGAAGACCAAGGACACCGTTCGTGGGAACGCCGGCGCTGCCGCTGCGAAGACGGGCTTCAACTACTCGCTATGGGTGTGCGAAGTGTATCAGACGGAATACTGTAGCGCCGCTTTGACGAAGAAGACGTCTTGACCGCGCATCACGCCAGATGACGTCCGTGGCGAATCTCGTTGATGTTTGGGACGCCGAGACGTTTGACGAAGGCCTGATGGCTCCGCTGCGGTCGAACGCGGACCTTGTGCGCAGCTATATCGCAGCGGACAAGGACATCTCCATCCAACGGGAGGCTTCTCGCGGAAGATTGGTCTATCAGAGTAATGCCTACGCTGACAGGTATCATCATTTTCTGGAGAATCTCGGCCGTCAGATGGAGCTCAGCACGATTCGCGCCTGGCACTACACGCGGCTGACCGAGTCCGAAGTCGACGCGCTGAAAACGACCGGCCTTTACCTTTCGACCGTGGAAACTACGCGCGAGCGTCTCGATGCGCAAGTTACCGACGGACAGATATCGGTCGAAATTGCGAATGCACTTTTTGAGGCGAGCCCGTTACGTGACCGCCAGCAGGCCGATTCGCGTGTGAACCGCTTCTGGATGACCTCCCAACCCACGGCGGTCGACGACGACGACGTAACCTTGCTCCTCAACAACTGGGGCGGAGAGGTCGTGTATTTCTGGCTCCAGGACGAGTATCTGGAGCGTGTTGTCGGGGGCATTGGCCAACCGCGCGTCCTCGAACTCGCGGTTCCGCTCAGCGCGACGGAGCACGGCTACCGTGCGGCCAGGGCGGTCTTGGCAACCTTCGCGCGAAGTCTCGGCTGCGACACTAGTTACGAATCCTTCGATCTCTGCGCTATCCGCCCGCTCGGGCCCGAAGCCGTCCTGGCGGTGCACACCGAGGGCGAAGCGACTTTCGAACGGATCGGGAAGGGATATCCGACGAGCTTTCATCCGTCTGTGAATACTTAGCGGTTCGCGGAAACGCAAGAAGATGGTCGAGTATTGGGCCGCACGAGTCGATGTTCTTCATTCGCAGCCGCCAGCGCGGCTCAGATCCAGAACTTGGCCTACGAGCGGTTGAAGCAAGAACAGGCTCTCTAAGAGACGTATTGTCGGGATCGTCGTCGCCCGCAGTTGTTCTGGGAGTGGCGATCAAGCAAGGTAAAGATATAGTGCTGCGCTGGTAAGCAGCGTAGCTGGCTCCCTCTCACCGCGCCTCCGACCGTCTATGTAGGACCGACGGCAGAGAATAGGCCATCTCGTTCGGCATCGCGGACGATCTCTCGTAGACCCTGGATATATTCTCCGGCAAGCTCAATGACGCCACGCGGCCCTTGTGGTCCGTCCTTGAGGGACTGATACGCGTCACGGGCAGCGGGTTCCAAGTCTGCCTCCACGTAAGTGAGACGCATTCTCGTGTACTTTGGCTTCTGAATGTCCGACGGAATCAGAATTGCGCGCCCGCCGTCGACCAGCCGGACGACGTCCGCTCGGACCGCGTAGCTCACATCATAGGTCTTGGCGACTACGGCCGCGTGGTCGTGCATGTCCTGATTCGCCAGGGCCGCGTGAAATTCGAAGAGCTTCGGCTCAAGACGGATTTCCAGCCATCCTCTTTGGCCAACCTCGTCGGTCTTCTGAATGAGATAATTTCGAGCCGTGCGCGCCGCTGCGAAAAACGCCTGAAGATCCCGGTCAAACCGACGGCGGGCGTCGAGTTCCGTCTCGATGGCGTTGCTCTCCGCCGATTCCGCAACTACCCTCTCATGCTGAATGAGGGCGCCGATATGATCGCCGGCACTACGAATGCGGCGATCGATCTCGATCGTCGTTGCATTCCGGAGGCGCTGAGCCTTGCGCGTCATCTTGGTCCTCCGCTCAGGTTATATGCGCTCCGGAGAAAGTATGCGCAGGTGCTTTCTCGGCGCAAAGCCGGAGTCAGCTTCGATACGGCGGAACGCCTCCTGACGAACCGCCGAACGCAGTGCGGCGCGCTGACGCATCGCCATTTCCAACTCGCGGAACGTCCGCTCGAAGTCGTCACCCTGCGCCTTGCCAACTCGGCTCTTAAGAACGCTGATCTCGTGGTTCGCGCGCAGGTGCATCTCGGCGCCTATTTCGCGTTCGACCGCATCGATTCGCGCAAGGAGTTCGACGAGTTCCTCCACCGTTGGTAAGGCGGATATCGCGGCCTCGTTCTCCGAGGCTCGGCGCCTCGGGGCGTTGCCGGATCCATCGCGGACGAGACGGATGATCGGAACGCACTTTCTGCGTCCTCGCGGGCTTTGGACCGGTTCGGCGTAGCCGGCAGCGATCAACTTCCGTCGGAATGCGAGGTCCTCGACCACGCGCAATTCGGCGGCCTCTACTCCTCGCGGCCGGCGATCGACGAAGTCGTCGTCGCTCGCGACCGGCAGACTGGAGGCGCGCTCCCACAGGCTTGTCGACGCAAGCCGCTTCGCGTTCACGGTGGCGATTTTTACAAGATACCGTCCGTGCACCTTTACGTGCAATACGACCTCGAAAAACCGGCAGGATACGTTATTCACGGCAGACAACGGTTGCTTGCTCGTATTCTTTCGGGTGAAAGGACTTGCCGTGACTCGTCGTCTTCTTTCGGCGCTTCTTGGTCTTGCATTGCTCTTTGGGGGCTCGGCCCCAGGTCACGCGAAGACGTCGACGGCGCCGGTTGCGCAAGGGCAGCTACGTCTCTTCGCGACGGGGGTGGCGGCGCAACGTCACTGTCCGCGCGACGAGGTCGTGTGGCTAAATACCAACAGCGGCATCTACCACGAGAAGGGCATGCGCTGGTACGGCAACACGAAAGCCGGCGCGTACGTCTGCCGCAAGGAAGCTGACGCGGCCGGCGACCGTGACACGCGGAACGGTCAGTAACATTGCTCGCGGATAACGGATCATGAATAAAGCGGCAGCGGTCATCGCGCTCGGCGCCTCCATTTACCTCGTCGCCGAGGCGGCGATCCAGAAGGAGAGGTCGCTGCTGGCGCAGCTCGTGCGGGTCCTGTCCGATTGATCCCCAAGGCGTCCCGATGTGCAGCTCGTTGCACTACGTGCGTCGGCGCCCGTCGCGAGGTAGCATGATGCGACCCGACTCGTCGGTCCATCGTGTGAGCCACTTGCGCCATCGGACCCGGTCCATCCCAGGAAGTGTGAGGAGGCCGGCGACGATCACTGCGGTCGCCGGGTCCGCGGGTTCGCGGTACCGTTCTCTGGGCTCTCCGCAGGCGTTTAGGCCGCTGATCAGCCACCGCCCGCAACTCCCTAGGCGGGAGAACGTCGTCGATCGCCAGTGCGGCGCCGCGGAGGGCGATCCAGGCCTAATCAGGACGGCCCTCATCGCGCACGGCCCGACGTTTCGCCTTTGCCAAGCCAGGTTCCACGAACGTATGTTCGTGCTCCCCGTGCGCGAGCCACAGCGACTGCTCCGCCGTGTTCCGGGCGCTGGCAGCGGTGGGCGGCGACGCGCGTCGACCGCGAAGGAGGCGCCCACGCCCGGCGTCGCCGCCTCGTCCTATGGCTTAAGCCTTCCGCGCGGCGGAGCTATCTGAATGCGAGAGGCCTCCCCGAAGGGAGGCCTCTCTGCTAACTGGCTCGCCGTTCTTGGCGACCGACGATCTCTCGGTACGTCTCGACGGCCGCGTCCAGCTTCGGACTTCGCATGAAGTCAGTCGGCGGCGCGATCTTGCCCAACAGTAGCTGGCGGGCGATTCCTTCTTCCGGTAGCGGGACAGAGGGCGAAGCGCTCTTAGTTAGTCCGAAGAGCTTCGCCAGGAGGCGGCTCATGGGTTTCATCCTTTGGCGCGGGGGGAGAGCCAGTCGGGCCTGACTGGGGAACGGCACGCGCCTCGTTCGAGTTCATTATACTCACGTCGCCAACGGTTGGCACCATGAACAAGGCAAACAGGCGACCGTACAGGTCAAGTTGCTCGATGATCGGCTGGCCAGCCGAAAACCGGGCGGCCTCTCGCGAATCGATCGTGTAGACCCCGATGACCCGCGAACCGTGCCTGATCGGAACGGCCACGATGCTCCGGTACGACTGCGTCGGGGCGTGCCCGTCGATGTGCACGTATCGCGGGTCTAGCTGCGTGTCGTCGCATCTCTCGATCCGGTTATTGCGGAACGCCTTCGCGGCGAAGCTGTCGCGGTCGTCCGTCTCGGGACGGACGGGCCAGCGAATGGCTCTCCCGCTCTCCGGGCTCATCCCGCTCTGCTCGATCACGGTGAGGACGTTCGGATCTTCGCGGCTGGGTTGGAAGACCACGAGCTTGTTGATGTCCGGTTTCTCGAACGTCAGGCCTCTGACGATCCACTCGGTCAGATACCGGACACCGTCTGGCAGAACGGCATTGCCTTCTTCGTGCTCGATGTCGTCCTGTCGCCGGAGGGAACGGTCGATCATCTTCAGGATGAGCCGCAGTCGATCGTTTTCCGCGTTCGCTATCTCCGCAACGTTCTCGGCCGCGCGCTGCCCGGCGATCGCGTCTTCGGCATCTTTCCGGTTCTTCTCATCGATGCGGATCTTGACGAGAAGAGCGCGCGCGACGAGCACCACTATCACGACGAGCAGCACGAGCATGATCCACGCGAAGAAGGGCACGTGCCCGTTCATCCAATCGAGGAACGCCGCGGTCGCGTCCTTGACGGCTTCGGGGGTCTTGCTCACGTCCGGGGGCGTATCGCCCAGTAGGAGCGGGATCATTTCAGGCTAGATTCGCCGCGGGATCGTCGGCGTCCGCGTCGCCCCCGGAAAGCAGCGGAGGCGCCCCTGGGGGCGCCTCCGCTGGTCAGTTAGTACGCGAAGACTTTCGCGAACTCGTCATCGAGTAGGGGTTCCGTTCCTCCCCGTTCGCGGCGTCTTTCCGTGCGAGCCATGCGTTCCAGCATGCGGTCCCGCTTTGCTTGGAATCGACGCTCGCTGTGGCTTTGCCGGCTTGGGGTTTCGGGCTTCGGCTTTTTCAGCGTCGTTGCCATGCTGTTCTTTCTTTCGGTCTGAAGGGTGCGCCGTTTGAGACTCGGTGCCGATCTCGGGCGGTTGCGCCACTTCCTCGGAGAGAAAGGACGCGACCGTCCCCTCGCGCGGGCCACCCGAACGGGGATGTGGCTGCCGCCCCTGCTTGCCCAGGGCATCAAAGAAACGGCACTCCCCGTCATCTGGTTCCCGTACGTTTTCGAATAGCCTGCTTGCTTCGGCCCGGTCGATCACGAAGCCATGGTGAGAATACGAGTCTGTCAGCTTGTCCAGTGTGCCATCTCGGAGGTTCTTGGAAACCTCCGCCAGGCGCTCTCCGTAGTCGCGCGTGATGTTGTTGGCTCTCCCGATCTCGCCCAACGCGAGGGGAGCTATCTGGCTGTAAATCGGGCTCATGAGCCCGATGGTCATGTTCGTGGCGTACTCCGCGGCAGTGCGGAACGAGATCCGGTCGTACGTGCTCCGCTTGATGTCCCGCCATAGATGTTCGAACAAAAGTCTGGTTTCATGACGGAGTTCGTCGAAGGTGAACTGCGTCGTGAGGCCGGACGACATCTGCCCAAGTTCGTCGTCCTTGAGTGCCTGGATGTCGAGCGGGCCCAGGTCGCCGTAGTCCGACATGACGATCTCGTCCGCCCCAATGACGAGGAGAGTGCCAGCGCTCTTGCACATCCCTGTCACGAAGGCGTAGAACTTCTCGTACTTGTCTTGTAACGTGCGAGCGATCCGGTACGCTGGATCAGCGTAGCCGCCGTATGTCACCAGAACGAGGGCTACGTTCGTCCGGCGACGTCGCTCGCGGACCAGCTCGATCACAGTTTCCTGAAGGCCGAAACTCAGGTCCCCGTTTACCAGCAGGATGTCCGCGTCTAACTTTTCTGCGACAGCATCAGCGGCTACTTTGAGGGGATCTGGCTCGTCATCACGTGCGGGCATGGCATCAGCTTGCCGATCAGGGCGGAGTGACATTCCTCCCCCGGTTCGGGTTCCACCCTGGCCGTCCCGCCCTGTGATGCAAGTTCCGTCGTTGTTGGGGGTGTGCCACCCAGTAGGCCTCCCCCGAGGTCTACTGTCCCTCCGTCCGGTTCCGGTCGGAAGGGGGAGAAGGTGGCGGTCTGCACCTGGTACGACGAGATGCTCTCGCGCGTCGACGCGCTGCCGACCTGATCGACCAGTGGGGAGGCGGACGACCGCGGCCGGCCGTTCGACCGGGTCCGGAAGGAACTGTGCTCGGACGACTTCGTCGGCGTCGAGGGTCAGGCGCTGGACCTTCGCCATCGCGTGTAGGGCGCACGGGTGGAAGGCTCCTGACCGCGTCGTGATCAGGGTGCTTCTGGACCGGGCTCTTGACGCCGAGGATGAGGGCCATGGTACCGAACGCATGCGACAAGGCAGCTTACCGTGACCGCCTCGTCTGGAGGGGTTCCCTATATGCTCGATCCGCGCCGAGTGGCCGGGTTCTACGCGACGAGCGTGGCGGCGGTCAATGGCCTGCCGACAGAAACGCGTCGTACCTAGCCGTCGAGCATCGATCGGTACCAGTCTGCGTGCGGGCTTTGCCGCGGCACCGCGAATCGCGCCCTGTGCCGCAACCGTCGACAGGCGGCGCGAATGCCGTCCGCCGTCGCGGTGGCCGACCAGGAGTGGGCGAGATCCAGGCTGGTCACCACCTCTACGCCGATCTCGTTCCCGAGACGGATGCCGGCAGTATCGTCGGTAAGTATTGCCAATCCGCGTCCGGCGGCGAGCGCCAACGCCTGAGCCTCGCCGTCGTCGAGCCGACTCGCGTACTTGACCCAGCCGTCTACCTCGGGATCGGTCAGCCGAAGCTCCGAGATGTTGATCGCGGCGGCCGCGAACTTCTCGACGCTGAGTCTTACCCGCTCCGTCAACGTGTCGTCCGCATACGCGTAGAGCGCCTCGTTAGCGAAGGCCGGCCCCACGACGCATTCCAGAGGATAACCGAAGCCTGCTCCGTCCGTGAACGCGAAGAGATTGATGAGGGACGAGGCATCTGCGGCCAGGACGTTCAGGACAGGTCCTCCAGGGACATGTCCATCGGGAAGAACGGATCGGCTTCGATCGTCGAGAGCGCTTCCCGCGCGCTTAGACGGTCCGTTTGCAAATATGCCGCCGCGTCGCCTTCGCTCACGGCACCCCGGCGATGCAGGACCGACAGCAGGTAGATGTAGCGCGCCGGGTAGGACGAGAGTTTCTCGTCTTTGCGCTCGATGCCGAGAGAAAGCTCGGCCTCGATCGGGCGGAAACCTTGAGCCATCACGTAGTCGTACGTGTTTCTCGGTATCCGGTCCAGTCGCTCCAGGCGCTCACACATGGCCTGGAACGATACGCGGAACTGATTCGCGAGCATGACGACGTGCGCGACGGTGGCGCTCTTAGCTCCGCCGATCAGCTCCGCGAATCGGCGGGTCACGCCGCTGGCGGGCATGAGATAGTGCGCGGCAAATCGCTCGGCGAGCTGCTCATATGGATCGCGCGAGCGTCGTTCGCCCGCCTCGTAGGTCACTTCCGCGTCGAACCGATTGGTGAGGTAGTGCGCGTACTCGTGCGCCAGGGTCCATCGCCGTCTTCTTGGGTCGGCCTGCCGCACGTTGAAGCCGACCATGGGAAGATCCTGCGCGAAAGTGAACAGCCCGGCGATCTTCGTCTTGCCCAGTTCGGGCAGGCCGAAGATCAGCATCCCGACGTCATTTTCCAGGACCGACCTGAGGTCGAGTAACGGTCCGTCTCCGAGATTGAAGCGCGAACGCTCGGCGGTCGCGAGGTCCTCTGCGACGTGCTCGACGTCATCTCCGTCGTTCAACGCCAGGGGCGGAATGGTGCGGACCCGACGACGACCGATCTGCTCTTCGAGGATCGCGTAGCGACGCGCGAAATCGATCAGCGCGTTCACGGCTGCTTCGGCCGACTCGTCGCCGCGCAGCGGATTGCGGAAGCGAATCGTCGCCGCTTCGTCCTGGACGGGCAGGGCGACGATGTCCCGAACGCGGACCTTCAGGGCGTCGGCGATCGCAGCCAGGACGGTCGACGACGGCGGGCGCTGTCCGCTCTCGATCGACACCAAGGTCGCGCGCGAGACGCCAACACGGTCGGCGAGTTCCTTCTGATTGAGCGGCGGCTCCGCCCGCTTTCGGGCGTTCGCGATGTTTGCGCCGATCCGGCCAGGGTCCAGGTCTATGCCATCAAGCGGCATGTGAAGCGACTCGCCATCCTTGCACTTCTCGGACGTGACGCCGCAGCAGCTCGATCGTGTGCTCGCGCGCGTCCACGCGCCAGGCGTCCGCGGCATCTCCGCCGCGCGCGTATTCGGCCGAGTCGACGCCACACAGTTCAGGCTGCAACCGCAGAAGCGCCGACCACGGATCCGCCTCCGAGAGCGCTTCCGCGAGAAGGTCCGCGTGATAACGCATCATGTTGAGGGGGTCGGCACGGTACTCCTTGACCTTCCGGAAGACGTACTCCGCGTCGACGATGGGCATACCGCTGGACGCGAGCGAGAGCTGACGGTAGCGGCAGGAACCGCAGCTCCCGCAGTGGAGTATGTGCCCGTTCGCTCGATGCTCCGCGTCGCACGAGAACGTTCCGTCGCGCACCAGGCGTGAGGCTTCGGGCGAGAGTCCGGCTACCATTTCACCTTTGGTACTGAACCGGTTGGGGTACCGCACTCGGATGTCCGCGCCGAAGAACGCACGGGCGATGCGATCCCAAATCGGAAGGTACCGGGGTTGCAATACCTGCGTGGACATGGTGCCGTATTGCAGATCCGGCACCGGCAAGTTGAGCACGCCGATTCCGTTCTCGTACGACTCGACATACTTCGCGCCTAGGGCGCTCGCCGCCGTGAGCCCCGTAACGAGCGCAAGTACCGTACGAGAACGCTGCGTCTTCTCGGCTCTTGGCTTCCGGCGCAACTTGGTCCGCAGGCGCAGGTGCTCAACATCGTATCCGGCGGCCGCGGTCGCCCACCGAGCCATTTCGTCAATCCGGCGTCCGCGCGTATCGCTGGTAATCACGGATGCGAGAGCCAGTCTGCGCGTCCTGTCGCGCACCGCGGTGTCGATGCCGCAAAGCGAGTCGAGGCCGTCGCTTAGGAGCCCGATCACGTCCGCGCCGCCGTTCAGGTCCAAGCTTGGTGGGCGTCCGTGATGTCCCGCGCTTGACGTTCTGGGCATGGGCGCGACCTCGACGAAGTCGCCGGTGAGGGAAAAGAGCCACTCGCGAACCAGAGGGGCATGCCGACGCCAGTCTTCGACGCGATATACAGGAAAGCAGATGTTGAATTCGCGTGCCCAGCCGTCGGCCGGTCGGCTAACAGACCGGTCGAGAGCATACACGGCGATCAGCAAGTCGAGCAGCTCGAACAATTCCGGCGCGCTGGCGCGCGGCGTGAGCGGATTGAGATCGTCGAGATTGATCCGCGCTTCGACTTGCGCGGGCTCGAACGGCGCACGGCGCGTCTCGACGCGCATCCAGCAGCCGTCGAAGTAGACGGCGGCATCGACTACCGGCATGCCCATCAGGTATTGACCGGAAAGGGGGTTTCCAGGATCTGGCCCTGGGTCGCCGGCGCCGACTTCTCGGCCGGCTCGCCGACATGGAGGAACGCCCGCCGAATCTTGCCGACCAGCAGCCGTTTGAACTCGCTCTCGCAGTCCCGGAAGGGATGGCGAGCCCCGGGCCAGTCGTTCATCACCTCTAGACATCCGCGCATCCAGTTGTAACTGCGCGCCGCGAAGGCGCCGGCCAGATCGGATCCGTCGCGCATCGCATCGTCGAAGGCGGCGATAAGACGCATCCCGGGCTTGGATTGCATCGCGCGCTCGCGCAACGACCGTATCTCGGAGTCATCGCCCATGCCTGGCAGCCGTGGGGAGCGTCGCTCGCGGCGCACGACGTTCAATAGACGAACGAAGAGATCTCGAAGCTCGGGCTCCGCTTCACGCTCCCGACGGAGCGCATAGGCGGCCGACGATTCGGCCGCCTCCTGCGATCCCGTCGTCAGAAGATACGCGGAGCTCGAAAATCGCTTATCGAGGACGCCTGCACAGCGATCGCAGTCGGTGGCCACGTCCTGAGGTTAACCGAGATATTCGACAAAGTCAACGATTCTGGCAGTCCATACGCGCTTACGTTGACATGAGCCGGTCTAGCCTGGCCTCTTCGAATGCCATCGCCAGCCATCGAATCACGTCCGCGACGGACGCCGGCCGACCTTCGACGTCGAAGACGTGCGGCGAGGTCGCGATGACCGCGCACCGGGCCCGCACCGGCTCGGGCATCTCCCCTACGAGAGCGTCCAACTCCGCGACTGACATCTCGCACGCCGCGTCGATGCCGACCCATTCTGCGAGTTCAAGAAGCAGTCGAACCCGCTCGGGGAGACGGCTGCGTATGGATCGTCGGACCTCCGCCAGAGCTGGCACCGCCGCTTCGAACCCGCGCGGCCAGTCTGGTCCCGCATCAATTGCGAACGATTCCCAATGAGGTTCCATCTACTTGTGAATATAGGATAGAAAGCGATATAAGTGAATATAGCTGTTCAAGGGAGTTCATCGTGGCGGAACGTCCGCGCCTGTCCCTCGTCGCATCCGAGTTCGATCCGGCCCTGTTGCCGACGCGGGAGCTGGCAGCATACAACTTGGCCAACGAGCTTGCAAAGCTGCCGCCCGGCCGTACCGGGGGTCCCGTCCGCACAGCCCAACTCGCGATCGCCGAAGGGGAGCCGCGTCTAGCGATCGAGGCGTTGACCAGGCACCTCGACGCGCACGGCGTCTCGCTGGATCCTGCGGAGCAAAGGCTCGATCATCGGCGCGTGCGCGAAGTGAGAAAGCTTCGCGGTCGCAAGCAAGCCGAAGTCGCGGTAGCCATCGGTTCGACAAACGCGCAAGTCAGCCAGATGGAAGGCGGGAAGCACCTTGCCTTGCCCCGGCTTCTCATGATCTGCGATTTCCTCGACGTCCGGCTCGCGGACTTCGTCTTGAAGCCCGAGTAGCTCGAAGCCTGACTAGCTCGTCGACGCTGACCGTGCCAACCCGCTGGCCGTCGCTTTCGATGTCATCGCCTTCCGGCGGCGCCGGAGAAGGCGAAAAGCGATGGCGGAGACCTGGTACGACGAGCTGCTCGACGACGTCGATGTGCTTGTCGTCCTCATGGAGGAGATCGGGGGCCAGGACGATGTCCGACGCCCCTACGAGGGCGTCCGCGAGGAGTTGGCCGCGGACCGCTTCGTCCAGGTCCAATGGCAGGTGCGCGAGCTGGGGCACCGCGTCCATGCGCTACGGCAGGCGCCGGCCGACGACCGCATTCTCATCGAGGTGATGGCGCTGCTGCTCTCGCTCGCCGAGTACGTCGGCACGCGTCGCGAGATCCGGTGCACCGGCGGCCTCGTCGCGCTCGTGACGGCGTTCGAGCGGGGTTCGATGACGATGGAGCTGCGCGTCCTGATGGGGCTCGCCGACCCGACGCCGATCTGCCGGTGGAAGTAGCGAACGCTGCGGGTCGCCTTCGAGAGCCGCAAAATGCCGAAGAACACTGCCACCCTGCTGGCACATACGCTCCGGTAGATTGATGGCACGGTCCGCGCCCGCGGGCCGTTCCGAACGAGAAGAGGGTGTATGGGCAAGGTACAACGGCGACCCGTGCCATCCGGAGCGGTGCAGTTGCCGCTCTTCCCGGCGATCGACTTCGCACGCATGGGGCCGCCGGAGGAGCCGCCGCGGACGAACGCCGGCGACGTGCAGTTGGAGGTCGAGCGGCCCGAACCGCGCTGCCGCATGGTCACCGTCTGGCACGCGCGGGCGTGGCGACCGACGAGGATGTTCACCCGGCACGACGGCACGACGACCGTCGTCTTCGCGATATCCGACGCCGACGGTCCGGTGTACACCGAAGCTGGCGGAAGGGAAAAGGAGAGGGTCGCGTCGGCGTGACGTGACCCTCTCTCCATCAGTTTTCCGCCCTCCGCTCCCAGGGCTTCGGCCTCTTCGGCCGGGGAGGCGGCGAGGGCGGAGGCGGGCTGTTGTAGTTGGGCGACTTGCACCTCGGGCAGACCTTCGGCTCGGCGTCCGGATCGCGCGCCAGCCATTGGTGCCCGCATCGAAGGCACTCCCATCCCCATAGCTGGACGCGAGGCATGGGATCGACGTTTCGCCGTGCCGGAGCCGAGCCCCGGCCGCAGGGGGGAAGCCGGATCTCAACGCGACTGATTCCGTCCGTCGCCGGGCACGGTCAGGGATGGAAGCGGCGACGCGCGTCGACCGCGAGGGGGGACGCCTACACCCGGCGTCGTCGCTTCCTCCATGTCCGTCGCGGCGTGCGAGCGTCGCGAGTGTGATGCCGTCACACTTCAGACCTAAACGCCGTTCTAAATTTCCCTCGCTGCGTGCGCGAGTGGTAGACTCTCCGCCCGCTGCGCGTGCCCGTGCGTGAACCATCGAAATGGGCGCAGATCGCGGGGGGAGAGCAGCGGGCGCGATTTTCGCCCTTCTCCCCCTCGCACACTTGACTCCCGTTCGTGCGTTCGTCGCGCGATGTGGCAGGCTGGCTTCAGATGGAGGAATGACGCCAGCGTCCCGACGTGGGGGGAACCCCGAGCCGCAGCAACGGCTCGAGATTCCTAAGGCGCGGTCACCTCGCCAAAGGAACGAAATGAACGACCCGACGGCCCCCAGCGCGCACCCGAACGCGCAACGTCCCTTTCGAGACGCGGCGCGGCCGGGCAACGCGCCCGCCGTCGCCGCAGGCGGCGGGCGCGGCCGCCCGGCCTCCCCGGCCGAACCCGTCCGCCGCCCGGCACGAATCCGGGGAGCACAAGGTCACCCCGCTGGCACAGGCGCGCCGGTATCCTGTCCCTCGGACGTCCACGAGACGTCGGTACGACCCGACAGGAGCGACAGCGTGGACCAGCATCGGAACCGCTCGCGGCGGCAAGCCAGCCGACACCCTTTCCGAGACGCGATCAGCGACGAGGTCGCTGCCCGCATCTTGGCACTGCTCGCCAGACGTGGGCCCCAGTTCGACGGGTTCGTCGCCGATGGGGCCTACCGATTCCGCGCTCAGGTCGAGCGCGCGTATTTCCGGATGCGCGCGCGGAGAGTCGGCCGATGAGCGTGGAGGCGACGGTGGAAGTCATCCGTCGGCGGATCGCCGCCGGCGAATACCCCGCGGTCACCTCGCCCGATCAGCGCGAAGGCCTGGTCCTCACGTTCGCGGGGGCCTACCGCGAGTCGGAGGGCGGCGAGGGCACGACGTACGAGTTCGAGTCGGGGGATCGGCGTGGGCCGATCGTCGCCTGGGACAACGGCGGCCAATGCGACTGCTCGTGCGACCAGTATCGGAAGGCGCGAAAGAAGCGGTATCCCTGCGCCCACATCTGGGCCGTCCGGTACGTCCAGGCGCCGCCGACGCACGACCCGTCTGGACCCGCCGTCGGAAGGGAAACGCCCCGCCCCGCCGGGCAGGCTCGCGACCTCACGCCGGCTCACGCGCTCGCTCCCGCCCTCGTCCGCCACCTCACCGAGGACTCCGCCGCGTACGAGGAAGCGCTCGCGCACGCGAGTTCGGAGACCATGCCGATGCTGCGGGAGCTGGTCGCCGGTGTGATCGACAACGATCCGCGGAACAAGTCCGGCCGCCCGCGGATTCAGCGGCGCGCGGCCATGACGCTCGCGCTGCTCGGAGTGTCCGCTGGCTTGAGCCTGCGCAAGGCCCACGGGGCCGAAGTCGAGCGGACCACGGAACTCATCCTCGCCAAGCAGGCCGGGCGCATCGAGGCGCGTCGTGAGCAGCTCGGGGAGGCGGCGTAACGTGGACGTCTCGATCGGCGCGTACGCAGCGCTCGAAACGGTGCGCGGACTGGTGGTGCCCGGCCGCCGGCTCCATCTTCCCGACTGCGGGATCCTCACCCCGACCGAGGCCAAGAAGCAGGCGGAGAAATCGATTCCGAGTCCGCCCATCATTTCGCGCCTGACGACGGCGAAGTCGACGGAGTCCTACCTGCGCCTCCTGCTGGCCGTCACGTTGCTCTTGCTCGCGCCGTTTATGGACGGCAACTGGGCGACGGACGGAACGGGCATGTCCGGCAACGGCTACTTCCGATACCGCAAGGACGTCCGAAAGATGAAAGCCAGGGGGAACGACGGGGACGCTCCGATCTACGAAGAGGTCGGCGAGGGCGAGACGGCCGACGTCGGGTCGCGCGGCCACCTGCGGTGGGGCGACATCGTCGACGTCAAGGAGGGGTGGCAGCGCGTTGTCGCGATCGCGGCCTTCCCGTACATGATCATCGGCGACGTCCGAGTCTACTCTCCCTCGGTCGGCGAGCGCTCCGCCCTGGACGACATGCTGACCTGGCTGGCATCGCTGGGAATGCCGCTGAAGGACGTGCTCGCAGACGGCGGCTTCAATGGAACCACCACCCGGTCCCTGATCGCGAAGTACGGCGCCAAGTCCACGATCCCGTATCCCGAGAACGCGAAGAGGGCGGTAAAGCTCGGGATGGAGCAGGTACTGCTCGACCATCCGCAGATCGGGGAGATGTTCGCGCTGTGGCGGGACGAGCCTGAGCGATTCCACTCGCTCTATTCGAAACGGGCGAAGATGGAGAACGTCTTCTCGGTGATCAAGCGCGAGTGGCCCAAACTCACGTCTATGCGGAAGCACGGACCGGTCAACCAGATGCTCATGATCGCCATCACGCTGAACGTGCGGCGCTTCCTCCAGCTCACCAGTCTCGCCGGGTACATCCCGCGGATTCCGGATCTGTATCCGTCCAGCCTGAGGCTCTAGCGACGCGCAGGAGCGCCGAGAAGGAAGAGCGACCGCCTTGCAAATGCAGGCGGTCTTCTTTTTTCTCTGCCTGCCGTTTCAAATTTCGCCGTTTTGTTTCGAAATGCTCATTCACGTGTTTCTAAACGAGCTGTTTCAGAAACGGGACCTGGCGATCACGTCGGTGGATGCGCGCCCATCGTGCGAGCGCTGCGGGTCGATACGATCGCCGATAGCGGTCAGCAGTATGGTGGGCGGGCGTACGTCGATTGTCTTGCCGCCGCTCGTGAGCGCGGCGTCCCGGTGCGCGTCGTGCGGGCGGGCATGCAGTGGCAGACCGACGACGGTGTCGTGCTCGACGTGCTGGCGCCTTCGGAACCGTTCCTCGCCGATACCGGCGACGACGTCAACGAGAACAGCATCGTGCTGCGGCTGTCGTATCGGCTTCCGGATGGACGGGCCTACCGCGCACTCTTCACCGGCGACGCTGGCGAAGGTAGCGAAGCGCGCCTGTTGGCGCGCGGCGCCGACGTGCGCGCGGACCTTCTCAAGGTCGGCCATCACGGATCGCGCTGGGCGAGCATGGCCGCGTTCCTCGCCGCCGTTCGTCCGCACGTTGCATTGATTTCCGTTGGTCGGCACAACAGCTTCGGCCATCCATCACCAGAGACACTCGACCGCCTCGCCGCCGCCCGCGCGCGCGTCTACCGTACCGATCGCTGCGGTGCTATCCGCGTCATCGCAGATGCTCAGTCGATTGAACCGCTCCTGTGCTTCGGTATCCGCGGCTATCCGGCAAGCGATTGAAGTTTCATCAAAATGCTCCGAAGACAATTGCTCTAACCTTTAGGGTAGCTCCCGTTAGATTTGCTCAAAGAATACCCGACCGTCACGCGCAAGATTTGTTGCCTTAGCGAAGTAGTCATCGGCGTGAATGCGATAATCCAAAGACTGCGCTGCTTGTGCCCAATCGTCATACCATGCGTCCGGTCGCGGTCGCTCGGAGACCAGGACGGCCTCAAGAACGCTGTCAATGAGTTGCACGGCGGCGTCCGGACTTGACAGCGTGAACACCGCTTCAACATTATTGAACGCGTAGAAGTTCAAGTGCACCAGATCCGGCAGCTCGTCCGAACCGCCAAGATAGTTCCAAACGTGCACCGGATCAGGCGGCCGTCTGCTGCAGTGGAAATGCGCATGATACAGGGTGCCTGGGCTCGACTCCGTCGACCAAGGGCGCGTCGTGCGATGGAGCCGGATCGTCGTTTCATACTGATCGCGCGCATGTTCCAAGCGCCCGTAGAGCCGCCCGCCTGGAGAGAAAGCCCCAAGCTCGGCGTCGGATTCAGGTGTAATCCACTCCCACGAAGTGTATGCTTGGAGGCAGGCGCGCGCACCATCCTCAAGGTCGCGTAGTGTCTGCTCGACGCGCGCGAGATCGTCCTGATGCGGCGTACGGCAATGCGCAATGCGACGACGCACCGCCGTCGGAGTGTCGATTGTACCGGTCCAGCGTGCCTTTGGTGGTAAGGCATAAGCGAAGAGATCCCAATGGACATCAAGAGCTTTCGCAAATCGCCGAAATCGGCGAAGCCCAGCGGATTGGAGTCATCGGAAGAGGGCATGTAGCGAAGGCCGGGCGCCTGAAGGTCCCGCCGGTTCTCGATCCGCGCAATCTGCGCTTTCCACTCGCGCTTAAACCGCGCTTGGAGTTCGAGTTGCGCGAGGTCGCGCAGCCACCGCTCGAGTTGCCACCACTTCGCGTATAAGTGCAGGGACGTCGACGGCACACCCCAACGGATCAGCCGCTCGAGGGGAGAAAGATGCTCTTGGCGCCATTTCGATTTCCGCTTTTTCTTGGCTTTATCGAGTTTGCGTAATCGCCGCTTGGTGAGCCGGCGCGGTTTCGGACCCGGCTGGCACCTCTCGCTCGGTCGGGCGACAACGACCGGCGTGGGCTGCGCATCGTCGTTCATGTGCGCCATCCCGGCCGCCAGCGGAGCGCCGCCCGATCGCGATCGTACAGTTGAAGCCACGGGAGGAGACCACGGCCAACAATGCGCGCTAGGTCGGGACTAGTCGCGCTTGACGTACCCGCCTTCACCCCAGACAGGAGGTGGCGCGCATTCTCTTTGGCGAGCTTGGGGGCTGGGGCGTCCTCGGACATCGCCGCCCTGCTGCCCGAGCAGTAGGCCGCTCCCACAAGCAGCAGAGCAACAGGAAACGGGACGTCGGCAAGCGGTTTTAGGGCTGCTCCGAGTTTCCAACGCAGCACTACGTTCAGGTGTCCAAACGGCCGTGAAGATCAGAAGTCCCGCGA
This sequence comes from Candidatus Sulfotelmatobacter sp., assembly GCA_035504415.1. NCBI lineage: Bacteria > Pseudomonadati > Acidobacteriota > Terriglobia > Terriglobales > Candidatus Korobacteraceae > Candidatus Sulfotelmatobacter > Candidatus Sulfotelmatobacter sp. The sequence goes on along the minus strand of DATJRY010000012.1, from coordinate 164,160 downwards.
ACACTCCGGGAACGACCTCTCCGATGATTTCGAAGAGCCACGCGCGTAGGCCATCGAGAGGCATCTTAGCACCCATAGCTGCTCACTTCTTCACCCGATGGGGACCAGGAGAATACCGCCGCGTTTTCCCAGCTTCTACCTGCGTCACATTTCTCGACTTCGCGTCCGCCGAGCCGCGGGCGACCTCCGTCGCGAATAGCTTCCCTAGAACCAAAGGACACGATGCGGCACAATCCGCCCTTCCTCGACGCGAGCTCGTTCTCCCGATTCGCGAAGCGTCGCCCCGGGAGGAAGAGTCCCTTGGCCCAGCGGTGATAGGTCTGCATTGGTTGCCTCAAAGCGACCATGACCAATTGGAAAGACAAAAACAAGCTCGCCATCCGGCGGCAGCTCACCCACCAATTCCAGCCTCGAGCTCAGTAATGAAATCGTTGTAGGCCGCATCGCGGGTTTTCTTCCGGTTCAAATATGCCTGGAGCGCCTTGCGTTCATTAACTCTGCATCCGCGCGTGCTCTTCCCTCAACTTGTCGGCGAGTCCGAGCCGTTCTCGGAAGAAATCGCGGATCTTTCTAACGTCCCGAGCGCTGATGCAGGTTTCAGCAAACGGCTCGAGCGTGTCAAGGTGGAAGCGCGCGTTGATCCGTCGCGGCTTGAGACCACGTGGAAGTGTGGCGGATCGTGGTCGTGGTAGACCTCAATGGCAAGATCCCTCGTCTTGGCGACGAGGTGCTTGATCACGTACTCGCCCCGCTCCGGCGTCGAATCTAACCACCGTTCAAGCAACGACGAAATGACGTCTACATCGATTTAGAGCGAGTCTGGCGCAAGGGTCTCCTCGGGCAGATCGGCATCCTCAAGCACGCTATCGAGGTACGGCAGGTAGTTTTTCCACACCGTGTTCGCCGCGAAGGTCCGGTAGAGAAGGCGCTCCTCGGGTTTCTCGAAGATGCCGCTGACGACAACGAGCGCGTACTCTCCATCTTCGAGCTCGTCGACTCGAGCACAAAGATTCACGCCAACCTGCTGATTCGGGTCGTGATCGATCAGTTGTGGAATGAAGCGCTCGCGGACTTGGCGCGCCATGCTCTCTAAGGCATTGAGCGGAACCACCTCCTCGTGGGCGTCAGCATGGGTGGTACTCGCTATCCCTGCAATCAGTTTCACATTCTTGACTTCGGAGGTAGGGGGTTCGCTCGCCCCACCGCGTCAGGATGCAGCCTTGAACCGTCGGCAGCTCGGCTATGTTCCATCGAAAGCAGCGGCGACGCGTGAGGTGATCAGGCTAACTCGAGCGACGCTATTTTCTTCGTCGCTTTAGGAGATCGTCAAGTGATTTCGCATTCTCTCGCTTGAGCAGCGTGTCGAGCCTCATATCGCCTCGAACACCTGGGGCGAAGCTGTCTCCATATGTGTCTCGCAGCGTTCTAACTAAAGTATCACCGCGCTTGTGATGAATATGGCCGCCCGTATCGCGATTGCGAGCATCTAAGCCAGGCTGTGAGGGGCGGCCACCTTTTGCGCCATTTTCTCGCGCCGCCGCCGCCTTCACATCGCTTCTTGCGGACCCACCCCTCTTACCGATTCGGCTCATCCAGGCCCGCGTTCCTAAAATGCCCTCAATGAGGCCTGGAACGTAATGGTCCACGTCGAGCTGGTTCCAGTGGAGCGACGATCCGAAGTCGTCAATACTCACATCGCGAAGCTGCTCGGGGGTAGCATTCTCGAGCCCTTGAAGCAGCTGGCGGGGAAATGCCATTTCAATACCGGTGGCGAGCCGCATGATGACCATGTCATCTGCGTCGCGATAGCTGACATCAAGAGCTCGCGGTCGGACGGCATCGTAGTCGCGCGCCTTTGCGAGAGCGGCCTCAAGTTGGGCCTCGGTGGTCCGAATGGGGTGACTGACTTGCTTGCTCATTGTCCCTGCATCCGCATCCAAGCCTCAACGATCGCCTCGTAGTGCTCGCCTGCGGCCCTAAGAATACGGCGAACGTCGCTCGCCTTCGCGTTGCGCGGGATGATCGCATCGTCGCGGTCGGCGAGCCCGACGGACCCATCGGCGTAAAGGTCCACGACCACCACCGTCTCAGCGTACCTGCCGTGAGCATGGACCGGCTCGTGGTCTTGCGGGTGAATTCGAAAGCGGACCCCGCCGCCGTGAACCGTGCTCACCGCAACCTACAGGTAACCGAAGCGTGTTTCGGTTTCACAGGGACGCCGGGATGCCAATAGGCTGGCATACCGAGCAGGCATCTTGGCGAGGACGCCTACCTATCCATGGAGACTAGATCTAACTCAGATGGCTCAGTAACCTAAGCAGCCAGGCGTCGGGGACGTCGACGGCGAGATCCACCGCAAACGCAGCGACACGCTCATTCGGACGCTGCGCAACGAGTACGGAGACGACTTCGCTTCCGGCGTCCGCGGCGACATGAAACTCGGAAACTACGTCGACCGCGTCGGCGCCGAAAGCCTGGCGCAGGTTCTCAAGGGCCGCCCCTAGCGCCTTAGACGAGGCGCGCGCAACCCAGAGCATCACGTTGCCGCGGGGTTGCCTTGGCGTCACGTCACGCGCGCAATACCTAGCGGCTGGGACCTTCGCATCTACAGCGCGGTGCAGCCGGTGGTTAGACGCGCCCTTGCCTCCGCGCGGACCGCTTTCAGCCGAGCAACGCCTCGCGACGATACCACGTCGCAACAAATGGTGTCCGTCGTGATTGAGGCGACCCCTCTCTATCCTCCGCTCCCAAATCGTTGACTCGTATCCGCTCTTGATTTGGGGATAGGCAGGCTTAAACCCGAGTGTCGCAAGTGCATCGGCGTTGTCGGTGATCGACGTCAAACCGAGACGCAGCAGATATTCGATCGCCGACAGCGTGTGTACGACGGAATCCAGCACGGGCTTCGAGACCGAGACGTCCATGCTCAGAAGTGCAGGCCGACCCCGGCGAAGCCGCCCGATTCGTGACCGTTCACCGGAAGGAACTGCTTGTTGGTCGACTGGTTTCCCATGAAGCCGGCTTCAACGAAGACTCCGCCCGCGGCCCTACATGTGGAATCGCAACAACCCCTACTCCTACGCCGATCCGTCCGGTTACTGTCTCGAGGACGCATGCGTCGTCGAAGGAGCGGTCGTCGTCGGAGGGGCAGAACTGGCCGCAGCTGGCGCGGAAGCAGTGGGCGAGGTCGAACTTGCAGGCCCAATTCGAGGCGGCCTCTCGGTGGCTCAACGCGCCGCGGCAAAAGCATTCGAGGAAGCCGGGGGTTGCGTCAAAGGTGCCTTCAGGACGGCGAGCGGCAGAAGGCGCATCGCCGACAATCTGACAAAGACGATGGTAGGCGAAGCGAAGCGAAGCACGTCGTAAAACAGTCCCTCACGTCCCAGATTAAGGACGAGATGGCAGAGGCGGAAGCCACCGGTAAGACCTTTGTCTTGCGGATCACCGACGATACCCAGTTGTCGAAGCCGCTCCAGGACGCGATGGACGCGCTCGTAAAGTCGGGCAAAGGTGTCATCGAACGAGTGCCACGGGTCAAACTATGATGAAAAAGCCGAAAGCGGCAGACCCCACAACTACCACCGAAGCATGGGCTGAGATCCGATCGTGGGATGGGCTTGGGGCGCCATTAGAGGCGCCACGGTCCGATTGGGACGCAAAGCGCCGCGCGCGCATTAACGACGAGACTCAGGCAGAGGCACCGCTGGTCGCAGAGTTGCGAGGGCTCGGAATACCTCTCGCATCTGTCTGGGACTTGGCGAATGTTCGCCTCCGCTATCCAGATGCGGTTCCCGTACTGCTGGCGGCACTGGATAAGCCGTATCCCGAGGGTGTTACCGAGTCCATCCTTCGAGCGCTAGCTCATACCTACGGTGACCCTCCGTTTTCGAAGCTGGTCTGGCTCGCTCGCCATCTTCCTGAGTCTTATACGGATAGGTTGAAGTTCGCGCTCGGCCTGGCAATCGCAGCGAACGCGGAGAAGAGGGACCTGGACGTGCTCCTTGAGGTTGTCTCCGACGCAAAGCTCGGGAGCGGACGTGACGAAGTCGCGCGTAGGATCTCGGCGTGGAACGATCCGCGAATCGTCCTGGTGCTCGTTGGCTTCCTCAAAACTGGAGACAGCGTTTGGGCGGCCATCACTGCGCTGAAGCGCGCTCGAGCGTGGTCTTACGCAGATGCTGTGAGACCGTATCTCACGTCGACGAACGATGCCTCACGCGAAGCAGCGGAGCAGTTTATGAAGGCGAGACAACGCGCGCTGGGTACGAGCACTTAGCGGCGCAGTCGGCAGAAAGCTGACTCGATAGTGAACTCATGCGGGGATGCCTATCGCGTAGGCAAGGGCACCGAGGTCAGCCGCGGCGTCTTGCATGCCCCTGACGGACTGCGCCCCATTCCGTCTAATCTTAAGAGACCGGCGCAACTCGGCGCCTGCTCAACGCCGCCCCCCCCCCGCACGGATGCGCGCGATCTGCACTTCCCGTCCGCATTTCCTGCATCGGGGCGCTGAGTGATGCGTTGCCGCTTTGCGCTGAGGCTCTACTACGGCAGTTCGCACTTCTCGGAGAATTTGATCGAGACTCCCGCTCGTGATCAAAGCCGTGGCACTTCGACGTGCCAGCTCCGAAGTCGACGTCTTCAGCCCAGCGAGCACGACCTGCACCTCGCCGAGCTTGGAAGTCAGCAGGCCGATGCGATCGACCAGCATCAATGCCGGCCCTTGAAGGCTCGGAGCAGTCGGGGTGTCGTTGAGGTATTGCGAAGACTTCCCAAGTGCCAGGGCAGATGCGGCTACGCTTGACCCGAACGCGCCCGCCCATGCCGCAGACCGCGTCGTCGGGATGCGCCGCACGGAAGTCGTTCTTCGCGTCACGAACGATGGGACGGTCAAACCTCACTTAGCGAGGGCAGCAGTGAACGACTTCTTCAACCATCTCTGGACCACCGATAGACTGGTCGACCTCGTCGTGGCACTCGCCGCGATTCTGTTATTCCGGCCCCTGGTCCAGCTACTTCATTTTCTCGTATCGTTCATACCTCACCGCGTGAGCGATGAGTTCAAGAACGTCACGAAGTTTGCCCCGATTCTTGAGAAGGCAAAGGCCGACGCGCAGGCCTCGGTCGCGTTCATCGGCGCCGAGATCGGGATGATGATCGTCAGTTGCTGGCTCTCGACGCTTTTGGCCGGCTGCCTCTACGTAGTCTGCACCGCGACCCCGAAATGGCAGCCGATGCTGCGCGGCGCGGTCATTGCCGTTCTGATCGTCTGGTTCGTCGGATGCGTCTACCACATGGTGAAGCGCTTGTTGGCGCTGCGCATGCTGCACTTATCCGTCTTTCCGCCGCAGTTCGGCACACCCGGAATCCCGACGCCGCCGAAGCCGGCCACAGCGGCGCCCGCGCCCCCGACGTCCTGACCTACATGGCGCGTGTCCGACGAGCGGCGCGGCGCCGCGGCAGTTCAGACCGAGAATTGAAGTCAGAAGGGTGAGGTTAGTTTGGTGGGCTCTCGGCTTTGCAGTTGTTCCATTTATCGCTTTCTGGATTTTCTTCGGATTCGATCATGGCTGGTACGACCGCCTGAGCATCGAAGCCAAAGCGACGTTCTGGACTAACTTCGCGGTCGCGCTTGGAACCTATCTCCTGGCGGTTGTCACCTGCTTGTCAGTCTTGGAGACGCAGCGCGTCATCAGTGGCGAGGATAGACGCTTCGTTCAAAGCCGCGTACCCGTAGTCGTCCTCGTCCAACCTGAACGCCCTCGTTTCACATCCGGCGTTTCTCGAACGCCCCAACCCTGCTATTGAACTCGACGGTGAGGGGGCGAAGTTCATCATCGAGAATATCGGTGAAGGTCCCGCTACGAACGTGCACATTTCGGTTAGTGCACGGGCCCATTTCAAGAAACAGGACGTTGAGCCAATGAACGGCGACGTAGTGGTCCTGTCGACTGCTACACCAAAGATGGTCGATGCGGGCGAGTCCGTCATCGACACTGAGAGCATGTTCTTTTCATACCTGCCGAAGAGCGAACAACGCTCCATCTCCATACCGTATCTCGTCGGGCCCGAGCCGGGCTCCTATTTCGATAAGCGCGAAGTGCGGCGCTTTGAAATCAGCTTCGAGGACTCATTCGGAGAGCCGCACGTTGTACGCTATCCCGACGTTCTGAACAAACCAGATGACTACGAGCGCGAGCTTCCCGCGACCGTCCGATGAGGCGCTGGCGTCGAAGTCTGATCTAGGCGCTCAGGCGTTCTCAAGGTCGAATGCGGTTTACGACAAGCGGATACAGCTTCCCGGCGAACACATCCGAAGCTTTCCATCGTGACGCAGATCGCGAAGATTTCGTCCGCGCTACTGGCCGTACTTTCCACGAGAACGCGGCCGCTCTTGTCGTAGAACCGCACCGGTTCGGTCGCGTCCTCGATCAGCCTCACGATGTTGTTCGCCTGATTGTAAGCATGCTGGATTGACCAGACAAATGCGACCAGGGTGTTTTCGTTTCCGTGGATTGACCCCGAGCATCGCCCAAATCTGAAGGGCCGCGATCTATGATCACGACTTCCGTAGAGTCGGGCCTCCCATGAACGCTAGTCGATCACAACGATGCTATCTTGTGACCGGTACGGCTCCAGCCCGGTCATCCCACGCATGGCAGAGAAAGACAGGGCCTCAAGGCGGACTTGCCGCATACGATTTTGATCTAACTGGAACACTAGCGGGCATGCACGAGGCGAGCGCATCGACGTGGCATATGTACGGCCCTGCTCCGTCGACGCTCTTGCCGCCTTCGCTATTCCTATATGCGTCAACAAGCGGCACTTTTTCTGTCGAGCTTTCGGAAGGAGTATCCGGGAATCTCCCTTTCGCTCCTCTGGTTGCTGCAGGCGGCGGAGTTTCAATCACGCCACGGGACAGGGCTCGGTCTTTGTCGGGCTGCAGCGTTCAGTAGGCATCGGAGCAGCAAAAAACGTTCACCGCGACGAGCGGCGAGGTACATCCGAACCACGGCAAAACCGCGGACGATGTCCTTCCGGATCCGCGTCGATGTTCTGGTTCTATGGGAACGAAGGTTTGGGGAATCTCAACGGGTATGCGACAGGCAATGGCTTTGGAGCGCCAACGCTCAGCGTTGGGGTAGTTTTGCCGTCCAGGTAGATAAAGGAGATCCGTCTATTGCGGCCCTATTTTGTCGCTAGTTGCCTGCTGGATCTGCGACCCTTTAAATACGCAGGAAACTCGAGTGCGGTCGTAGCGGCTGTTCTCTGCGCGGCGCTTGGTATCTTCATGCTGAGCCAAGTAAAGCGGGCTACTCGAGCTAGGACAGTCCGCCGCCCAGCTAATCCTCGCATCGCGTACGGTTTCTTAACGTTCATGGGCTCGAGTGAGGACGCGAAGCGTCTGGCGACAGCGACCGTCGTCCTGAGCGCCGTAGGCTTTCTCTTAATAGCGGTCGTGCTGCTAAAGCTCGCTTTTTTCAGCGCCTGTTGACTGTATCGATGAAGAGGCCACGGAGTGGCACACGATTACCGGCATGGCGAGGTACAAGGTCCGGTGGTACGCCTTCGGGCTGAACGGATTCCATCAGGGTCTCGATATTGCATTGCGCCATCCGCTTCGGCGCGTGGGGCTTCTGGCGGTAGAACGCTCAGGCCGGATTGATGAAGGTTCAAGGCATTTTGCAAGGGGACTGGAGTCCGCGGTGATATGCTACTTCGGGAGGTTTGGAATGACCATGGCGACGATCCCCGAACTTTCCGAAGCATTCTACTCGTAGTTGCACGCGATAACGCGTCACGGAGAGCCCTGCGTACGCCGTTGGGCGAGGCCCGCGCGCTCATCGACGATCGTTCGAAGCACGCTAGTCAGCGCCAGAAGGCGCAATACCTGATCGGGTCTCCGCTCGTCTACCGCACGATGCAAGGATGGATTTTTGAAAGCCGCGATGGCACCAGCAAACAGGTTGCGCGTATCTTCTGCCTCGCCGCGCTCCGCCTCGGGGTCGCGGAGCGTGCCCGTGGGGCCAAAGGCGGTATTCGGACCTCACCATGCGTATGTCGATGCGCCGGTTCACGCGGCTAACGAACGGCTTCTCGCAGAAGGCGCAGAACCTATAACGCGCTCTTGCGCTCAACGTCGCGCACTACAACCTGTGCCGCAAAGCCGAGGCGAAGCCGCACTTCGGCTGAGAAAGTATCGTCGTTTGTCCTCACTGCCCCGAGGCTTTTCTTCGCGTATCATTCATTCGAATGAGACCCCCACAAAGAAGCAGGACAATGGTTGATCGTCCAGCCGGCGCGGAGCCGGGCCTCATTCGCGCCTACCTGGCGATCGTGGGGGTCGACCCTAGTGAAGTCTCAAATATGCTTGGGATTAAACCCGCGACTACCTTGGCAGCGGGGCGATTGCTCCGTAGCGGTATTACCGCCCCTGAAAATCGCTGGGAAGTGCGATCGGAAGCCAGAGCGTCCGGCGGCCTTTCTCCCGTTGTTCGGGCGCTTCTCGACAATTTCTCGGATTGGCAAGTTCTACGAGAGCTTTCCCAGCGGGCAAGAATAGAAGTAGAGATTGCGCTTTACATTGGGCAGGAGCATATCGATGCCACGCTCGACGCCGATATCGTACTGCGGCTGGCATCGATAGGAGCTGAACTATTGTTCTTCCGATACTAAGCGATAGGATTCAATCGGAACCTCGTAATGCATCGGAACCGGACATCGACAGCGTCGCGCGCAAGTTCTTTCGGCTCCGGCCGGCTCCTACTCATCGTCGGCGGCCACGCCGTAGTACCGGATGATGGCGTCCGCATCCATGCCGCCGGCGATTTTCAAGCAGGCTCGGGCCCTGATCACGTGAGTGAAATACGTCCTGCAATCACGTCAGCGGCTGCGGTCGCAACTGAAGCCTTAAGCCGACATGGATGTGCTGCACTTGCCGCACCCCACGTCGTAGAGCTCTTCCGTTCGTTCCCGAAAAGATGCACCGATGACGCAGAGCGGCGACCTGCATTTGCAAGCCGCCGCTCTTTTCGGTCCTCGGATCGAAACGGGCTAGAACCTCACGGATAGAACCTCACGGATAGAATTTCCCGGTGCCCTTCCAGGCGGGGGACCGCGCCATGCTCGTCGCGAGCCCGAAGCTGTTCCAGAACGGGCACTTGTGCTCGAGATTCACGTCGACACCGGTCTGGATGGTCGGCGCGAGCTGCAACGCGCTGGTCGGCGTGGTGTAGACGGGCCAGTTCGGCAGACCGTCTCCGTTCGGATTTCCGGTGCGCACGAAGTTGGTCCAATACTCCTGCATCGCGGTCGCAAGCGGCTGCGATGACGCCAAGAGCGGCTGGCCACCGATGTCCAGCGCGGGCCAGAGGTAGATGAGTTCGCTCCCGTGGTCGGGACCGCGCGGGAGGCCGGGTTCGATCGCCGGCGCGTTCGGATCGTCGAATTCGTACGCGTACGCCGGCGCCGCGCCCGCGGCCGCCTGCACGTTCCAACTCGTCACGTCTTCGCACAACGTGAGGACTTGCAGCGGGACGTTGTAGTCGGTCATCACCTGTGAGACTGCGGTGTAACCGTCGGGGTAGCTCGTGAGCGGATACTCCGCGGCGATGGCATCCGCGAACCCGGCCGAGCCGTACAGCACGGCGAGATCGTTCGTGTACTGGGTCTGCGTGACGCTTTGCCCCGGGATGAGCGCCGTCGGCAACGCCACGTTGAAGCCTTCGAGAAACGTCGCGAGCTCGAGCTCGTTCCCGCCCTCGAGCAACGGAACTTTCCCGAGCTGCGAGCGCGGTTGCGCGGTGATGTCGGCGCCGATGGTCGGTCCAATCTTGAAAGCCGGCAACGTTGCTTGGACGCTGAGGACTTTCTGGAACGTGATCGCCGGGCTTTGCAGGCAGGTGACGACCTGCGCGTTCGTGCCGGTACATCCCAAGCCCGAGGTCACCAGCGGGCCGACCTCCGTCTCCGCGAGTGAAACTGGGTTCGTCGGCGCGGCCGGCGGGCCGCTCTCGAGAATCGCACGTGCGAAGAGGCCGCTTGCCTTCGGGACGGCGAGGAGCTGCGCGACGCTGATCGCGCCCGCGGACTCGCCCGCAACTGTGACGTTGCTCGGATTTCCCCCGAACTGCGCGATGTTGCGTTGGACCCAGCCCAGCGCGGCGACCTGATCTTCGATACCGTAGTTCCCGGTGTTGCCCGAGCCGTTGTCGAGCGCGGCGGCACCGAGCCAGCCCAGGATGCCCAAGCGATAGTTGATGGTCACGACGATGATGTTGCCGACCGTTACCAGTTGCGTCGGGTCGTACTCGACGCCCGCGCCGCTCGTGAACGAACCGCCGTGGATCCAGACCATCACCGGTAAACCGGTTCCGGCGGGGTACGGCGTCGTCACGTTGAGGTTGAGGCAATCCTCGCTCTGCACGAGCGGGGCGGTCGACCCCGGTTGCGGGCAGACATTCCCGGGCGCGGTCGCGTTGAGGACGCCGGCGAACTTCGCGTGCAGGGCCGGAGGGGCAAACCGGAGCGCCCCGACCGGTGGCGCGGCATACGGAATCGCGTAGAATTTGCGCACGCCGTTCGCAGACGTGCCGTAGACGGACCCCCGGTCCGTCACGAGCGTCAACGAGCTGCCGGAAACGAACGGCGCCGGCGGGGCGGTGGAGCGGCCGCCGAGGCCGCAGCTCGTCAAAAGAAGACCCGCAGCCGTGAGCAAACCGATCGTGCGGAGCGGCATCAGGAAAATTCTCACCGCCGGTTTCCTCCATGAAAGAATGTTGTTACCGTCTATGTAGCCACAACACCCACCGGCTCCTTGTCCCGGGCTCCCGTTTGGCCCGTTCTATCCGCGTTGGAAGCCGTTCAGCCAGGAGTCGAGCCGCTTCGCGTACGTCCGACTGGAACGGTGCTCGGACCCGTCGGAGAGCGTTACGGAATACTCCCCGTTATCGATGCTTCGCAGTTCCGTGATACAGCGGACCTGGACTATTCGAGAGCGGTGAATCCGCAAGAACGTCACGGGATCCAGCTTCCTTTCAAGTGAGTTCATCGCTTCCCGTAAGAGATGCGAACGGCCCCTGACGTGCAGCTCCGTGTAGTCTCCGGACGCTGCTATCCATTCGATCTCTTCAACCAGCACGATCTGAATTCGCGATCCCGTCCGGACGGCGAAATGAGAAGCATACTGCTTCGGGCGCTCCCCGAGCATGCCGAGGATCCGCGCGGCGATCTGCATCTGAGTCGCGGAATCGAGTAAGCGCCGCGCGCTGCGGATCGAGGCCGCGAAGCGTTCGTCGTCCACCGGCTTGAGGAGATAGTCCAGAGCATGCACCTCGAACGCACGCACCGCATGCTGTTCATAGGCGGTCAGAAAGATGATCGCGGGCACTCGCTCCGCGGGCAATGCCCCGAGTACGTCGAACCCATTCATTACCGGCATCTCGATGTCGAGAAACACCAGGTCGGGAGTGAGGTTGAGGATCGCCTCAACCGCTGCTTTGCCGTCGCCACACTCGCCGACGATCTCGATGTCGGCGAATCGACCAAGCCGTAATGCGATGCCGCGCCGCGCGAGCGGCTCGTCGTCGACGATCAAGACGCGCAAGGCGTCGCTCATGTCGTCTCGGCTTTGCGGAACGGAAGCTCGATGCGCACCTCGCAGCCCCCGAGCGCCAGCCACTCCAACGAAAATCCGTGGCTATCCGGATACAATGTCTTCAGCCGCTCGGTGGTATTGCTGAGTCCGATTCCCGTCGTGAGGCGGCGCTGCAACATCCCTTGATCGGCTGCTCCGGAGTTTCGAATGGCGAGTTTCAACTGAATGCCGTCGCGCCGGCTGCGAATTTCGATCCCTCCCCCTTCGAGACAGGGTGCGACGCCGTGGCGAACGGCATTCTCGACCAATGGCTGGAGCAGCATGCTAGGCACCAGCGCGTCCAAGGTGTCGGCAGAAATGGAGACGTTGGTACGAAGGCGAGATCCAAGACGTGTCTGCTCGATTGCCAAATATTGCTCGACGAAAGCGACCTCGTCGGACAGCGGTACCTCGAGTTTGGTTTCCGTATCCAACATCGTCCGCAAGAAATCGCCGATTTGCGCGAGCATACGGGTGGCGGCGGCGGAATCCCCTTCGAGGACCAGCGTCGATACTGCGTTAAGCGCGTTGAAGAGAAAATGCGGATTGAGTTGGTAGCGCAGCGCGCTCAGCCTGGCGTCGCGAGCCTCGCCCTCCGCTCGAAGAAGCCGCTCCCGTTCTCGCGTGACTTGCCGCCACGTCTTGATGCTGAAGTAGAGACTGCACCAGACGAAGAGAATGAACGCGCTTTGGACGGACCTTGCGACCCATTCGTACCAATCGAGAGGATAGCCACGCCCTGTCACTTCAGCGAGATATCCGCTGATCAAGCCGGCAAACGCGCACAAGAAAAATGCTCGTCCTTCGAGGGCGATCCACGATAGGCCGCGTCCCGCGAGAGACCTGCATGGAAATCGCAGGCAGCAGCTAGCGGCAAACGTCCAGACCAGAAACGAACCGCTGTACCGCAGCACGTGAACATTTGCGAGCGATGGCAGGTCGGCAATAAGCGCCGACAGGGCCATACAACCCCACCCCGCCGCCTGCAGCGTCCAAAAGCCGGGAAGCTCCGCGGAACGCAGTTTCACTTCAGCGCTCAAAGTCAACGCCTCACCGCAAAACCAACTCGGACTGCAGATTGCTCGTCACGCTCGGCGGTGGCCCGTGCTAGGATGGGTGATGCACACACCGTAAAGCGGAGGCACCGGATGGCATCGCGCGCGGCGACGAACGACTTCATGGCATTGATTATAGCATCGTTGGTACTCGTGCTGTCTCCGGCGGCGGCCGCACGAGCCACAGTTCCTCAGCCATCGGCGAAGAGCGCCTTGAGTGCCGAGGAATCAATTAACCAAGCGTTATTGAACAGCGACGCCGACGCGCTCGAAACCCTGCTCGCTGACGGTTGGATCGTCGTTAGCGGCTTCGGCGGCATTGGCGAGCGCAAGGACTTCATCGCATACGTTCGAGCCGGAGACTTCACGCGCAGCAAGATGATTCTCTCGGACCCGCGCGTTCGTCTCTACGGCAACACGGCGCTCGTCACGACGCATCTGAATGCCGCAGGCCGTTCGATCAAGGAACGGAACGGACAAATCGTCAGCGACTGTTTCGACGTCAAGGAGCGGCAAACCGATGTCTTGGTTTGGAAGAACGGGAGCTGGAAATCCGTTCTGCTGCACGAGACCGTGATCCCGGGGACGCTGCGCCGTACCGTGATCCCCGGCCGCACGGCCCGCTGCACCGTGGCTCCTGGCGGTAGCCTTCAACGTTCCGGCTGACGATCACTTTGCGCGGCCCGTACGCGTCGGTCTCGTTCGCTGAACCTCCGCAACGGCAGCGTCAATCCGCTTCCGGCGCGTTTCGGGTTTCACCGCCTCCTCGATGCGTCGGGCGATGAAGTCGCGCCGGCCGGGCGGGAGGGCGTTGAACGCCTTGGTGGCTCCTTGCGCCCGCAGTGCCGAGAGCAAATCGGACGGGTACGTCAGGGCTGCCTGGTCGATGACGGTGATTCGCAGGTGCACCGTCTCGCCGGTTTTGGTTCCGGTCTCTTTTCGAACCTTGGCTTTGATGCGGATATAATGCCGACCGCCGCCGACGGGAAAGAGGCTTACTCTGAACGGCGCGGAGTCGTTGAGACGAGCCATAACGGCTACGGCGGCGTACGTCCCGAGCGCTTCGGTAATCTTGGCCGGAACCGGAACGGCGCAATAGTCCATTCCTTCCACCCAGTTCTCGAGCGTGGCTTCGAAGGACAACTGTTTGCCTACGATTGCGTCTTTCACGGATTTCTTCCATCGTCGCGGATTTGAACGAACGTTTGTGCTGCTTCTCTAGCCGCGCCACCCACCTGCTCCTTGTCCCAGGGCGAGCGGGGTGCGGCTGGGTGATCGGCCGCGCGGGTGCACCGGGGAGGTTAGACCTGCTCGCTGAGCGGGTAGCAAGGGGCTGGTCTTTTTTTCGAGCGCGTTTCGCGCAGACCGAGTCATGGTGAGGAAGAGAGGCGTGACGCAAACGCTGCCGGTACGTGTCGCGACGGGAATCGCGGGCCTGGACGAAGTGCTACACGGGGGTTACATCGAGGGACGCACCTATCTCCTGAGCGGCCCCCCCGGTGGCGGCAAGACCACGCTCGGTTGGCATTTCCTGTGCGCCGGCGCGGCCGCCGGAGAAGCGGTGCTCTTCATCACCTTCGGTGAGCCGGAAGCGGACCTGGTGAAGAACGCCGGCTACCTCGGTTTCGACAGCGCCGGCGTGCGATTCTGCGATCTGAGCCCGTCGTCGGATCTGTTCGAGAACGTGCGCAGCTATGACATCTTCTCGCCGTCCGAAGTCGAGCTCGAGCCGACGACCGCGCGAATCATCGAGGCCGTCGAGCAGACGAAGCCGCGACGCGTGTTCGTGGATTCGATGACCGCGCTGCGCTATCTCTCCAAGGACGCGCAGGAGTTCCGCCGCCAGACGCTCGCGTTTCTGCGCTACATCAAGGAACGCGGTGCGTGCGTGCTCATGACCTCGGAGTCCAGCGCCGAGCTCCCCGACGACGATCTGCGGTTTCTCTCCGACGGCGTGATCGAGTTGGCGCCCAGCGAGCGAGCGCGCTCGCTGACGGTCGCGAAGTTTCGCGGCTCCGACTATCGTGCCGGGGCGCACACGCTGCGCTTGAGCGGGCACGGCGCGGCGGTTTTCCCACGCCTGCTGCCCGAGGCTCACCATGAGCCGTACACGAGCGGCACGCTCTCGTGGGGCATCGCCGAGCTCGACACGCTCACGCACGGCGGAATCGAACGGGGGACCGTCACGCTGATCACCGGACCGAGCGGCGTCGGCAAGACCACCCTGGCCGCGCAATTCATGAAGGAAGCCGCAACGCGCGGAGAGCGGTCGGTCATCTACACCTTCGACGAACGCGCCGAGACGCTCACCGAGCGTTGTGAGGGCGTCAACATTCCGGTCACCGAGATGATCGCGCGAGGAACGCTCTCCGTGGTGCCCGTCGAGGCGCTTCGCTTCTCCCCGGACGAGTTCGCGAATATGGTGCGCCGTGACGTCGAGCAGCATCACACCAGAATCGTCATGATCGACAGCATCAGCGGATATCGCCTCTCGGTCTCCGAGCACGATCTGAATGAACGGCTCCATGCGCTCTGCCGCTACTTGCAGAACGTCGGCGTGACCGTGTTGCTGATCAACGAGCTGCCGAACATCTCCGACATCGGCATCACGCACATCGGTATCACCTACCTGGCGGACAACGTCGTCCTGTTGCGTTACGTCGAGCGCAGAACGTCATCGGGCGCGGAGATCGGCCGCGCGCTGGGCGTTCTCAAGAAGCGATTGAGCGACTTCGAGAAGGAGCTACGCTATTTCGAGATGACCCCGCACGGCGTCAGCATCGGACAGCCGCTCGCACATCTCGGCGGCATGCTCGGTGAAACACACGACCTCAACAATCGCGTCGCCGTGTAATCGCTCGTGAGCCGTCTCGTCGTCCTTTTCGCGAATCGCGAGAACAAGAGTCTTCTGGCGCAGTTCCTGGTGCCACGCTACGAGGTCGTGTTCGACCTGCCCGTCTCCGACGATCACGAGGACGAGATCGACATCGATCTCATCATCACCGACGGTCTCTCGCTCAAGGACGCGGCCTCGCGCATCGCCGCCCTGCGGCACCAGAGCGATCCCGTGCTGATTCCGGTGCTCCTGATGAGCGACCGCCAGAGCGTCGGAACGATGTCCAAGGATCTGTGGCGCGTCGTCGACGACGTCGTGCTGCGGCCGCTCGAGAAGCGTGAGATGCGCACGCGCGTCGAGAGCCTCGTTCGCGCGCGCCGGCTCTCGCAGCGCTTGCAGTCGATGTCGCATGCCTACCGCCACGAGAGGCGCGTCGCTCAGCGCTTCCAGAAGGCGGCGCTGCCGCGGGCGCTTCCTAAGGTCCCGGGGCTGACCTTCGGCGCCTTCTACCGCCCGGGGATGGACGAAGCGCAGATCGGCGGCGATTGGTACGACGCGCTGCGCCTTCCCGACGGACGCGTCCTGTTCTCGATCGGCGACGTGTGCGGTTCGGGCCTCGACGCCGCGGTCGCGATGGCGAGCGTGCGCCAAGTTTTCCGCGGGGCCGCGCACATCAACCCCGATCCTGGGATGCTGCTCGACGCCGCGCACCGTACGTTGCACGCCGAAAACCCCGAGAGCCTCGTCACGGCGTTCGTCGCGATCTTCGACCCGGTCACGGCGCTCCTCATCTACGCCTCGGCCGGACATCCGCGCCCGCT
Organism: Candidatus Sulfotelmatobacter sp.; assembly: GCA_035504415.1. Lineage (NCBI taxonomy): Bacteria > Pseudomonadati > Acidobacteriota > Terriglobia > Terriglobales > Candidatus Korobacteraceae > Candidatus Sulfotelmatobacter > Candidatus Sulfotelmatobacter sp. The sequence goes on along the minus strand of DATJRY010000012.1, from coordinate 147,816 downwards.
CCTGCGGACGCCGGACGGCGGCGTGGTCGAGCTGGAATGCTCCGGTGGCCCGCTGGGCCTTCCGTTCGACGTCGAGAGGACCGTGCACGAGACCAGCATGCCGATCGGATCGCTGCTCGTGCTCTACACCGACGGATTGACCGAAGCGGATCGCGACCCGATCGGCGGCGAAGAGGCACTTCGCCGGGCGCTGCAAGACGCGGAAGTCATCGCCGCCCCCAACGTCGCGCTCGCGATTCACGACGCGATCATCCGCGAGGCTTCGCCCGACGACGTCGCGGTCCTCACCGTTGCACACGTCGAGCGCACGCTGGCCAGCGAACGGCTCGTGCACTGGTCGTTCGATTCGCGCGACCCGGACGCGTTCCGCGACGTACGTGAGGAGTTCATGGCGGAGCTGGTCAAAGGCAAGCTCCCGGTGGACGCCGTTTCCAATGCCGAGCTCGTATTCGCCGAATTGATCGGCAACGTCGTGCGTTACGCGCCGAAATGGGTCGACGTGACCCTCGACTGGAGCGGTCCGGCCCCCGTGCTCCACGTACTCGACGGCGGCCCCGGTTTTCGGTACCTCCCGAAATTGCCGGACAACCCGCTCAGCGAGACCGGCCGCGGTCTCTTCATCGTCGCGCGCTTGGCCGACGACTTTTACGTCACGAAACGGCCGCACGGCGGCAGCCACGCGCGCGCGGTCCTCAGCGCGGCTTCCGACGCGGCCGGGCTGGCCCGCGCCGGCCGCGCCTAGCCGCCCATGTCGAATTCCGGCATACACGTCCCCGCCCGACGGGTCCCGAGCGTGGCTTCGAAGGAGGGCTGCTTGCCTGCGATTGCGTCTTTCACAAAGAGTTGCCCTCGGCCTTGACGGGCGCTTCGAGCACCGGCTCCTCGTGGAGGCGGTAGCCGATGCCGGAGACGGTTTCGATGACGTGCGCGCGTTCGGCGAGCTTCTTGCGCAGCGAGCGCACCACCACGTCGACGACGTTGCTGGCGACGTCGGCGTCGTCGCCCCACACCTCCGCGAGGAGCTTCTCGCGGTGCACGACGTCGCCCGTGCGCTGGACCAGGCAGTGCAGCGTGTCGAACTCGCGACGCGTCAGCGGGACGCGCCGCGATCCGACGAGCAACGCACGGGAGCCGACGTCGAGCAACGTGTTCGTCGCGATGCCGAGCTCGGCGGCGACGAGGCTTGCGAACCACCCATCGACCGAGCTGGGGCCGAAGTCGAGCATCGCGGTGGAGTAGCGATCGCCGGCGATCGTCGTCGCGCACTCGTCCAGGACGGTGAAGCCGAGCTCGGTCGCTGCCGCGGCGTACGGGCCCACGTCGCGCAGTGCGAGGTAGACGCGCCGCAGATGCGGGCGATACGCCATGTAGGCGCGCTTGATGTCGAGCCAGCACGCGGCCTGGACGGCGCACGGCGCCTCGCCGTCGACCAGTGACAGCCAGCGACGCAAGAACAGGATTCGTTCGCCGGGCGCGACCGGATTCGCGACCACGTGCGCAGCCCATTGGGCCAGCACCGGGTCGGGGTCGGCCGGCATCGTCTCCAGACGTGCGGCATCGAACATCACGTAGTAGCCGACCACCTCGCCGTCGTGGTCGCGCGCGACGCTGAACGCATCGGCGCCGTGCTCCCACCACGCGGCGACTGTCCGTGCCATCGAAGGGCCCTCGTGGCGTTCGGTGATGGCGACGATCGCGACCCGGTCGGACGCGCGAGCGGGCTCGACCGCGTAGCGCTGCGCGCCGGACGGGAAGAAGGCCTCACGCACGACGGGATTCTCGAGCAGATAGAGCAGATCGGCAGTGTATCGCCAAAGCTCCGACGCCGGCGCCGTGCGCAGCTCGCGCGTCAAGCGGCTCCAAGCGGCACGGCGAAGCACGAGGTACCGCTGTGGATCCGCGGAGCGCAGCTCGCGCGCGATCGCGTCACGTACCGTATCGTGCAGCTTGAGGCCGTCCCGGGAGAGCCGCATGAGCGGCAGCGCGCGGAGGCGCTCGTAGGCATCGCTGGGCGCGACGTCCGGCATCATCGCACCGAGCAGCGGCACCGTGACGGATCGCACGAGTGCCGCCGCCTCGATCGCACGACGGGTGACCGGATCCCGGATCTCGGCCAGATGCCGTCGCGCCAGCTCATCGATGATGCGGTGAAACGCGACCTCTTCGAGTGCGGGGTCGTCGGCGTTCTGCAGCGTGATGGCGGCGAGCGTCAAGGCGAGCGGGTGGCCGCGAGCGATGCGGTTGACGCGGACGGCTTGCGCGGGCTCGATGCCGGCGGCGGTCAGCAACGCCACCGCGTCGCTATCGGCGAGGGGCGTCAGTTCGAGGTTCAGGAAGGCGCCGCGCCACGGCATCTGCAGCCACGCCGAGAGCGGCGGGTCGCGGCCGCTGAAGACGACGTGAACGTTCAATGGCAAGCTGGGCACGAAGCGGCGGCGCAGCCACGTATCGAGCAGCCGCAACGCATCGATGTCGTCCAGCACGAGCATGACGTTCCCGAGCGCGCCGAGCCGCTGCGCGGCGTCCTCGCACGAAGCGATCTCGCCGCCCGCGGCGCGGCTGAGCTCCCGATAGAAGCCCCGCTCCGTCGGCTCGACCAGCCGGCAGTCAATGCGCACGACCGCTGCGCCGGCGCCCCTGCTACGTCGCGCAAATGCGTCGAGCAGGCCCGACTTTCCGATCCCGCCGATGCCGGTGACGAAACAGATCGACGGGACCGCTGCACGCGTCAAGCGATCGAGGAACGCCAGCTCTTCGTCACGCCCGACGAACGGAAGATCGTCGCGGCGTCCCTCGGTCGCGATCACCCGACGCTGGCGGGCGTCTTTCCGGCAGCGAGCGCCTTGACAGCCTCGGTCGTGAGCGCCTGCCCGCCGATACCCCAGTCACCACTCTCGATCTCGTCGACCTTCACCCACGTGACGCCGCGCATGTTCTCACCCTCGATCGATACCATCGCGTCGGTCAAACGCGAGATCATCTGTGTCTTTTGCTCGGGCGAAAACACGCCCTTGATCACGCTTACCTGAATGAGCGGCATCGGACTCTCCTTCACTGCGAGCGTCCGCCAAGACGTTGGACGCTTCATCAGCATATCCGCTCGGACCGCCGCCGTCATGATGGAGTTATGATGCAGCCGGCCGAGATCTTCAACGGAGCGGCGGCAATGAATACCTCGGCTGTGTACGCCCGTATCGACCCATCCCCTGAGCCACATTGATACGAACCCGTTCTCAGTCGACGATCCGCAAGATCGGCTCGATCGTCCTTCCGCGTTCCGCGCGACCGGGCAAGAGTTCGCGCTCGGTTGCGACAATGCAGCACTCGCTTTCGATGCGCCTGAGAGGAGCAGCGGTGGACGCATCCGGTTATCTCTACACGATCGCGACCGTCGGCATGACCTTTACGGGCCTGTCCGTCCTGACGATGATCCTTCGGCAAATGCTCGGGGGTCGCATGACCAAGTGGGACAGCTTCGTGACGCGCACGTGGGTCGAGCTCGGCTTCATGACGACCTTCGGCTCGATCCTCTCGCCGCTGTTGATGCTCTCCGGAACCCCGGCGCCGATCGCTTGGCGTGTCTCGAGCGGCGTCATGGCGGTCATTCTCGGGAGCTGGGCGTTGACATTTCCGCACCGCCGGCGCGCGGTGAACCCGACGCGTTTGCCGTTCCAGGTGGTGATCTATGCGCTGGCGATGGACCTCACCGCGCTGGCATTGACAGCGAACGCGATTGTCGTGCCGGGCGAGCTGTTGGCGGGCGTCTACGCCGCGGCGGTGACCGCGATACTCATCGGCGCCGGGCTGCTGTTCCTGTTCGCGTTCGTGCATTGGTACGACGCAACGATCGGCGACGAGCAGCCGCGATGGTGAGTCTCTCGTCCCGATCCTCGAGCCGCGCCGTGCGCTACGGGTGGAGGCGCGCTTCCCAGTCGTGAGGGACGTGTCCGCGTGGGCCCGGGACCGGCTGATCGGCGGGATGTGAAAGCGGCGGCGCCAGCGGTTGGGTCGGCAACATCTGGTCCGAGCGGAAGTCGTAGAACCAGTCTTCGCCCGGCTCGAAGCTCGCGATGATCGGATGACCGCTCTCGTGCACGTGTTTGCGGGCGTGCTGGTTCGGCGAGTTATCGCAGCACCCGATGTGCCCACACGCGGTGCAGCGCCGCAGATGCAGCCACCAGCTGCCGGAGGCGAGGCACTCGACGCAACCCGTCCCCGACGGCTTTACGGTCGGATCGACTTCCTTCACGTGCATTTTCCCTCGATGACACTAGGGGGTGAGGAGTACCTTCCCGATGCCGCCCCTGCCACTCCCTCCCTAAGCGAAGAAGGGCGCGCTCGTGGCAGGGGAGGCGTTCGGAAGGTATGGAAAACGCAACGTGGGGCCTGCGCTGGAGGGCAGATGTTCACACCTCGCGAGATCGACGTCGGCGACCGCGTTACCATCGTCCGCCCGCTTTCGAACAAAGACGGGACGTTCGCGGCAGGTCACGCGTTCGCGGTCATCGACCGGCGCGCGCACCGGGACGTCTGGGTCTTCGACCTCCGCGACGACGACCTCAACCTGCTGCTCGACGTACCCGCCTCGGACCTGGCGTGGGCACCGGCACCCGACTGAGGATGAGCACATGGTGATAACCTGGTCCCGCGTGACTCGCGATCACGTGGTGCGCGCGATCCACGAGTACGACAAGGTGGGAGCGGACCGATTCTTCGCGCAGAGCGGGTTCGGTCCGACCACGACCTACGATTTGGTGGTGAACAAGCACCGCTACCCGCCCAAAGCAATCTTGGGCGTGGCCTACGAACTGGCCACCGGCGAGAAGCTGGCCTCGGCCGATTTCGAGGGCGGCAAATCCGGCGCCGTCAAAGTGCTCGAAGAGCTCGGCTTCACGATCGAGAAAAAGTAGCGTCATGACGACGTTCCAGGGCTACCGGCGCCCCGACGGGCGGGTTGGGATCCGCAATCACGTCCTAGTGCTCCCAGCGGTGATGGACGCGAACCACGTCGTCGAGCGGATCGGACGGGCGGTTCCGGAGGCCGTCACCGTCACGCACCCGGCCGGGCGCTCGCAGGTCGGCGCCGACTTCGAGCAGACGCAGCGCACCATGGCCGGGTTCGCCGCCAACCCGAACGTCGCAGCCGTCCTGATCGTCGGCCTGGGCTGCGAGACGAACGAGTCGCAGGCGCTCGCCGCCGGGATCGTCGCGCGCGGGCAGCGGGTCGAGGTCCTGGGCATCCAAGACGCCGGCGGCACGACCGAGACGATCGCGCGCGGCATCGAGTTAGCGCGCTCGCTGCTCGCCGAGGTCGCGGGCTATGCGCGCACGACGTGCTCGGTGAGCGAGCTGATCGTCGGGACCGAGTGCGGCGGGAGCGACGGCTTCTCCGGGATCACCGCCAATCCGGCGCTCGGCCACGCCAGCGACCGCGTCGTCGGCGAAGGCGGAACGGTGATTCTGGCCGAGGTGCCCGAGCTGGTCGGCGCGGAGCATCTGCTCGGCGCGCGAGCGACGCCGCCGGTCGCGGCCAAGCTCTACGAGCTGATCGAGCGGGTCGAGGCTCGTGCGCGCACGATGCGCGTCGACATGCGCTACGGCAATCCGACGCAAGGCAACATCGCCGGCGGTATCACCACCATCGAAGAGAAGTCGCTGGGCGCCGCCTACAAAGGCGGTTCCACGCCGCTGCGCGAGGTCGTCGAGTACGCGGAGCGGCCCTCGGAGCGCGGCCTGGTGGTGATGGACACGCCCGGTCAGGACATCGAGCAGCTCACCGGCATGGTGGCGGGCGGAGCGCAGATCGTCGTCTTCACGACCGGGCGCGGAACGCCGACGGGTTCGCCGATCGCGCCCGTGATCAAGGTCGCGACCAACACGCCGCTCTTCGAGCGGATGCGCGAGAACATGGACGTCGACGCGGGGACGGTTCTGAGCGGAACGCGCACGCTCGAGAATGTCGGCGACGAGATCTTCGCGTGGATCGTCGCCGCCGCGAACGGCCGCGAGCCGGCCGCCGAGGCGCTGGGTTTCCGGGACTTCGCTATCACGCGCATCGGGCCGTCGTCCTGAAGCGCCCGGTCAGGGACCGAAGAGCGCGGCGATCGCCGGCGCCGAGGTCAACATGGCGTGGTCGTCGTGCCCGACGCCTTGCACGACGTGCTCCAGTTGAATCGGCGTGCCGCCGTTGCGGAACGTCAGGTATCCGTAGTACTTGAGCGCGCGGTCGATGCGGTCGACGCCCTCGTCCTCGGCGCCGCACGACTGGTCGATCGAGCCGTTCCGCTTGGTGTCGCGCGGACCCGAGAGATAGGTGACGTTCAGCCCGACGAAGCGCTGCCACAGCTGAGACGGGTCGGCGCCGCCGACATAGCGCGGGGCCGAACCGAAACCGTAGCGCCAGGAGTTGAACGTCGGACACGCGGTCGCGTTGCCGGGTTCGTAGCTGCCGTGGCGCGGACGGTCGGCGTCGAAGTAGAGGAAGCTCGACGGACTCGCCACGACGAAGCGCACGGCGTACCCGGCGCCGATCGCGCTCTCGTATCCGGTGCCGACGATCGCGTAGCGGCCCACCAGCTGCGCGCCGCCCGAATGACCGGCGATGACGATCGTCTGCAGGTTCGGGTAGTCGGCGCGGTTGGTGAAGGCGGCCACCAGGTCGTCGAGCACGTCGAACGCGCTGACGGCGGCCGGGATCTGGGCATCCTTGCCGTCGCTGTACTCGTCGACACGCCAGCCGAGCGTCGTCGAGGGCAGCGTCGCGGCGTTCTGCGGATCGTCCACGTCGGTCGTGTTCAGGAACTGCGGCGCCACGATGAAGGCGCCGTTCGCCTCGGCGCCGGCGTCGGTCGCGGCGTCGGTCACGTCGTCGTAGTACTGGCCCGCGTCGCGCTGCTCGCCGTGGACGATCACGACGACGCGGGTGATGCCGGGATGCGGCGCGACGACCGCGCTGGCCGCGAAAACGGGGATGGTCCCGGTGCCGTTGACGTTGGTGGCGGTGAAGGTCTGGTTGCCGAGCGTGTGCTGGATCGCCGACGAGGACTCGCCCGGGGCGCCGACACCGACGGCCGCTAGCGTCGGACTCGCGGTCGCCGCCGCGATCGCGGCGGCGCGGCCGCTGCTGCCCGCGCACCCGCCGATGAGCGTTGCCAACAAGCCCGCCATGAGCGGGCCGTGAGGACCGTGCATGCGACTAGCGCGCACCGCGGAGCTGCGTTTCCAGGAACGACGTGATGCGCTGGATCGAGGCGCGGACGGTGGCCGGCGGCGTTTCGACGACCCCGGCGTCGAAACGATGGCCGACGTCCGGATAGACCACGAGCGTGAGGGGAGTGCCGACCTGGTGCGCGCTTCGCGCCAGCGCTCCGCAGGCGGCGGCGGACACCGTGGTATCGTCCGCGCCGACTTGGAGCAGCACGGGAACCGTCGTGCGGTACCCGATGGCGGCGCTGGGTGCCGGCACGCCTCCGGGCCAATCGCCGTAGGCAAGCTGGCAGTAGCCGTAGTCGATGACCGCCACCGCGAACGGCGGCGGGCTCTCGAGCCCAAAGGGCGGTGGACTCGCCGGCGCGTTCGCGTCCTGAACGATCGCCGCGAAGATCGTCGTCCCACCGCTCGAGCGCCCGAGGAGCCCGATGGATGACGCCGCGACGAACGGCTGCGCGGCGAGATACGCGCGCGCGTCGAGCAGGTCGCGCGCGCGTGTCGCGCGCGCGTCGATCCGCCAGTGGTTCTTCCAGGCGGAGCCGCGCGAGAGGTAGCTGTCGACGATGAGCGACGCGTAGCCGAGATCGCGCAGGCGCCGGGCCCACGGGCGCTCCCAAAACGAAAAGCCTTCGATGCCGGCGGTGCCCGGCGAGATGATGATCGTCGGCACGCTCGCCGAACCGGCGGGCCGCGTGAGCTCGCCGGTCAACGTGGTGCCCGGCTGGGTGGACGGGAACGAAACGTCGGTATACTGCGCGTTCTGCGCAAGGAACGACTGCACGCCGGCAGAGGCGTCGTCGCTCGCGTAGCGGACGAAATACTCGTGCATGTACGAATCGCGCGCCAGCTCGCGGCACTGCGCTTGGCCGCCGACGATCAGGAGCGGCGTCGCCGTGCGATACAGTCCGCTGCGCGCGACGTCGCCCTGATGCGGCGCACCGGTCGAACCCCGACCGGCCTGGCCCGCCAGCGACCGGCCGATCCAATCTCCATAGCGGCGCGCGCATACCGGTGCGAACGCCACGGCGGATCGAAAGACGGGCCGGTGCGCAACAGCGAGGGCGTAGCGCTCGACGATCGTCGCGAGGACCGTCGACGCCCCGCTTCCGTAGCCGACGATCGCGACGTCGTCGCCGCGCACCGACGGCCGGCGTGCGAGGACGGCGGCGCCGCCGAGCGGGTCGCGCGTCACCGTGAGGGTCGCGAACCCGGCACGCTGGAGCAGGCGGCCCAGCGTGCGGCTCGGCGCCGACACCGCGGCCGCACCGGGATCGAGGATGACCACCGCGGGAACGCCGCGTGACTCGAGCACGCTCTGACCGCGCGCCGAGACCGTCGTCGAGCAGAGTGCGAGCACCACGGTCGCCGCGAAGGATGTTGTGCGCAGGGCGCCCATACGCCAGTCTAGCACGGGAGGGGCAGATGGCGCTTCTAGCGAGTATGGGCGAGCGCATCCGGGACCGCGTTCTCATCGCGGATCCCGGTCTGGCGCGGCTCGACACGGCCGCCCGCACGACGGCCGCCGTCGCCCTGACGACGGTCGTCCTGCTCGCGTTCGCCGATCGGCACGGCGGCGCGCAGGTGGTCGTGCTGGTCGGCGCGATCGCGAGCTGGATCAGCGGCATCGCGGTGAACGACGTCACCGTCGCGTGCCGGCGGCTGACGACCGCGCTCGTCCCGCTGCCCGCGATCGGCGGATTAGCGCTGGCGAGCGCGACGATGGGCGACGTCCTTCACGAGGACCTCGTGTTCTTGGTCGTGCTGTTCGTCAGCATTTACATTCGGCGCTACGGACCGCGCTGGACGGCGCTGGGCATCGTCGCGACGTTCGCGTATTTCTTCGGGCTGTTCGTGGAAGCGCAAACGGCGCTGTTGCCGGCGCTCGCCGGGGCGCTCGTCCTGGGGACGGCATCGACGTTCTTTACGCGATTCGTCGTATTGCCCAAACACCGGCGCGGCTCGCTGTTTTGGGTGATCGAAGCCGTCCGCGCGCAGCTGCGCCTCGTCCTGGAAGAGACCGCGCGTCCCGCGTCGGCGGACGACCGCGCGGCGCTCGTCGTCATGAACAACGCTCGCGTCAACGAAACGATGCTCGCCGTGCAAGAGCAAGGCGTCGTCGCGGGGATGTTCGACGACCTCATCTTCCGCACCGAGGTGGCCGCGGAGAATTGGACCGTGGTGCACGTCGGCCTCGACGCGGACCGAGGCCATCGAGCGGCGACGGATCGTGCACTGGCGGAGGTGATCGCGGAGGTTCATCACGTCACGCCGTCCGCCGCCGGCGACCCGAATGCATCGAGCCCGCAACGAAATGCCATCGTCACGGAAGCAACGAAGTCGGGCGATGCCGTCGCCTACCGGCTGCGACCGTCGACGCGGCAAGCGATCCAAGTGACCCTCGCCGCGGCTCTCGCGATCGTTCTGGGCGAGCGCATCGCGCCGGATCGCTGGTACTGGGCGGTCCTGACGACGTTCGTCGTCTACACCGGAACGACGTCGGCCGGCGAAACGCTGGCGCGCGCCTGGGCGGCTTTTCTCGGGACCGTGCTGGGCGTCGTCGTGGGCACCGGGGCCGGCTTGCTCGTGCGGCACGACGTCACCCTCGAAAGCGTCGTGCTCTTTCTGGGCTTGCTGTTCGCGGCCTATTTTCTACGCGTCGGCCTCGGCGTCGCGTGGTTCTTCGTGACGGTGTGCCTGGTGATGATCTACGAGCTGCTCGGCCGGTTCACGGAAGGGGTCCTGCTCACGCGGCTGTTCGAAGTCGCGACGGGCGTCGTCTGCGGTGGCCTCGCCGCCTTCGTGATCCTCCCGACCTCGACGCGACGTATCTTCCGCGCCGACGCGCGCGCAGCGCTGCAAGCGTTACGGGATGGCATCGACACCATCGCCGGCGGGGGAGTCGCTGACGCGCAGAGCGCGAGCCGTCGCTTCGACGCCGCCGTACGGCGCCTGCGCACGCGCGTGCGGCCGCTCCGCTCCGGGCCGACGTTCGCCGGCGCCTCACGCTTCGCGCGGCTCTGGCTGCGCTCCGTCGAGTTGTGCACGTACTACGCGCGCAACGCCGCCTGCGCACCGCGCGACCAGCCCGGTGCGGCGGTCGTTGCCGGCGTGGGCCAGACGCTCGACCGCTTGTCGAACATGATCGACGACGACCCCGCGTGGCCGAACCCGTCGGCTACGCCGCCCGATCCCGCCGAGCCGGCGTTCGTGGAGGGAAGCGCCGCTGCGTTCGTCGCAGCGCTGGGCGCGGCGCTCGATCGCCTGGTGGAGACTCCACGCCCGACCGCGATGTAAAGCCAGGCTTTGCAGCCCGGTGTTTTCGGCCGTGCTACGCTCCGGGGACCATGGCAGCATTCGACATCGCGGTTCTCGGAACGGGGACGATGGGAACGGCCTTCGTCCGGCGCTTGCTCGGCGCGGGCATGCAGGTTCGCGTCTGGGATCGATCGCCGGCGGCGATCGAACGGCTCGGTGACGACCGGTCCCGAGTCCAGGTTGCGAGCTCCCCCGAAGACGCGGTGCGCGGCGCGGACGTCGTGCTCACCATGGTCCCGACGATCGCTTCGCTCGAAGAGACGATGCCGCGGGCGCTGGCGGCGATGCGCAGCGGCGCGATCTGGCTCCAGATGAGCACGATCGGGGTCGAAGGGACGGAACGCGCGATCGCGCTCGCGGCGGAGCACGGACCCGGCGTCCAGTTCGTCGACGCGCCCGTCTCGGGGTCCAAAGGCGTCGCCGAGCAGGGAGCGTTGCTGATCCTCGCATCCGGTGCGCCCGCGGCGCTCGATACGCTGCAGCCCGTGTTCGCGGCGCTCGGGAAGAAGACGATACGTTGGGACCAACCCGGAACCGGTTCCCGTATGAAGTTGGTGCTCAACACGTGGCTCGCCATACTCGGCGAAGGGATCGCCGAGACGGCCGCGCTGGCGCAGTCCTTGGGCCTCGCGTTGAGCGACGTCTCCGCGTGTCTCGCCAGCACCGCCCTCAACGCGCCCTGGGCGCTGGCGAAGCTCGACCGAATCGAACACGACGCGTTCGATCCGGATTTCTCGCTCGCACTCGCGGCCAAAGACCTGCACCTCGCAATCGATGAGGCGCAGCGACGGCATCAGCAGCTGCCGGCAGCGGACTCGGTTGCGGGCCAATGGGACCGTGCGCTGGCCGCGGGTTTCGGCGATCGCGACGTCGTCGGAGCCTATCTCGCCTTGACGCCGCAGCGGTAACGCGCGCGCTGCCGCGTCAGCGCAAAACGAGCGATGCCAACTCCGCGAGCGTGCTCAGCTCCGCGCGTTCGGTCTCGGAGTATTCGTGACCGCTCTGGTGAACGAGCAGGACGCGACCGACGAAGCCGCGCGGGGTTCGAACGCACGCGATCGCAAACGAGAGGTCGGGCCAACCCACGGCATCGAGCTCCCCGCGATCGGTCGCCGATTGGTCCGGGAGACGATGGTCGCGTTCGTAGCGGGTCAGGATCTCGCCGGGCTGGGCGATGACCGGGTAGCACAGCGCGTGATCGACGGCCGCTTCTCCCTTGCGCTCGCGAAGCAACTCGTCGAGCCGCTGCACGCGCTCGCCGCCGGAGTCGTCGCCCGCCCCCGCATACTCCCAGCGGCCGACGCCGACTCGCGTTCGGCCCACCGCGAGGTCGGGGCGCAACTCCGTCATCGCGTGCTCGCAGATCATCGTGAGCACCTCCGCTTCCGAGGTGGCAGCCAACAAGTGTCGCGTGAGCCGTCGCAGCGGTCGCAGGATCCCCAGCAGCGCGCGCGAGCGATCCGTCAGTTGCGCGGAACGGAGCTCGGGGAGCGCGAGCCGGAACAGCTCGTCGCGCTCCGTACGATCCATCACGAGCGCCTCGGCGAGACGTGCGAGCAGCGCGGCCGAGACGCGCGGCGGGCGCTCGTTCTCCAGCATTGCGTACCACTGGCGGCTGATCCCGACGGCCTCGGCGAGCTCTTCCTGCGTGACCGCCTTCCCCACGCGAACCGGGAGGCGCAAATGTGGGCCGAACGAACGGCAGTCCGGCTCGAGGCGGGCGCGACACCGTTTGAGGAGGCTGCCGAGCGTCCCCGATCGCTCATCGTCCGCGCGCCACACACTGCTCACGGGATACGAATTGTCCACTGTCGCTTGGCAGACTTTCGCCGTCCCCGATGATAGAATCGAGCCCTCACCGATCCCGCAGAGGAGCTCTCGACATGACCGCACCGACGATGGAAACCGAAGTGCACGAGCATCCCGGCCCGCAGTGTGACGCCACCAACCAAGGCGCAATCTGCAAAGAAGCGTCCTGTCGCCACGATCATCACGTGTCGCGGCACATGGAGGTCACCTGCACGCCCGTGCACGGCCGGCCCGACTACTTCAGCTGCGCGCACAAGAAGCAGAGCGTCTGAACCGTCCTCCGCCGCTCACCGTCGCGTGAAGCGGCGGAGCCATGAACTCGGGACCGACCGGATCGTGGACTTCTTCCGCCACGATGCGGTCGATGTCGGCTTTCGTCGCGTCGTCGAGGGTGAAGTCGAGCGCTCCCGGCAACGCGCTCAGCTGATCGGGCTTCCGCGCGCCCCAGAGGGACGCGCCGACGCCCGGCTGGCCGAGTACCCACCGCAGCGCGAGGTGGATCACCCGTTTGCCGAAGCGCGTGCGCGCGAGCTGGTCCAGGCGCGCGACGGCGCGCAGGTACTGCTCGTAACGCGGCGGTTGGAACTTCGGGTCGACACGCCGCAGATCGTCACCGGTGAATCTGGTCTGCGCGGTCAGCGTCCCGCTCAGCAGCCCGCGGCAGAGGGCGCCGTAGGTCAGCGTGGTCAGTTCGTGCCGGCGTGCGAACGGGAGCACGTCACGCTCGGCCTCGCGTTCGAACAGGTTGTATGGGGGTTGCACGGTATGCAGCGGCGCGAACTTCGCGAATTCGCTCATCTGCGCCGGCGAGAAGTTGCTCACGCCCACCGCGCGAATGAGGCCCGCCTCGTAGAGCGATCCCATCGCACGCGCCGTCTCTTCCATCGGCGTGTCGGGATCGGGCCAATGCACCTGGTAGACGTCGATGTAGTCGGTACGCAGGCGCCGCAGCGAGTCTTCGACTTCGGCTCGGATTCGCGCAGCGGAGCCGTTGCGGTGCGGCGTCCCGTGCTCGTCCCATTCGAGGCCCACCTTCGTCGCGATGACCGCCCCCGCGCGCCTGCCTTCGAGCGCCCGGCCGACGACTTCTTCAGCGTGACCTTGTCCGTACGCCGGCGCCGTGTCGATCAGCGTGACGCCGAGGTCGAGCGCGCGCCGAATCGTCGCGATGGCGGCCTCGTCGTCGGGCCCGCCCCACATCCAGCCACCGATTGCCCACGTGCCCAAGCCGATGCGCGAAAGGCGAATGTTCGTCCGGTCGATCTCGGTGAGTTCCACGACCACTTCCTCTTTCTTCAGACGTGCGGCGGCAGCGCCAGCTCGGGGGAGCGCGTACGGCGAAGCGTGACGGGATGGGCCATCAAGTAGAGCGCGCCGACGACGCACGCCATGCCGCTCCACTCGAGCGCCGACGGACGTTCGCCGAGCTGCAGCCAGGCAGCCGCGACGCCGACGATCGGCACGCTCAAGGAAGCGGCGCCGACGGCCGACGACGGTAGCCGTTTGATCGCGTACGTGAAGAGCGCGAACGCGAGACCCGTGGCCAACACGCCGTTATAGGCGACGGAGAGCAGTGCGGAGGTGGTGAGGAGCGGCGTCGCACCGCGCACGATCAGCGCCAGCGCGATCAGCGGCACGCTGCCGATGAGCACTTGCCACGCGGTGAAGGAGAGGGGATCGAACGTTTCGTCGTGGTGCGCCTGCCGCGTCACCACGGCCGCCGCCGCCCATACCACCGCGGCGCAAAGGCCCGAAAGATCGCTGAGCCAACCGGTCGGGCTGCGCGGGTCGATCATCAGCGCCATGCCGAGCACGCCGACGACGATCGCCGTCCAGCGTGCGCCGACGCGCTCGCCCAGCAGAGGCCACGCGAAGAGCGGGATCCACAGCGGCATGCTGTTGACCAAGACCGCCGCCTTCCCCGACGGTCCGGAGACGACGGCCCACGTCGCCAGCGCCAGCATCCCCGTCGTCTGCAGCAGTCCGACCACGACGGTGGGGCGCCAGGCGGGCGGCCGCAGCGAGCGGCGCATCGCGAGCATGACGACGAACAGGGTCGCGGCCCCGATGAGCGCACGCGCCGCGGCGGACGCGAACGGCGGAATGTCGGCGACGCCGACCTTCATGACGACCCAGTTGTAGCCGAAGATGAGCACGAACCCCACCATCGCCAGCATCGGGGCGAACCGGAACACCAACGTCTGCCTGGTCGTCATCGTGCGCTCACCATAACGCGGAACGCGCGCGGTGGCTGCAAAGCACGGCTTAACATCCGACCACCCGCACGTGGGGCTCGTAGTTTCGCTCGCTGGTCACGAACATGTCCCAAAAGCACTCGGCGGCGCGCCCGGCGTAGCCGGCGGCGGTGTGGATCTCCGCGCTGACCGAGACCACGCCGACGCGAATGCCGTCCGGCTCGAGCTCGCGCATCAGATACTCGGCCAGGGCGTGCAGTCCGGCTTTGCCGATCGCACCCGACGGCGAGGTGTTCTCCTCGGCAGCGGGCTCCAAGCAGCCGGTGAACAAGACCGTCCCGCCGCCCGCGGCCCGCATCCCCGCGACGGTTTGGTGAACGAGCGTCAGCGCGCCGCCGACGCTGACCCGAACGTCGTCGCTCAGCGTCTGCGCGTCGAGCTCGAGCGCGTTCTTCGGCGAGGCCGCGAAGGCGTTGTAGATCAAGACGTCACAGTGGCCGTGACACCGGCGCACGCGGCCGAGCGCGACATCGACCGATCGCGAGTCGGTCACGTCGCAGTGCGCCGCCTCGACCGCGAAGCCTCCCGCCCGAAGCGCTTCGAGCCGAGTCTCCAGCCGCGCCGGCGAGCGTGACAAGATGTATACCGCAAATCCTTGCGCTGCGAACTGCGCCGCGATCGCCAGGCCGAGATGCGGCCCGGCCCCGGCGATGACGCACGCCGGTTGTCGCTCCGGTTCTCCGTGACTCATCTCGTGACGTCGTATCGCAAGGGGGATGCGGCGTCTATTAACTGATACTTGGCATCGCTGCCGGCAAGCGAGCGTCCGACGACGAGACGCCACCATTCCGACCGTCGCGCGGTTCCCATCTGTACCATGGCGATCGCAGATCCCGAGGCCAGGCAGCTGAACGTCTTTCTGCGCCGGCACCGGCAGCGAATCGACCCGCACGTCCGCGTGCTCGGCGATCACGAGCGGCTGCCCACGCGCCGCGGACGCCCGGTGACGCAAGAAGAGATGGCTGAAGCCGTCGGCGTCAGTCGCGTGTGGTACTCGTTGCTGGAGACCGGCTCGACGATCCGGACGTCGACAAAAGTCCTCGAACGCCTCGCCGTCGTGCTCATGCTCGACGCGCCGGAGCGGGCGAGACTCTTTCACCTGGCGATGCCCGAGCTGGGCCCGCTCGAGGTGGGTGCGGAGTCCGCCCTCGTGCTGGAGAGCTTCGCCGTCGTCCGCGCCGCGATGAGACGTCTTTGGTCCGCGACCACGGAGGTCGAGGCGCTCGAGACGGTCGCCGAACAGGTCGCCGCCGTCGTCGACGACGCCGATCTGGTCTTCTACGTTCGCCGGCTGCGCGAGGGCGAGTGGGAATGGCCGTACGTCCTCGACCGCGGCATGGGGCAGCACAACCGCGAGGCCTACGCCGCGGCGACGTCGCGGATGACACCGGCCGAGGTCGACGAGTTTCTGTTCTATCCGCAACTCTCGCTAGCCGGCGACGTCGGTACGCCCGACGTCTACACCTCGAAGACCGTGCGCGCCGCGTATCGCGGCATTTTCTGCGATCCGAAACTCAACCTCGGCACGCTGCTCCACGCGCGGGTCCGTTCGCGCAGCGGCCTCATCGGCGGCTTCACCGTCAAGCATCTGGGCGAGCACGATTATTCCGTCGAGCAGCGGGCGATCATGAGTACGCTGGCAGAGTTGACGTCGGTCGCGCTGTCCTAACTCAGGCCTGACCACCGAGATGATACATCTCCGGCAACGCCAACTGGAACAGCATGAGCTGTTGCGTCGCGCTCAGCCGTAGCGCGTTCGAGAGGCGAGACACGAAGCGCGTCGACACGCGCACCGGGCGGCCGCTCTCGAAGTAGCGATACCAGTCGACGCTGACGCCGATCAGCTCGGCGACCTCGCCGCGGCGCAGACCTTGCACGCGGCGGCGATTGGTTCGGGGCAGCCCGACCTCGACCGGTTCCAACCGTGAGCGGCACTGCATTAGGAACGCTCGCAACAGACGGCGGCGTTCGGAGTCCTCTGCGCTCGCGAGCGCGTCCACGTCGCAGGTGAGCATGCGCCGATGATAGGCCGCACCCGTTCGGCGCTCCATGCACGACGTTGACAGTTGGGTCGTACAGTTGAGAAAAGGGCAAAGACGGAAAGCGCTAGACGCTCGGTCGCCCGCAGGTCGTGCGAGTGAGATACATTTCGTTCGGTGCGAGTGCCTCGTCGATCGCGCGCTCGACGTCGAGCAACGCCCCCGCCGCCATCAGCGACGTCTGCGCATCAGCGGAAAGCTGCGCGTGCAGAGCATCGGCGAGCATCGCGAGGGTCGCGCGTTCGTAGTACCCGCGGAAGCCGGCCTCGCGCTCGCACCACGCGTCGACAAAGCCCAACAGGCGGGCCGCGATCCGCGGTTGGCGGCGCAACGCCGAGACGGTCGCCATGTGCTGGATCGCGCGCCAGGCGCCTTCGAGCCGCTCGGACGGCGCCAGCTCGAGCGACTCCCGCAACGCGCTCTCCGCACCGTCGAGGTCGCCCAACACGAGTCGGGCCGCGGCCAGCTCGGAGAGCGGACCGGCACGGCTCTCGCCACGCGCCCGGGCCGCGTCGACGCAGACCTCGAGCAGCTCGGCCGCCCGTCGAGCATCGCCGTCGGCGAACGCGAAGAAGCCTTGCCAATAGAACTCGAGCTTGACGTCGGGCGCGGCGAGCGCATCGCGCAGCGCCGACGCGAGCGCAGCGTCGGCCCGGGCTTCCGCCAGCCGGCCGGCCAGCCCGTAGATCAGACAGCGCGTCTCCAACAGGTGGATGAAGTGGCGCGAGTGCTGCAAGCCCTCAGCGCTGGCGAGCTCGAAGGCCAGCGCCAGCGCCCGTTCCGCGTCGGCGAACGCGCCGCGCAGTCCGTACTCCCAGGCGACGTGCGCGTGCAGCGAGATCAACCCGCGCCGGTCGCGGATGCGCTCGAACAGCACGGCCGCGTCGTCGGCGGCCGCCAAGATCGCCGCGCCGTCGATCGATTGGATGTAGGCCCGCATCACGCCGCCGGCAACGAGCGCGTGGCGCTCGAGATCGAGGCGGCTCAAGATGGCCTCGCTCCAGCGGCGGCACTCGAGCCGGCGCTGCGGCGAGATCCACAGCCGGCGCAACCCGCCGACGATTCGCGCGGCCAGCAGGACGTCTTCATCGGCGTCGGATGCGAGCGTCCACTCCAGCGCGGCGCGCGCGTTGTCGAGCTCGGGGCCGAACTCCGCCAGCCAGACGTTGGGTGCGACGTCGGGATACCGCTGGTCGCCGCGCTCGGCGACGCGTGCCAGCCAGCGCGCGTGCGCGCGCGCGATCGCGCCGAGTTCACCGGCGTCGGCCGACTGCCGGCCGGCGAACGCGCGCACCGACTCGAGCATCACGTAGCGGCAGCGTTCGCCCGCCAGCGCGGAGTTCAACAGCGACTTGTCGACGAGCGAGGTCAACAGGTCGGGCACGCTGCGCGTCGCCAACGCACTTCCGGCGCAGACGTCCTCGATCGCATCGAGCGTCGCGCCTCCGCAGAAGACCGCCAACCGGCGCAACAGCGCCCGCTCGTCGTCGCCGAGCAGATCGTAGCTCCACGCAATCGCCGCGAAGATGGTCTGTTGACGGTGCGGCCGATCGCGCGACGCCGAAGCGATGACGAACTGCTCGGTCAGTCGCTTGTTGAGCGCCTCGAAGCCCAGTGAGGGCAAGCGGCTCGCGGCGAGCTCGATCGCCAGCGGAATCCCTTCGAGCTGGGCGCAGATCTGCGCGACCATCGCCAGCCGCTCGGCGGTGAATGCGAGCCGCGCGTCGACCGCGGTGGCGCGCTCGACGAAGAGCCGGACGGCCGCGTAGCTGCACGCCTCTTCGCTGGTGCGTACCGGCTGCGCGGGGACCGGCAGCGACGGCAACCGGTACACCTGTTCACCGTCGATCGCCAACCGTTCGCGGCTGGTCGCGAGGACGACCACGCCCGGGCAGGACCGCAGCAGCGCGCTAGCCGCGGCGGCAGCGTCGCCGATCACGTGCTCGCAGTTGTCGAGAACCAGCAGCAGCCGGCGTTCTCTGAGCGCCACGGCCAGCGCGGGCAGCGGATCGGCCAACTGCGGCAGCGGCACGTCGAGGATCGATGCGATGGCGCCGGCGACGAAGGCACCCGCGAGGACCGGCGAGAGGTCGACGAACCACGCCTCGCGCTCGCCGGCGTCGTGCAGCTCGCGCGCGACCTCGACCGCGATGCTGGTCTTCCCGACGCCGCCCGAGCCGGTCACCGTCACCAGGCGGTGCTTGCGTAAGAGGGCGGTGAGCTCGGCGATCTCGTCGAGCCGGCCGACGAACGAAGTCAGCCGTGCCGCGAGGTTGTGCCGCGCGGGTTGGTCGGCGATGTTCCCGCGCGTGCCGCGCCGGCGCGCGCGCTGCGCTGAAGCTTCCAGCTCGGCACGCTGGCGCTCCGAGAGGTCGAGGGCGGCGGCCAACAGGACGACGGTCTCTCTGTAGGGAGCACGACGAGTCCCACGTTCGAGCGCGCCGATCGCCGCCGTGCTGACCTGAGCGCGCTCGGCCAGGGACTCTTGGGAGATACCGGCCGCAACGCGATGGCGCTTGAGGAGGTCGCCAAACGGCGCCGCCTCGCCGGGTCGCTCGCGCATGCTCGGTAAGCGTAGCACACCCGAGCGCCCCGATCGAATGGTATACCCGAAGACGTCCGAAGCGGGTCAGCTCACGACGTGGCGCTCGGTGAAGCCGTCGACGTCCACGATCGCCTTGGCGAACGCCTGCGGTGCTTCTTGCGGAACGTTGTGCCCGATGCCCGCGAGGATCCGGTGCGCGTAGCGGCCGGCGAACTTGCCGCGATACGCGCTCCCGTCGGCGGCGGCGCCGTCGAAGTCGCTCGCGATCGTGATGGCCGGCACGTGGATGAGCGGGCCGGCGAACAGCTTGTTCTCGAGGTCGTCGTATTGCGGCTCGCCTCTGGCCAGGCCCAAGCGCCAGCGGTAATTGTGTACGACGACCGCGACGTGGTCCGGGTTGGCGAACGCGGCCGCGGTGCGTCGGAACGTCGCCTCGGAGAACGTCCACGTCGGCGAGGCGTTCTTCCAGATCAGCTGCGCGAACGGCGCCCGGTTTTCGTCGTAGCCCCGGCGGCCACGCTCGGTCGCGAAGTAGTACTGGTACCACCAGCCATATTCGGCTACCGGCGGCAGCGGCTGTTGCTGTGCCTTGACGTTGGTGATCAGGTATCCGCTCACCGAAACGAGAGCTTTGCAGCGCTCGGGCCACAGCGCGGCGACGATGTCGGCCGTGCGCGAACCCCAGTCGAAGCCCCCGATGATCGCCTGCCCGACGCCCAGCGCGTCCATCAGCGCGATGACGTCGACGGCGACCGCCGCCTGCTGCCCGTTGCGGAAGGTCGAGCTCGACAGGAACAGCGTCGTCCCGTAGCCGCGCAGGTACGGCACGATGACGCGGTATCCGTGCGCCGCCAGCAGCGGCGCGACCTCGACGTAGCTGTGGATGTCGTACGGCCAGCCGTGCAGCAGGATGACGGCCGGTCCGTTGCTCGGTCCCGCCTCGGCGTAGCCGACGTCCAGGAGACCGGCCTTGATCTGCTTGAGGTCGCCGAACGAAGGGTGAATCGGCTGCGCACTCGCCCCGTAACGTCCGGTCGTTTCCATGCTCTCACGGTATCAACGGGTCGGGCGCCGACCGAGTACGTGCGACTCCCCCGATGCCAGGGGGGAAGTGTCAATCACTTCGTCCCCCTCGGGTCCGCTGCTATCGTCCGAGTGCGGCAAGCGCTGTTAGCTTGCTCGACAAAACCAGCATTTCTCGAGGATGACAGCATGCGATTGAAATTAGCGGTGCTCGGTATCATGGTGGCGCTTGCCGCGCTCCCCACGACGAGCATCTCGCAACCGGCCGCGATCCCGACGTCGATGATGATGGCGTTCGTTTGCCATCGCGTCGACACGCCCGTTCCCGTCAACGTCACCGGCTACTTCTACCTGGTCGTCGCGCAGGCGTCGGTGAAGACGGGCGTCGCCTGTCGGCCGGCGAGCCCGGCCGCGATGACGCGCATGGGCATGGCGGATCCGCCGAGGATGCAGGACTGGGTTCGCAGCAACCTCTTGGGCCATCAGTTCCAGTCGTACTGAGGCCGGACCGGGGGATGCACAGGTGACGGCGCTCGCATCCCTCAAGCAGGTCGACGCCGGCGTGCTCAACGTGGGCTACGCCGACGTCGGCCCGGCCGATGGGCCGCCGGTCATCCTGTTGCACGGCTGGCCGTACGACATCCACTGCTACGACGAGGCGGCGCCGCGGTTGGCCGCGCGCGGTTATCGCGCGATCGTTCCCTACCTGCGCGGCTTCGGGACCACGCGGTTCCGTTCGAGCGCGACCGTCCGCAACGGTCAGCAGGCCGTCATGGGCGTCGACGTCGTCGCGCTGATGGACGCGCTGGGGATCGAAAAAGCGATCCTGGCCGGCTTCGATTGGGGCGGTCGCGCCGCCGACGTCGTCGCCGCGCTTTGGCCGGACCGCTGCAAGGCGCTCGTCTCGGTCAGCGGCTATCAGATCATCGACCTGGTGGCGAACCGCAATCCGCTCGCGCCGGCGGCGGAGCACGCCTGGTGGTATCAATACTACTTCGCCACCGAGCGCGGGGTGCTCGGATACGGCACTTATCGCCATGACTTCGCCAAGCTCATCTGGCAGCTCGCCTCGCCGACGTGGCACTTCGACGACGCGACCTACGAGCGCAGCGCGCCGTCCTTCGAGAACCCCGACCACCTGGCGGTCGTGATCCACAACTACCGCTGGCGCCAGAGCCTCGCGCAGGGCGAGCCGCAATACGACGACCTCGAACGCCGTCTGGCCGAACGGCCCGTCATCGGCGTGCCGACGATCACCATCGGCAGCGACTTCGACGGCGCGAACGCCGACGGTATCGCCTACGCCAAGCTCTTCTCCGGGCGCTACGCGCATCGCACGCTCACCGGCATCGGACATAACGTGCCGCAAGAAGCGCCGCAACCGTTCGTGGAAGCGATCCTCGACGTCGACGACTACGCGAAATAGCCGGGACCATGCACCGCACGCTGCGCCGACTCGTTCGGGCACTTCTCACGATCGGAGTCGTGATGACGATTGGCACCACCACCCCCGCGCATGCCGACGAGGGTCCGATGCCCGACCTGGGCGGCGCGCTCGGCTGGCTGAACACGCCCCCACTCACGACGACGGCGCTGCACGGCAAGGTCGTGCTGTTCGACTTCTGGACCTACACCTGCATCAACAGCTTGCGCAACCTGCCGTACGTCAAAGCGTGGGCGGCGAAGTACGCGGCCAGCGGCCTGGTCGTGATCGGCGTCCACACGCCCGAATTCTCGTTCGAGCACCAGCCGCCGAACGTGACCGCGGCGGTGCGCGCGCTCGGGGTCAGCTACCCGGTCGCGATCGACAGCGACTACGCGATCTGGAACTCGTTCGACAACGCCTACTGGCCGGCCGACTATCTGGTCGACGGCCGCGGCCGGATCCGCTATCACATGTTCGGCGAGGGCGAGTACGCACGCACCGAGCGGGTCATCCAACAGCTGCTGCGCGAGAACGGCGCCACCGACGTCCCGGCGACGACCGTCGGCGCGACGGGCACCGGCATCGAGGCGCCGCCGGACTTCAACGACGAGCGCAGCGACGAAACCTATCTCGGCCTGCAGCACGGAAGCGAGTTCGCCTCGCCGGAACGCGTCGAGCGCGATGCCCCCGCGAACTACACGCTGCCCGCGCACGTCCCGTTGAACGGCTGGGCGCTGCGCGGGCGGTGGACCATCGGCGCCGAGAACGCGGCCTTGGACGCGGCGCCGGGCGCGATCGCGTTCCGCTTCCGCAGCCGCGACCTGCACCTCGTGCTCACGCCGGCGCAGCCGGGAAAACCGGTGCGCTTCGTCGTGCGCGTCGACGGTCAGCCGCCGGGCGCCGATCACGGCACCGACATCGCGCCCGACGGCGCGGGCACGGTTCTCGCGCCGCGGCTCTACCAGCTCGTGCGGCAGCACGGTCCGATCGGGGAGCGGCTGTTCGAGGTCGAGTTTCTCGACCCCGGCGTGCACGCCGTCGTGTTCACCTTCGGTTAGTTGCCGCTCATGACGCGGCCGCGGCGGCGCTGCGGGGGACCCAGAGGGGAACCCACAGCTCGTGCTCCGCGCCGCCGTGCCAGCCGTCGCGCGCGACGACCGGGCAGCCGCCGCCGGCCAGGTTGCCGTTGAGGATCGTCAGCGTGCGGTCGGGGTCGGCGTTGAGCCGGATCGCGAAGCCGCCGCCGGCGCCTTCGAAGAGCGCGTCCTGGTCGAAGGGACGCGCCAGCGTCTCGGGCGGGAGCGCGTTCAACCACCAGTGCCAGCTTAGCGCGCCGCGCCCGATCACGCGGACGTTCCAGACGGCATCGTCGGCGGCGGCCACCGGATTGCGCAGCCCCAGCGTGCCGCGGCGCCGGTCGATCACGGTCAACAAGCCGCCGTCGAGGTGCTCGAATTGCAAGACAGGGTCGAAGGTGGTGCCCAGTCCGCTGACCCGCCATTGGAACGCGCGTTCCCAACCGTGTCGCGCGTGGGGCGTCAGCGGACGGGCGACCAGCGCGCCGCCGCTAGCTGCCAGGGCGAGACCGGTGCGGGAGACCAGGACGACCACCGGGTCGTGAGCGGTCATGGCCGAATCGTAGTCCCGCTACCGTCGCGATACCGTCGCATCGGCGCGACGGTTCAGGTCACGGCAGCCGCTTCTCGTAGAAGAGGCTGGTCACGATCGAAGCCGGCGGCATCGACGCGTAGGGCTCGAACGCCTCGCACGCGCGAAAGCCGGAGCGCTCGTAGAACCGCATCGCGGCACGCTGGTCGATGCCGGTCTCGAGCCGCAGCACGGTGTAGCCGACCGCGCGTGCTTCCGCCTCGAGGCGGGCGGCCAGCGCGTCGGCGACGCCGCGGCCGCGCGCGGCCGGCCGCACGTACATGCGCTTGAACTCGGCGAAGCCGTCGAGCAGCGCGACCCCGCCGCAGCCGACGGCCGCGCCGTCGAGGCGGGCGACGAAGAAGCGTACCCGCGGCTGAAAGATGGCGTCGAGCGCGAGCCCGTGGCGCTGCTCGGGCTCGTACCCCGCCGCCAGCTCGGCGTCCAGCTCGCCGATCAGCGCCCGCACGTCGTCGGTCGGCGCCACCGCACGCTCGACGACGATCGCTCCCTCGTCCGTCACCTCGAATCCCTACGCGCAGCCGGGAGCGCCCCCTATGTACCCACGACCGACCGATTCGGCTAGAATACGGCCATGTGTCGCAGCATTCGCACGCTGTTCAACTTCGAGCCGCCGGCCACCGACGACGAGGTCCGCGCCGCCTCGCTGCAGTTCGTCCGCAAGCTGTCCGGCTTCACCCGCCCCTCGAGGGCGAATCAAGTCGCTTTCGACCGCGCGGTCGAGGAGGTCGCCGTCGCCGCGCGCACGTTAGTGGACTCGCTGGTGACCAACGCCGAGCCGCACGACCGTGAAGAGTACGCGGCGCGCGCCCGCGCCCGCGCCGCCGCCCGCCGCACGGCCTAGCTCGCCTTCGTCGCCTCCGACAGATCGAGCGGTGTCCCCATCGCCGCCTGCGCTTCTTGGATTGTCGGCGCGCCCCGGAGGACATGGGCAGCGAGCACCGCGACGCATGCACCGATCAGCGCGCCGAGCGGATACACCCAGTAGGTCGAGAGATCACCGATCGCGAGGTCCGGTGAGAACGCGCGCGCCGGATTGAAGGCGGCACCGTCGTAGGGTCCGCCCATCGTCCCGACCGACATGACGTACGCGCCGACCGCGAGCGGGATATAGGCACCGTCGAGCTTCGGGCCGTTCGCCATGCCGAGAACCATCAGCACGAGGCCGAACACCAGGATCGCCTCGAACAGCACGGAGGGCCATTCGAGCCCCGGCTTCGGAATCGTCGCCGCGAGGTTCGCACCCGTCCCGAAGAGGGCCTTGGCGAGGAACGTTCCGCAAATCGCCGCGATGAACTGCACGATGACGTAAGCACACGCCATCGGCCACCCCATGTCCCGGCGCAACGCGAACGCGAACGTCATCGCCGGATTGAAATGGGCCGAGATGTCGCCCAGAAAGTACACCGCGACGATCAGCCAGAGGGCCGAGATGCCCGAGAGGATCGCGGCGTAGGCGAACGGCGGCAGTTCCGCTCCTCCATAGCGCGCGAGCACCGCGGCGCCGCCGGACAACAGAAACATGAAGCCGGCGGTACCGATGAACTCCGAGAGCAACCGCCGCATGCGGTGTCGCGGGCTGTGCCAGTTGGCGCTGAAGCGCGGACCGACCGCCGCGCGCAGCGCCGCTTCGCCGGATGGGGTCATTGCTTCGCCGCGACGTCGGCCGTTCCGGGGCGCGTGAGCGCGAGCGGCACCACGACGCGGTCGTAAAGCGCTTCGTCGACGCCGTTGGCCAGCGCAGCCTGCTTGAGCGTCAGGTTGTGGTCGATGGCGTAGTACGAGATCTTCGCGGACCGATCGTACCCGATGATCGGCGAGAGCGCCGTGACCATCATGACCGAGCGGTCGACGTTCGCGCTGAGCTGCGCCGGGTTGAGTTTCGCCCCCTCGACGAGGTACATGCGGAAGTGATCGCACATGTCGGCCATGATCAGCGCCGAGTGCAGATAGTTGGAGATGACGATCGGCCGGAACGCATTGAGCTCGAAGTTGCCCTCCGATCCGCCCATCTGGACCGCGACGTCGGATCCCATGATCTCGATGCAGACCATCAGCATCGCCTCTGCCTGGGTCGGATTGACCTTGCCGGGCATGATCGACGAGCCGGGCTCGTTAGCGGGAAGTATCAACTCCATCAGCCCTGTCCGCGGCCCCGAGCCGAGCCAGCGCAGATCGTTGGCGATCTTGAAGAGGGTGACGGCGGCGGTCTTGAGCGCAGCGTGCGCGCGCACCATGCGGTCGAGCGTCCCTTGGGCGGTGAACTTGTTCTCGGCCGTCTTGATCGCGAAGCCGGTCAACGTCGTGAGCTGCTCGGCGACCGCGTCACCAAAGCCGGCCGGCGCGTTGAGACCGGTCCCGACCGCGGTGCCACCCATCGCGACTTGAAGCAGCCCTTCGGTGACCCGCGCGAGCTCGTCGATCGCGTCATCGAGCGCACCGACGTAGCCCGACCACTCTTGTGCGACCGTCAGCGGCGTCGCATCTTCGAGGTGGGTGCGGCCGATCTTGACGACGTCGGTCCAGCCCTGCGCCTTCTTCGCGATCGCGTCCCGCAGGCGCCGCAGCGCCGGCAGCGTCTGCCGCGTCGCCATCGCATACGCGGCGACGTGCATCGCGGTCGGGAAGGTATCGTTGCTCGACTGTCCCATGTTGACGTGGTCGTTGGGATGGATGGGCTCCTGCGAGCCGAGCTTGCCGCCGACCAATTGGATGCAGCGGTTCGAGATGACTTCGTTGACGTTCATGTTCGACTGCGTGCCCGATCCGGTCTGCCAAACGTAAAGCGGAAACTCACTGTCGAGCGCGCCGCTGATGACCTCGTCGCTCACCTTTTCGATCAGCTCGCCCTTCCACGCCGGCAGCCGCCCGGCGGCGGTGTTGACGATCGCCGCTGCTTTCTTGACGTAGCCGTAGGCGTGATAGACTTCCTTCGGCATCCGG
This sequence comes from Candidatus Sulfotelmatobacter sp., assembly GCA_035504415.1. Lineage (NCBI taxonomy): Bacteria > Pseudomonadati > Acidobacteriota > Terriglobia > Terriglobales > Candidatus Korobacteraceae > Candidatus Sulfotelmatobacter > Candidatus Sulfotelmatobacter sp. The sequence goes on along the minus strand of DATJRY010000012.1, from coordinate 121,584 downwards.
TCGTGACCGATGTCGAAGTGCTGCAGGCTGCGCTGCGTCTGCGCTCCCCAATAGTGATCCGCCGGCACCATGACCGTTCCGAGACTGTCGAACTCCTCACGCATGCCGCTCGCGTGTAAGCCGATCGGGACATCGAGAATCTTCGGCGCCGGTTCGTTCGCGGTGATCATGAACTCGTGCCTCCTCGTGATGCGTGGTATTACCGCCGTCGACGCCGTGTGCCGTCGCGGGTGAAGAAAATAGCACGCCCCCGGTGATCGAGCAATACGCGCTTGCATCCGTCTCAACGCGCGCGCGAACTCCGCTGAGCACGGCGCTTGCTCGTCCGGGCATCGCCTCGAACAACGAGTATCTCGAACATGCCCCTTGACCCGGATTCGCGTGCGGCGACGATATCGCGACGGTCGTGCCGTACCATGGCGAGTATGGGCAATCCGATCGATCGTACGTTTCTCATCGCCTCGAAGACCGGGCTCGTCTTACGGGCGGTCAACCGCCTGCGCATCGACGTCACGCCGCTCGCGGGTAGCGTCTCGATCAGGACGAACTGGCAGATTCCGCTGGACATGGTGTGGGAGATGACCAGCGACGACTTCAATCCCAACGCCGCCGATTTCGGGGGCACCGTTCGTTTCCGTAACCTCCAGTTCGACGGGTACTTGAGCACGCTTGGCACCGACAGCGGCTCGCTGCTCCTCCATCCCTTCGCCGCTTCCGGCGACGGCGCGACGGTGCAGCTGTGGAACCTCACCATCGCCCGCGGGCCGGCGCCCTCGTCGTGGAACTGGACCCAGTACACGCCTGGGGGAGCGATCCTCAAGGCGATCGTTCCGCAGGCGTACGAATCGTTTCCCGGCGGTGCGGCGATTCGGCCCAACTTCGACTACGATCGCAATCTCAACATCTTGGGCGACGGGCCGTACGTGGCCGGCAGCGCGGTCGAAGCCTGGGACGGCTGGAGCGGCGGCGCGGACAACGAGGTGTGGATGCTGCTTCCGTACGACCCCTCGGCGCCGCCGATCGACCCACCCGATGGTCAACCGCACATCTGACGCAAAAGCAAAACGGCCCGCGGATCGCTCCGCGGGCCGTTTCGCTGACCAGACGGTCTTCGCGCGGGGCGAAGACTACATCATGTCGTAGCCGCCCATGCCGCCGCCGGGAGCGCCGGCGGCTTCCTTCTTCGGCTCGGGCTTGTCGGCGATCAGCGTCTCGGTCGTGAGAACGAGCGCGCCGATCGACGCGGCGTTTTGCAGCGCCGAACGCGTCACCTTGAACGGCTCGACGATACCGGCCTTGACCATGTCGACCAGGTCGCCCGACATCGCGTCGAAGCCCTGACCGCGCGCGGCGTTCTTGACCCGGTTCACCTCGACGCTGCCCTCGAAGCCGGCGTTCTCCGCGATCTGGCGGAGCGGCTCCTCGAGCGCGCGCACGATGATGTTCACGCCGATCTTCTCGTCGGGGTTGGCCGCGTCGGTCGCGGTCTTCTCGACGGCCTTGATCGCGTGCACCAGCGAGCTGCCGCCGCCGGGGATCATGCCTTCCTGCACGGCCGCGCGGGTCGCGCTGAGCGCGTCCTCGATGCGGTGCTTCTTCTCCTTGAGCTCGGTCTCGGTGGCCGCGCCGACCTGAATGACGGCGACGCCGCCGCTCAGCTTGGCCAGACGCTCCTGGAGCTTCTCGCGATCGAAGTCGGAGTCGGTCTCGTCGATCTGCCGCTTGATCATCTCGATGCGGCCCTTGATGGCCTCGGGCTTGCCGTGGCCGTCGACGATCGTCGTCTCGTCCTTGGTGACCTTGACGGTCTTGGCGGAGCCGAGCAGCTCCGGCGTGACCTTGTCGAGCTTGAGGCCGAGCTCTTCCGAGATCACCGTCGCGCCGGTCAGCGTGGCGATGTCCTTGAGCATCTCCTTGCGGCGGTCGCCGAAGCCCGGCGCCTTGACGCCGACCGTCGTGAACGTGCCGCGCAGCTTGTTGACGACCAGCGTCGCCAGCGCTTCACCTTCGACGTCTTCCGCGATGATGAGCAGCGGCTTCTGGACCTGCACGATCTTCTCGAGCAGCGGCAGGATGTCGGCGATCGCCGAGATCTTGCGCTCCGTCACCAGGATGAACGGGTCGTTGAGGGTCGCTTCCATCCGCTCGGAGTCGGTGACCATGTACGGCGAGATGTAGCCCTTGTCGAAGAGCATGCCGTCCTTGGTCTCGACTTCGGTCTTCATCGACCGCGATTCCTCGACGGTGATGACGCCGTCCTTGCCGACTTCCTGCATCGCTTGCGCGATCAGCTCGCCGATGGTCTTGTCGTTGGCGGAGATCGACGCGACCTGCGCGATCTTCTCGGTCGAGTCGACCTTCTGGACCAGCTTCTCCATGTCGGCGACGGCCGCGTCGACGGCCTTCTCGATGCCGCGCTTGATGAGGAGCGGGTTCGAACCGGCGGTCACGTTCCGGAGGCCTTCACGAATGATGGCCTGCGCCAGAACGGTCGCGGTCGTGGTGCCGTCACCGGCGATGTCGTTCGTCTTGGAAGCGACTTCCTTGACGAGCTGGGCGCCCATGTTCTCGAACGTGTCGGGAAGCTCGATCTCCTTGGCGATGGTCACGCCGTCGTTGGTGATCGTGGGGCTGCCGAATTTCTTGTCGAGCACGACGTTGCGGCCCTTGGGTCCGAGGGTGACCTTCACCGCGTCGGCCAGGATGTTCGCACCGCGCTCGAGCGCGCGACGAGCGTTCTCGTCGAAAACCAGTTGTTTCGCTGCCATGTTTGCTGCTTATACTCCGGCGGCGACGCGCTCGTCGGTGATGACCGCGAGAACGTCCTTTTCCGAGATGATGAGGTACTCTTTGCCTTCGAGCTTGATCTCGGAGCCCGAGTACTTCGAGTAGATGATGCGGTCGCCGGGCTTCACGTCGATCGGCAACTTGGTGCCATTGTCGAGCGTGCGGCCGGTGCCGACCGCCAGAACGCGGCCTTCCTGCGGCTTTTCTTTCGCAGTGTCGGGCAGGAAGACGCCGCCGGCGCTCTTCTCGGCCTGTTCCACGTGCTCGACGACCACGCGATCGCCAAGTGGCTTGAGATTCACGAAAACCATTCCTCCGAGAGCTTGCTTGCTACCGGTGTCTGAGTTAGTAGGGTGACACGCGCTGGCACTACTAGCACGAGAGTGCCAGCCGGAATTCCAGGTTAGCAGACTCATTACGCGAGTGCAAGTGCCGAGGTCGGGGGGTCGCTGGGCGGGTAGATGGAGAGCGTATGGCCCGGGTGACGCACGTCGTCGTCGAGCGAGTCGCCGACTGCCCGTTCTCGGTGGCGCACGACTACGCCGAAGAGTTCCTCCAGGACGCAGAGCGTGCCGTCGAGGTCCGCATTCCCTTGCGGAACTTCTTCTATGGGCTGCGAGGGCACGTCGCCCGGCCCGTCAAGCTGCTCTTCGCCCTCCATCCCGACGAGACGGAGGGCGGGCGGCTCCACGACGCCTTGCTGATCGAGTGGCGGGCCGGGACCCGGCTGTTCCCGCACTTTCACGGCACCCTGCGGCTGCGCATCGCCGACGTCGAGCACACCCGGCTGACCTTCGAGGGCGCCTACCGGCCGCCGGCGGGGGCCCTCGGCCTGGTGTTCGACGCGCTGCTCGGGCGCCGGATCGCGAAATCGACGATGGCCGAGCTGCTCGACCGGATCGCCCGGGCGCTCGAGCGGCGCGAAGAAGAGTACCGGCAAGGGCTGCTGACCGCCCAGGGGTCGGGCACCGGCACCTGAGAAGAGCCGCCCGTTGTGAACGGAACCGTGACGCTGCGCGCTCAGCTCTCGGCGGGGCTCATCGCGGGCGTCGTCGGGGGCATCTTGGTGGCCCTCTTCTTCCTGGTGGCGATCAGCCTGGGCGGCGGACGCTTCGGCTCGATGCTCGACCTCATGCAGTGGGTCGCCGGCACCGTGCTCGGCAGCGGCGCCGCCACCAACCCCGCCGCGCCGTGGATCGCGCTCGGGCTGCACTTCGCGGTGTCGATCCTGTGGGCGCTGGGCTACGTCTACCTGGTGCGCTCGCAGCCGCAGCTGCTCTCGCATCCCTGGATCTCCGGCGCCGGCTTCGGCCTGGTCGTCTACGTGTTCATGCAGATCGCGCTGATCGTCGACGCCGACTGGCACCGGCCGTCGGGTCCGGCCGCGCTCGGCGCGGGTCTGCTCTCGCACATCGTCTTCTACGGGATTCCGGTCGGGCTGCTGGTTTCGCGCTTCCTGCGCCGCGCGTGATCGCGGAGATCGGCGTCGACCTCGACGCGCTGGCGCGCAACGCGCAGGCTCTGGCGCGGCTGGCCTCGCCCGCGCGCCTGTCCGCCGTCGTGAAAGCGAACGGCTACGGCCACGGCCTGGTGCCGGCGGCGCGCGCGCTGGCGCCGCACGCCGCGCGCCTGTGCGTCTACGAGCTCGACGAAGCGGTGACGCTGCGCGACGCCGGCGTGCGCGCGCCGATCCTCGTGCTCGGTCCGATCGTCGCCGCCGACCTCGAGGTCGCGCACGCGGCCGAGGTCGCGATCACGCTGTGGGACGAGCACCTCTACGCGCGGCAAGTCGCGAGCGTCGCGCGCCGGCGCCACCGTCCGTTCACCGTGCACGCGAAGATCGACACCGGCGTCGCGCGGCTGGGCATGCCGTACGCGAACGCTCCGGCCGTCCTCGAACGCTACACGGCGACGCCGGAATTCGTCGTCGCCGGCGCGTTCAGCCACCTCGCCGCGGCCGAGGAGTTGGACTCCAACTTCACCCACGATCAGCTGCACCGCTTCCTCACCGCGACGCGTGCGCTGCCGCCGCCGGTCGAGCGCCACATCGCCGCCACCGCCGCGGCGATGCTGTGGCCCGAGACCCGTTTGGACAGCGTCCGTTGCGGCATCGGGCTGTACGGCATATGGCCGAGCGCCGAAACCGAAGCGGTCATGCGCCCGCGCGGCTTGATGCTCGAACCGGTGCTGGCCTGGCGCACGCGCATCGTCGCGCTGCACGAGCTCGCCGCCGGGGAAACGGTCGGCTACGGACGCACCTGGACGGCGCGGCGTCCCTCACGGATCGCGACGCTGCCGATCGGCTACGCCGAAGGCTTACCGCGCAACGCCGGTGAGCGTGCGCAGGCGCTGGTGCGCGGCGTGCGCGTGCCGCTGATCGGCCGCGTCTGCATGGACATGGCCTTCGCCGACGTGACCGACGTCCCCGGCGCGGTGCCCGGCGACGCCCTCACCCTGATCGGCAGCGACGGCGCGGAGACGATCACCGCCGACGAGCTGGGCGCGGCGTGCGACACGATCGGCTACGAGATCGTCGCGCGTTTGCCCGCGCACGCGCCGCGCGTCTACAGCAGCGGCGCGGCTTAACCGGGGACGACGACGCCGGCGGCGGCGGCACGCGCGCGCAAGACGCGCACGTAGGCGAAGGTCCAGGTCAGCGTCGCGATCGTGATCGCCGCCAGCACGATCGGGCTGACCGCCAGCACTACCGGGATCGGCAGCGTCACCACGAACACGACCCGCAGTACGAACTCGCCGCAGAACGCGACGCCCCACACGACCGTGAGCAGACGGTTCGCCGTTCGCACCTGCGGCCGTTCCCACAGCGCGTCGTAGACCCGCGCCGCGGCGGCGTCGCCGTGGGTCGCGAACCAGCGGCCGAACCAGTACATCAGCGGTTTGGGGAAGAGCAGCGAGACGAAGCACAGCACGCCCAGCGCGCCGGTGACGAACGACTCGCGAATCAACAGCACCTGCGGACTACCGCCGACGAAGAACGCGACCAGGCTGACGACGATGCCGAACAGCACGATCCCGGCCACCGGGTCGAGCGTGCGGCGACGTGCGAGGCCGAACACGGCGACCACGGCCGGGTAGATCGCGGCCAGCAGCAGCGCGTGCACGTCGTCGATGCCGCGGTGGTGGGCGATCTGGTAGACGACCGTCGGCACGGCGGCGTTCAAGACGGCGTCGATGATCGCCGCGCGGGCCGAGAAGGGCGGAGCCGAGTTCTCCATGGCGCCTCCAGCTACGGGATCGGCGCCGCCCGGGTTTCGCGGCCCGCTCACGCCAGCGCCGCCAGCGCCTCCGCCAAGTCGAGCGTCCCCTCGTAGAGCGCGCGGCCGACGATGGCGGCGTCGACGTTGGCCGGCGTCCCCGCGCGCAGCGCGCGCAGATCGTCGAGCGTGCGCGCCCCGCCGCTGGCGGTGACGTGCACCGGCGCCAGCGCCGCGACGTGCGCCAGCGCGGCGACGTCGTACCCCGAGCCCATCCCGTCGCGCGCGATCTCGGTGTAGACGACGCGCTGCACGCCCCAGCTCGCGACCGTGCGCACCAGTTCGTCGCGTGAGGCGCCGCTCTCGGCCAGCCAGCCGCGCGTCGCGACGCGGTCGCCGCGCGCATCGATGCCGGCCACGATCGCTGCGCCGTAGCGCGCGACGATCGCGCGCGCTTCGCCGGGTGCTTCGACCAGCAGCGTGCCGATGACGACCGCGTGCGCGCCGGCGTCGAGCCGCGCGGCGACGTCGGCGGCGGTGCGAATTCCGCCGCCGGTTTGCACCGGCACGTCGACCGCCGCACAGATCGCGCGCAGCGCCCGGTGGTTCTCGCCGGTGCCGAAGGCGCCGTCGAGGTCGACGACATGCAGCGCGCGCGCCCCCGCCGCCACGAACGCTCGCGCGCGCGCGACGGGGTCGGCGTCGTAACGCGTCTCGCGGGCGGGGTCGCCGCGCTCCAACCGCACCGCGTGACCGCCGCGCAAGTCGATGGCGGGGTACAAGACCAGCGAATCGCTCACGCTGCGGCGATTCGCAAGAAGTTATCCAGCAGCCGGGCGCCCGTCGCTCGGCTCTTCTCCGGGTGGAATTGGGTGGCCATGACATGATCGCGCGCGACGATCGCGGCGAACCGTTCGCCGTACTCGCACGACGCCAGCACCGACGCGCCGTCTTCGACCCGGTACGAGTGCAGGAAATACGCCCACGAGCCGCTCGTCACGCCCGCGACGAACGGGTGCGTGCGCTCGATCACGAGTTCGTTCCAACCCATGTGCGGCACGCGGGGCGCGCGCGCGAAGCGGCGTACGTCACCGGGCAGGACGCCCAGTCCCGCCGCACCACCGTACTCGTCGCTGGAGTCGAAAAGCACTTGCATACCGACGCAGATCCCGAGAAACGGCCGGCCGCGCGCGATCGTCGCGTGCACGGCTTGGTCGAGCCCGCGTTCGCGCAGGGCGTCCATGGTCGCGCCGAAGGCGCCGTCGCCGGGGAGCAGCGCGGCGTCGGCGCGCACGACCGCGTCCGGATCGCCGGTCAGCTCGAAGCTGGCGCCGCGTCGCTCGAGCGCGGCCAGCAGCGAGCCGACGTTGCCGCCGCCGTAGTCGATCACCGCCAGCCGAGGAGTCGCCATCGTGTGACGGCTTCGCTCGCGGGTTGCGCATTGCTTGCCCTCGCGGCCGCGTGCAGCGGCGGCGGAGGCTCGAGCCCGGCGCCCGGCGGCGGCGCGCCGGCCACGACCGCGCCGACGGCCGCCCCGACCGCGACGCCGGTCGGCGCGACCCCGACGCCGGTCGCGAGCGGAACGCCGTACACCGGGCCGACCGCACCGCCGGCCAACGCGGCGCTGACGGTGCCCAGCGGTTTCACGGTCAGCCAGATCGCCAGCGTCCCCGAGGTGCGCGAGCTGGTCGTGCTGCCCAACGGCGATCTGATCGCCGGCTCGCAGGGGACGACGGTGTGGATCGTCCCCGACGCCGACGGTCCCGGCGCGGCCGGCACGCCGGCGCATTTCGTGGACGTTCCGGATACGCCGGTGGCCGGCGTCGCGTTCGGCGACGGCTACGTCTTCGCCGGCGCGCAGCACGGCGTCTACCGCATGCCGTACACGACCGGCGCGCAGACCGGCGTCGCGCAGCAGATCGCGTCGATTCGACAGGGCTCGCCGCCGCCGGGCAGCGACGGCGACGTGCACGTCACGACCTCCGTCACCGTCAGCGGGACGACGCTCTACGTGAGCGTCGGCTCGTCGTGCAACGCCTGCACCGAGATCGACCCCACGCGCGCGACGGTGCAGAAGATGGGGCTCGACGGCAGCGGGATGACGACGCAGGCGACGCAGATCCGCAACGCGATCGCGATCACCACCGATCCGAGCACCGGCAACGTGTGGGCCGGCGGCGCCGGGCAAGACGATCTGCCCGAGTATCATCCGTACGAGTACATGGATCCGGTCTCGACGCATGCGGCGCCGGCCAACTACGGCTGGCCCGCATGCGAGGAAGATCACGTCGCCTACACCAGCGGCGCGAACTGCGCCAACGAGGTCGTGCCGGCGCTCGAGTTCCCGGCCTACTCGACGCTGATCGGCGCCGCGTTCTACCCCGCCTCGCAGAGCGGGCCGTACGCGTTCCCGAGCCCGTGGAACGGCGGCTTGTTCGTGAGCGCGCACGGCTCGTGGCACGCCGACAGCAACAACGTGCCAATCGATCCGCCGCACGTCGCGTTCGTGCCGTTCACCGGCGCGCTGCCGACGACGGCGGTCAATTGGAACGATCCGACCGTGCAGTGGCACGACTTCTTCACCGGCTTCCAGAACGCCGGCGGTGCGCGCGTCGGCCGGACGGCCGGCGTCGCGGTCGGCCCGAACGGCAGCTTGTTCGTCGCCGACGACCAAGACGGCGTCGTGTACCGCATCCGGCCGGTCGGCACGGGGACGCAGGCGAAGCGGCGAATCCGCTGAGCGCCATGCGCTTCACCGCCCTCGTCCCCGCTTTGGCGCTCGCGCTGCTCGGCGCGAGCGTCCCGCCCGGCTTCACGCTCGAACCGATCGCGCACGTCGCCGGCGCGCGCGAGCTGACCGTCGCACCGAACGGCGACCTGTTCGTCGGCACGTCCGGCAGCGACGTCTACGTCGTGCCCGACGCGCAAGGTCACGCCGGCGCGCCGCAGGTGTTCGCGACGCTTCCCGATCACCCGGTCGCGGGGGTCGCGCTGGCCGGCGATTGGCTCTACGTCGGCGCGCAGTTCGGGGTCTACCGCATCCCGTACCGCAGCGGCGATCGCACCGCGCGCGGCAAGCCGGAGAAGATCGCGTCGGTCCGCACCAGCGGCATCTCGCGCGATCACGTCACCACGACCGTCGCGCTGACGAAGGGCATGCTGTTCGCGTCGGTCGGATCGTCGTGCAACGTCTGCGACCCCGAGCTCGACGCGACCCGCGCGACGATCCAGCAGATGGCGCCCGACGGCGCGGGGATGAAGCCGCGCGCGACCGATATCCGCAACGCGATCGCGCTGGCGGTCCAGCCGGACAGCGAGGACCTGTGGGCCGGCGTCGCCGGCCGCGACGACCTCGAGCACGGCCAGCCCTACGAGATCTTCGACGACGTCAGCGCGCACCCGGGCGTCCCCGACTACGGCTGGCGGCGCTGTTACGACGACCATCGCCCGATCGGCAACGCCGGCTGTGCGGGCGTCGTGATCCCCCTGGTCGTCTTCCCGGCCTACGACACCCCGATCGGCGCCGCGTTCTACCCGACCGCGCCCGGCGGGCGCTATGCCTTCCCGGCCCCGTACCGCGGCGGCGCCTTCGTGGCGCTGCACGGCTCGTGGCACCAGCCGCCGGTCCCGCCCCGGGTCGCCTTCGTTCCCTTCGCCGGCCGCAAGCCGGCCAAGGCGGTGGACTGGAACGACCCGGGCGCCCAGTGGCACGAGTTCCTGAGCGGCTGCCAGGCCGCCGACGGGAGCCGCAGCTGCCGCCCGACCGGGGTCGCGGTCGGGACCGACGGCTCGCTGTTCGTCAGCGAGGACGCGGGCGGAACGGTCTGGCGCATCCGCCCCAGCGGGCGTTAAGCGCCGCGCATCACCCGGCGCGCCACCGGCAGCACGACCGAGGTGGTCGTGTTCCCGGCCTCGCGGCGGACCTGCAGGTCGTTACCGAAGGTAGCGATCAGGAACAGCCCGCGGCGCGTCTCGGACAGGTTCTCGGGCAAGCGGACCTCTTCGATCTGGTACCCCGGACCGTGATCGATCACTTCGAGGATGGCGCGCGGCCCGTTCCAGCGCAGCCGCACGTCGACCGGCCCCGGCGCGTGGCGCGCGACGTTGCCCAGCAGCTCCCCGAAAATCAGTTCGGCGGCGTAGAGGTCCGAGCCGGGCTCGACCTGGGCGGCGAGATACGCCCCGAAGATGCGCCGGGCGTTGTGCGCCAGCGCGGCGTCGACGATGCGAAAGGAAAAGCCGCGGTGGTCCGCACGGAGGGACCACGCGCCACTCGTCACCGCCGGGTCATCACCCATTCGGTCGTTGTCGCGCACGCTGCTGGGGGCCCTATTCCCCGATCGAGCACTTCAATCGCTCTTCTGCTGAAGCTGCTCGCAACCGTGGCAGTGTTAGGCCACTCGGATGACGCTGTGGTCGAAACTCGGTGAGGCGCTGCTGTTGGCGGCGGGGATGGCGTGGCAGGTCGGCTGGAGCCTGATCCTCGGCTTCGCGGCCTCGGCGGTGATCCAAGCCGTCGTCTCCAAGGAGCGGATGCAAGCGCTGCTGGGCCGCGACGGAATCCGCGAGATCGCCCTCGCGACCGGCTTCGGCGCCGCGTCCTCGAGCTGCTCGTACGCGGCCGCCGCCATGAGCAAGACGCTCTTCAAGCAGGGCGCCGCGCTGATCCCGAGCCTGGCCTTTCTGTTCAGCTCGACCAACCTCGTCGTCGAATTGGGCCTGGTGCTGTGGTTGCTGCTGGGCTGGCAGTTCACCGCCGCCGAATGGATCGGCGGTCTGGTGCTCATCGCGATCATGGCCGTGCTGGTGAAATTCACCTATCCGCGCGCGCTGGTCGAGGAAGCCCGGCGGCGACTGGACGCGGGGGGCGGTCACGACCACGGCTCGATGGAAGGCGCGGGCGCGACGGTCTGGGCGCGGCTGCGCGAACCCGCCACCCGCGTCGCGATCGCGCAGAACTTCGCGATGGATCTCTCGATGCTGTGGGTCGACCTGCTCGGCGGGTTCCTGATCGCGGGCGCGCTGGCTGCCTTCGTGTCCGACGGCGTCTGGCGCGCGGTGTTCTTCAACGGCGCGAACCCGGTGGTGCGCACGCTCGGCGACGCCGTGCTCGGCCCCCTGGTCGCGGTGGTGACGTTCGTCTGCTCGATCGGCAACGTGCCGATGGCCGCGATCTTGTGGACCAGCGGGATCTCGTTCGGCGGCGTGCTGGCCTTCCTGTACGCCGATCTGATCGTGCTGCCGCTGCTCGACGTCTACCGCAAGTACTACGGCTGGCGGATGATGCTCTACATCGCCGGCGTGTTCTTCGTGACGATGGTGCTCGCCGCGCTGGCGATCGACGGGGCGTTCCACGCGCTGCACCTGGTGCCGCGCCCGAACCCCCACCTGCGCGTCGCGCTGACGACCTTCTCGCTCGACGCGACGTTCTGGTTGAACCTCGTCTTCGGCGCGCTCGCCGTCTGGCTGCTCGTCGTCTCGAAGCGGCACCCGATGGAGCACGGCTGCCACCACCACGACGACGCGCACGACGAGCATGCCGTGCACGACCACGTCGTGCACGACGCCGCCGGTTAGACTTCGGTCAGCGAACCCTTGGTCGAGGGGATCTCGCGCGAGCCGGTCTGCTGTTTCGCTTGGGCGAAGGCGCGGGCGAAGGACTTGAAGGCGGCTTCGCAGAGGTGATGGTTGTTGGTGCCGGCCCAGCGCAGCAGGTGCAAGTTGAACTTGCCGTGGTCGACCACGCTGCGGAAGAAGTGCGGCACCAGCTCGGTCGGCAGCGCGCCGAGCACCGGGACCGAGAGCGGGACGTCGTAGTTCAGGTACGGCCGGCCGCTCAGATCGACCGCGCACTGCACCAGCGCGTCGTCGAGCGGAATCGCGATCGAACCGAAGCGCGCGATCCCGCGTTTGTCGCCCAGCGCTTCGTCGATGGCGGCGCCCAACGCGATGCCGACGTCCTCGACGAGATGATGATGATCCATCCCGTCGCCGCGCGCTTCGAGCTGCAAGCCGACGCCCGCGTGCGTCGCGAACGCGTTGAGCATGTGGTCGAAGAAGTCGACGTCCGTCGCGACCGAGACCGGCCCGCCGTCGAGCGCGAGACGCAGGTCGATCCGCGTCTCCTTCGTTTCGCGTTTGCGGTGCGCGACGCGCTCGGTCAGCGCACGGCTCCGGTCGCGGCGGCGTTGCCGTTGGCGGAGAGATCGTGCGCCGGGCGCTCGGCCAGCGGCTCGAGCGGGTGCACCGCCGGACCGACGTAGGCGGCCTGCGGCCGAATCAAACGGTTGTGCGCGTACTGCTCGAGCACGTGCGCCGACCAGCCGGCGACGCGGCTGCAGGCGAAGACGCAGGTGAACTCGTCCTTCGGCCAGCCCAGATCCGCCAGCAGCGGCGCGGTGTAGAAGTCGACGTTCGCGTAAATGCGCTTGCCGGGCTTCTCTTCTTGCAGCACCTTGTTGGCGGCGCCCTCGAGCGCGACGGCCAGCTCGTACCACTGCGAGCCGGTCTGCTCGCCGACTTCCTTCGCGTTGCGGTCGAGCTCGGCGGCGCGCGGATCGCGCACCTTGTACTCGCGGTGGCCCATCCCCATCACGCGTTTGCCGCGCCCGAGCAGCGCGCGCACGTACGCCTCGGCTTTGTCGGGCGTCTGGATCGCTTCGAGCGTGTCCATCACCTGCGAGGGCGCGCCGCCGTGCAGCTCGCCGGTCAGCGTCGCGACCGCCGCGGTGATCGAGCACCACAGGTCGGCGTTGGTCGAGGCGGTGACGCGCGCGCTGAAGGTCGAGGCGTTGTACGAGTGATCGGCCAGCAGCACGAAGTACGCGTCGATCGCCTTGGCCTGTTCGGGGGTCGGCGTGCGGTCGGCGCACATCGCGTAGAAGTTGGCGGCGTGGCGCAGGTCGGCGCGCGGGGCGATCGGCTCCAGGCCGCGGCGCAGCCGGTTCCAGGCGGCGACGACGGTCGCGGTCTTGGCGATCAGCCCGAGCGCGGCATCGACGTCGGAGACGTGCGCGCCGGAGGGCTCGTGCGGCAGCCCGTGCGAGAGCGTCGAGATGCCGGTGCGAAGCACGTCCATCGGCCACGCGTCGCGCGGAATCTTGCGCAGGATCTCGAGCGTCGTCGGCGGCAGCGCCCGCAGCCCGGCCAGCTTGGCGGCGAAGGCGTCCAGCTCGCTCTGCGAGGGCAGCACGCCGTAGAACAGGAGGTGCACCACCTCTTCGTACGTGACGTTCGGCGCCAGATCGTGGATGTCGTAGCCGCGATAGGTGAGCCGGCCGAGCTCGCCCTCGACGTTGCTGAGGACGGTCTCGCCGACGACGATGCCTTCGAGACCCGGGTTGACGACCATGGACGCCATGACATCCGAGACTTCTCGCTGGGGGGCGGTTCTCCCCACGATAGGCATGGCTGATCGACCGATCGAGGAACGTCCGACTTTTGTCGAAGGAGGCACCATGGCGCTCACCGCTACCCCGCTCCACCAGCACTTCGTCGGCGAGCTCCGCGGCGTCGACCTGCGCGAGCTGGACGGCCCGGCGCTCGCCGAGATCCGCGCCCAGCTCGACCGCTTTGCCGTCCTGGTGGTACGCGACCAGCCGTTCGCGGACGAGGAGCAGATCGCGTTCGCCCAGCGGCTCGACGGCGAGTTGGTGACGCTGGTCGCCCGCAGCATGGTCGAAGGGACGCGGCGGCTCCCGCACGCGGCGATGACCGATATCTCGAACCTCGACGAGAACGGCCAGCCGTTCGCGCGCGAGGACCGGCGGCGGATGTACTCGCTGGGCAACCGCCTCTGGCACACCGACGCCTCGTTCCAGAACCCGTCGGCGCGCTACTCGATGCTCTCGGCGCGCAGCGTCCCCGGCAGCGGCGGCGAGACCGAATACGCCGACATGCGCGCCGCCTACGACGCCCTGCCGGACGCGCTGCGCGCGCAGATCGCCGGGCTGCGCGCGTTCCACTCGATCCTCTACTCGCGCGAGACGATCGGCTTCACCGACTTCTCCGACGCCGAGCGCGCGCAGTTCCCCGGCGCGGAGCAGCCGCTGGTGCGCGTCCATCCCGGCTCCGGGCGCAGCTCGCTCTACCTGGCCTCGCACGCCTCGCACGTCGTCGGCTGGCCGGTGGCCGAAGGGCGCATCCTGTTGCGCGAGCTGATGGCGCTGGCGACGCAGCCCCAGTTCGTGTATCGCCACGCCTGGCGCCGGCACGATGTGGTGATCTGGGACAACCGCTGCACGATGCACCGCGGCCTGGCCTTCGACGAAACCCAAACCCGCGATCTGCGCCGCGTCACGACGCTCGATCTCCCGGTCCGAGAAGCGGCCGCGCTCTAGTCACGGGACAGTTGGCCTGAGGGGCCGGCTCGCGCCGAGCCGAAGCAATCGCGATGGTGACGCAAAGTCTCGAGGTCGACACCACCGCGCCACTGCGGGCGCGGGTCACGATGCTCGGGCGCGTGGTCGGCGACGTGCTGCGTTCGCACGCTCGGCCCACCACGTACGCGTTGGTCGAACGCTTGCGTGCGGCCACCCGGGCGCGGCGCGCGACGCCCGATCCGCGGTTCGACGCCGAGATCGACGCCGTTCTGAGCGCGCTCGCGCTCGACGACGCGATCGACGTGCTGCGCGCCTTCGGGCTGTACTTCCAGATGGTGAACCTGGCCGAGCAGCTGCACCGCGAGCGCCGCCGGCGCGAGCGCGCGCGCAGCGGTCAGCCGCCGCTGGCGGGTTCGCTCGAGACGCTCACCCCGGCCGCCGCGGCGCAGCTCGACCGGGTCGCGGTCACGCTGGTCTTCACCGCGCACCCGACCGAAGTGCTGCGGCGCACGACCAGCGAGAAGCTGGCCACGATCGCGCACCTCTTGCGCGACCTCGACGAGCGCGTGCTGACCGACGAGGAGACGCGCGCGATCGAAGCCGAGCTGCACGCGCAGATCGTGCTGCTCTGGCAGAGCAACGAGCTGTATCGCACCGCGCCGACGGTGCACGACGAGGTGCGCAACCTGGTCGCGCGCTTCCGCGAGTCGCTGTTCGACGAGGCGACGCTGCTGTTCGAGCGGCTCGAGGAACGCGTCGGTGCACCGGTGCGCACGGTGCTGGCGTTCGGCAGCTGGATCGGCGGCGACCGTGACGGCAACCCCAACGTGGCGCCCGACGCGATCGCCGAAGCGCACGAGCAAGCGCGGCGCTTCGTGCTCGAACGCTACGTGGAGGGCGTCGAGGAGCTGCAGGCGCGCTTCTCGCAGGACGTCGCGCGCGGCGGCGCCTCGGCCGCGCTGCTGGACTCGGTCGATCGCGAGCTGCACCTGTTGCCCGACGTGCGCTACGCGATCGGACCGCGGCAAGACGCCGAGCCGTACCGCCGCAAGCTCGCGTTCATGCACCGCCGGCTGCGGCTGACGCTGGCCGACGCCGAGGGCGGCTATCCCGACCCGGCCGCGCTGCTGGCCGACCTCGATCTCGTGCTCGAGAGCGTGCAAGCGCACAGCGGTGCCGACGTCGCGCGGCCGGCGGCGCGGCTGCGCCGCGCGGTCGCGCTGTTCGGCTTCCACCTGTGCGCGCTCGAGTGGCGGCAGCACCGCGACCGCGTCGTGCGCGCGCTCGACGAGATCGTGCTGGCCGTCGAGCCCGAGCTGCCGCCGCTCTCGCAGCGCGACCCGGACGCGCGCCGGGCGTGGTTCGCGCGCGAGCTCGTGACCGCGCGGCCGCTGGTCCCCACCGACGCGACGTTCTCGACGGACGCGCAGGACGTCATCGCCTCGGTGCGCGCGGTCGCCGCGCTGCGCGCGCGACGCGGTGCGAGCGCGGTGGTGAGCTTCATCTTGGCGGGAACGGAATCGGTCGACGACGTGCTCAGCCTGCACGCGTTCGTGCGCGCCTGCGGCGGGCTGGCCGCTGGGCCGGCGCAGATCGTCCCGCTGCTCGAGAGCGCGAGCGCGCTGGCGAACGCCGAGGCGCTGTGCGACGAGCTGCTCGCCTTCGCGCCGTTCCGCGCGCTCGTCGGCTCGAACGGCGAGCGCTGGGAGATCATGCTCGGGTACTCCGACACGACCAAGGTCGCCGGCGTCGTCGCGAGCATGTGGGCGCTGTACCGCGCCCAGCTCACCATCGCTGCGGTCGCCGCGCGGTACGGCGTCACGCCGCGCTTCTTCCACGGCCGCGGCGGTTCGGTCGGGCGCGGTGCCGCGACGGCGCGCGAAGCCGTCGACGCGCAACCGCCGCAGGCGCACACCGGCGAGCTGAAGGTGACCGAGCAGGGCGAGGTCATCGGCGCGCGTTACGGCCTGCCATCGCTGGCGCGGCGCAACCTCGAGCTGGCCGTCACCTCCGTCGCGGCGTCGCTGGTGGCGCCGGCCGTCGCGACGCCGCCGGACTGGTTCGCGCTGCTCGACCGGCTCGCGCGCGACGCGCGCGCGGCGTATCTCGCGCTGATCGACGACCCGGCGTTCCTGGTCTACTTCGCGGCCGCGACGCCGGTCGACGAGATCGGCGACCTGCAGATCAGCTCGCGCCCCGGCCGCCGCGGCGCCCGCCGCTCGATCGAGGACCTGCGCGCGATTCCATGGGCGTTCGCCTGGACGCAGACGCGCGGGATGCTGCCGGGCTGGTACGGTTTCGGCACCGCGATCGCGGCCGCCGGCGACGCGCTGCCGACGCTGCAAACGATGGCGCGCGAGTTCCCGTTCTTCACCACGCTGCTGCGCGCGATCGAGCGCGCGCTGGCGGTGGCCGACCTGACGATCTGCGAGCGCTACGCCGAAGCGCTGGTCGACGACGCCGCGCTGCGCGCGCAGTTCACCTCGCGCATCCGCGCCGAGTACGACGCGTCGGTCGCGGCGCTGCTGCGCATCCTGGGGGCCGACGCACTCTTGGCCGACGACCCGACGCTGGCGCGCAGCATCGCGCTGCGCAATCCCTACGTCGACCCGATGTCGTTCCTGCAGATCCGTCTGTTGCGGGCGTACCGCGAGGACCCCGACCCCGCGCTGCGCGATGCGATCCGTCTCAGCGTCAACGGGATCGCGGCCGGGCTACGGGTGACGGGCTGAGCTTGCCGGAGGGTGCTCGATTCTCCGCTCACGTGTAGCACCTTTCTGGGGCGCCGTTCTGTGGCTGGCGACCGTTCTCGCCGACGCGTCGTTCGCCTCGGCGACGCCGTCGCCGCCCGCCGCACGGACGTTGGGCGCGCTCGGCGACGCGGCGATGACGACGCTACGCGCCCGCCTCGTGGTGCCGCAGGGCCGCTGGCAGCTATGCGCGCGCCTCCCGTGCGGCGCGAGCGACAGCGACTGGGGCGCCGACAGCCTGACCGCGGTGCTGGCGCTGCGCTGGCACGCGACGCACGCGCCGGCACTGCGCGCGTATGCGCGCGCGCTCGAACGAGGTGCGCCGGCCTATCGCGTGTGCCGCGGCCGCGGCTGTACCGGATGGAGCGACGTCCCGCTGTGGGACGCGGTCTCGGCGATGCGACGCTACGGCGTGACCGACGAGCCGCTCGCGCTCGCCCACGCGCGCGCCGCCTACGCGAGCGTCGCGCGGACCGACCTCTACGCACGCGGCGCGTGTCCGGAGATCGACTATCAGCGGCCGTTCGGCGGCGGCGGCGGGCTCAAGACCCTCGAGACGGACGCCAACCGCGTCCTCGCCGCCGCGCTGCTGGCGCGCCGGACGGGCGACGCCGCGTACCTCGCCGACGCGCGCCGCCACTATGCGGCGATCCGCCACTGGTTCTTCGACCGGCGCGCCGGCCTCTACACGGTGTACGTGTTCGACGACGGTCACGCGTGCCGCCCGTTGCGGCATCGCTTTTTCGCTTCGGTCAACGGCATCATGATCGACGCGGGCCGCGCGCTCGCGCACCTGACCGGTGATCTCGGCTACGCGCGCGACGCTCGGGACACCGCGCGCGCGACGGCGCAGCTCGACGACGCGCGCGGGATCTTCGTCGACCTGCAGGCCGGCAACGACGTCGTCGAGCCGCTCGTGCGCGCGCTGGCCGGTCTGGCCGACGCCGGCGACGGGTGGTCGCGCCGGTGGCTGATTCGCAACGCGCTCGCCGCCGCGCACGCGCGCGGCGCCGACGGCGAGTACGATCGGTTCTTCGATGGTCCGCCGCCGGCCGGCCCGGTCACCGCGTGGCAGACCAGCGGCGGCCTCGCGCTCGCCGTCGCCGCGGGCGCGCTCGCGCCGGCCGTGCGCGTCACGCCCGACTCCGCCTGGCGACGAGCGCGGCCGCACCCGGTCGCGATCGACCACGTCCCAGCCACGTTGCGCTTTTCCGGCTCGGGGATCGCGCTGCTCGGCGCGATCGGCGAACGCTGCTGCGAAGCCGGCCGTGCACGGGTGGCGATCGACGGCCGGCCGACGTTCGACGCGACGGGCATCTGGCAGAACAAATCGAGCGCGGGCCGCACGCTGCCGCACAGCGTCTTGTTCGCATGGCGCTGGCCGCGTGCCGGGCAACACGTGCTGCGCTTCGAACCGGGGACGCCGAACGCGAAGGAGGGCGGCGCGTTCCTGCACGTCACGGAGGCGTGGATCGTGCCCTGAGCCAACTCCCGGCCGCATGGCGATTCCGCAAGCCGGTATCTTCGCGATCGGCGAACCCGCGCACATCTTCCTCGAGCTCGCCGTCGCGCCCGGCGTCGATGCCGCGGCGGTGGCGAAGGCGGTCGCCGACGTGCACGAGCCGCGCACGACGGTCGGCGGCATCAACTTCGTCGCCGGCTTCCGTCCCGAGCTGTGGCGTGCGATCGCGCCCGACGACACGCCCGCCGCGCTGACCGGATTCAACGCGCCGCTGCAGGGCACCGGGTCGTATTCGATGCCGGCAACCCAGACCGACGTGTGGCTATGGTTCGCCGGGGCCTCGTACGACGTCGTCTTCGACGCGGCGACGGACGCTTTGCACGACTTGACGGGCGTGCTCACGATCGAGCGCGAGCAGAGCGGCTGGTCGTATCGTCACAGCCGCGATCTGACCGGCTTCGAGGACGGCACCGAGAACCCGTCGTTGATGCAGGCGCCGCTGGTCGCCTGCGTTCCCGACGGTTCGCCGGGCGCGGGCGGCAGCGTGCTGCTGTTCCAGAAGTGGCGTCACGACGGACACCTCTTCGTCGACTTGCCGGTCCCCGAGCAAGAGAAGGTCATCGGCCGCACCAAGCTCGACAGCGTCGAGCTGCCCGAAGCCACGATGCCCAAGGACGCGCACGTCCCGCGCACCACGGTCGACGTCGACGGCAAAGAGCTGGACATCTTCCGCCGCAACGTCCCGTACGGCACCGTCGTCGACCACGGCACGGTGTTCATCGGCTTCTCGCAGGACCAGCTCCGGCTCGACAAGATGCTGCGCCAGATGGCCGGCAGCGACGACGGCATTCGCGACGCCCTCACCCGCTACACGACGCCGCTCACCGGCGCGTACTACTTCGTCCCCTCGCTCGACGGCCTACGCCGCTTCGCCACGCCCGAAGACGACGACTGACCGCTACTTCAGATGCTGGTCCATCCAGCTTACCCACAGCGTGTAGACGTCGGCTTGCCGGACCGGGTCGCCCGGGAAATGACCGCTGACCGGGATGCCGACGAAACGGACCGGGATGTGGTTGTCGGCCAGCGCGTGGTACATCGCGTAGCTCTGCGCGATCGGCACCCGCACGTCGCCGGTGTCGGAGATGATGAGCACCGGGCAGCGCGTCTGCGCGGCGTACGTGATCGGGCTCTGCGCGACGTAGTCGCGCATGTTGCCGCCCACGTAGGGTGAGCCTTTGAACGAGAAGCCGATCTGGTAGTTGGCGTCGCCCAGGTCGTACATCGCCACGAAGTCGTTGACGGCGGCGCCGGAGATGGCGGTCTTCCAGACGTGATAGTGCGACATCAGCCACGAGGTCATGTAGCCGCCGTAGCTCCAGCCGCTCACGCCGATGCGCGCGGTGTCGACGATCCCCATACCCTCGACCTTCGCCAGGCCCGCCATCACGTCGCGCCCGGGGCCGGCGCCGGCGTCCATGTAGATCGCCCGCTCGTAGGCGTTGCCGCCGTTGTCGCTGCCGCGGTAGTTCGGCTCGAAGACGAGGTAGCCGTGCGCCGCCAGCAGCTGGTCGAGCAGGTTGAACTGCGCAACCGACGCGGCCTGCGGGCCGCCGTGCGGCAGCACCACCAACGGATACTTCTTGCCGGCCGTATAGCCGACCGGATACGTGAGCACGCCGTCCTCGTCGTAGCCTTCGTTCGTCCAGGTCACCGTCTCCATCTTGCCGAGCTGCAGGCTCGCCGTCGCACCGTTCACGTCGCTCAGACGGCGCGGGGCGGCGGCACCCGGCGCGAGCACCCACAGCTCCGTCGGCCGTTCGATCTGCGAGCCAGGAAACGCGATCGTACCGTTCTTCGCGATCGCGGCGTCGATCCAGAACGACCACGCAGGGTTCACGTCGCCGGTCTCCAGGCGCGTGAAGCTGCCGTCGAGCGCCAACCGGTAGAGCACCGTGCGCGTGCCCTCGTGCGAGCCCACCAGCAGCGACTTGCCGTCGGGATACCACTGCACGCGATAGATCGCGCGGTCGAGCTTCCGGCTGACGTCGACGCCCGCGCCGCCCGCCGCATCGGTGACGAAGACGTCGTTCTCGTTGTTCGGGTCGCCGTCGCGCGAGTAGAGATACGCGATCTTCGCGCCGTCCGGCGAGTACTGCGCGAACCCTTCGAAGCGGTCGTGACCGGTCACCGGGACGATCTTGCCGCTCGCGACGTCCAGGCGCTCGATCTGCGAGCGGTACGCGTCGCCGTCGCGCGTGTTGGGCACGCGCGTGAACAGGATCTCCTTGCCGTCCGGCGACCACGAGAGCGGCGATGCCGGCGGCGAGGGCGGGTACGCGGTGGCGAAGCTCCAGCCGCCCGCGGTGAGCCGATGCGCGTGCGACCCGTCGCGATCGACCAGCCACAGGTGCGAGGCCGGCGTGTACGAGGTCGTCAGGTAGTCGTCGTCGGCGAGGTCGACCTCGTCGTGGTGCGCGTCGATGGCCTTCTTGCGCGGGTCGGGATCCTGCGTGACGTAGGCGATCGTCGCCCCGTTCGGACGCCACGCGAACTGCTGCACGCCCTGGGCCGTCGCCGTCACCGCCTTCGCATCGCCGCCGTCGAGCGGCAGCACGTAGACCTGGCCGTGGTGCTTCTCGTCCTGCGCGAGGAACGCCAGCGACGTACCGTCGGGCGCGAACTGCGGCGCCGCCACCCCGGCGCGGTCGACCGTCAGCGACCGCTGCGCGCCGGTGGCGAGGTCGGTGAGCACGATGGTCCCCTCGCGGCGATCCTTCGCGACCGCGACGTGCCGCCGCACCGACGCGATCGTCGTTCCGTTCGGCGAGAAGACGACGTCGCTGACGGAGACCAGCTTATAGAGGTCGTCCGGCTGCAGCGGCCGCGCCGACGCGGCGAGCGGAATCGCGACGAACGCGGCGAGCAACGAAAACGCGAAGCGCGGCATGGGCCCGCGCTTCGTGCCGGCCGCTTGCGTCCCTGCGACGCGCCGGCCCTGGCCGAGCAGGTGCCGGACGGTTCGCGGCGACAAAGGTGGCGACGCATGGACGGCCGCACGCTGGCCCGCCTCGGCCGCGAGACGTACGCGAAGTGGAGCGCCGACGACGGCTGGCTCTATGCGGCGGCGATGGCCGCGTTCGGCGCGTTGGCACTGGCGCCGCTGTTGCTGATCACGTTGCGCATCGCCGAGGCGTTGGGGACGGAACGGGTGGTCCTGCACGGCTTGGCGCTGGTGATCGATCCGATCGTCGGCCACGGCGGCGTGCGCGCGCTCGACCTCGACATCAGCAGCCACGGCATGGCGCAACGCGTCGTGCCGACGGTCGTCGCGGCGGTGATCGCGCTGTTCGGCGGAACGCGCCTGTTCTACGCGGTGCAGCGCGCGCTGCACGCGATGTGGGAAACACCCCTGCGCCGCAGCCCGTCGCTGCCGGCGACGATCGTGGCGTTCATCGCCGCCGGCGCGCTCTCGGTGGTCGTCATCGGCGGCCTGACAGTGCTGGTGTTCGGCAGCGCGGCCGCGGCCGCCGCCGTGCACGCGATCGGCGCGCACGGCGAGCTGGCCGCGCTCGGCGTGCGCGCGGCGATCGTCGTCATCGGCGCGCTGATCCTCTTCCCGATCGTCGCCGCGCTCTTCCGCTGGCTGCCGGGCACCTCACTGACCTGGGGTGACGTTGCCATCGGCGCCGCGGCGACGACGATCGGCTTCTCGCTGGCCCAGTTCGCGATCGGCGAGTACCTGCACCGCGTCAACCTGCCGTGGACCTACGGCAGCGCCGCCTCCGTGATCCTGATCCTGCTGTGGCTGTACTACTCGTCGTACCTGTTCTTGCTCGGTGCCGAGTTCACGTACGTCTACGCCCGCGAATACGGCTCGCAACGCCGCAACGGCCGCGCGCGCTAGGGGGTCGCGGACTCGAGCTGACGGCCCAACGCGTAGTGGACGAGGCGATCGACCAGCGCTTCGTACGAAACGCCGATCTGCGCGGCTTCGTCGGGGACGAGGCTGGTCGGCGTCATCCCCGGCAGCGCGTTGATCTCCAGGATCGTCGGACGGCCTTCTTTGGTGACGATGAAATCCGTGCGCGAGATGTCGCGCAAGCCCAGCAGACGGTGGACGGTGAGCGCGAGGTTCTGCAACCGCGCGGTCAAGTCGTGGTCGATCGGCGCGGGGACCAGATGGCGCGAACCGCCGGGCTTGTACTTCGCGTCGTAGCTGTAGAACTCGTCCGTCGAGACGATCTCGACGACCGGCAGCGCCTCCTCGCCCAGGACGCCGCACGAGAACTCGCGGCCGGCGACGTATTCCTCGGCGATGACCTCGGGCATCCGCTCCGCCGCATCGACCATCGCCTTCGACCACGCTTCGTGCGTGCGCACGATCGAGACGCCGGCGCTCGAGCCGCTCGATCGCGGCTTCACGACCAGCGGCAAGTTCAGCGAACCGGGCAGCAGCGGCAGCGTTCCGCCGGTGAGATCGAACACGTCCCAGGCCGGCGTCGGCAGCCCTTCGGCCGCCAACAGCTTCTTGGTCAGGTGCTTGTCCATCGCCAGCGCGCACGCACACAGGCCGCTGCCCGTGTACGGGATGCGCAGCCAATCGAGGATGCCTTGGATCTGGCCGTCCTCGCCGCCGGTGCCGTGCAGCGCGTTGAAGACGACGTCGGGCTCGATCTCGCGGATCGCGTCGACGAAGCGCGCGTCGAAGTCGAGCGAACGCGCGTCGTAGCCGAGCGACGCCAGCGCGCGCATCACGCCGGTCCCGGATTGGATCGAGACGTCGCGCTCCGCGCTGGGACCGCCCATGACGACAGCGACTCGCAGTGGCATCAGTTGGCCGTGAACTCTCCGACGAGGTGGACTTCGAGGTGGAGGGCGACGCCGAACCGTTCGTCGACGGCCCGGCGGACCCGGGCCAGCAGCGTGGCGACGTCGCATGCCGACGCGCCGCCGGTGTTGACGATGAAGTTGGCGTGCAAGGGGGACACTTCGGCCCCGCCTTCGCGCCAGCCCTTGGCCCCGACTGCTTCGATCAGCCGGCCGGCGTGATCGCCGGGCGGGTTGCGGAAGCACGAGCCCGAGTTGGGGATCGCGACCGGCTGGGTCGCCTTGCGGCGGACGAGCCGGGACTGCAGCCGCTCCCGCACCGCCGCCGGGTCGCCGCGCTCGAAGCGCAGCGTGGCTCGGGCGACGATCGCGTCGAGCGGAATCGAGGTCTCGCGGTACTTCCAGCCGACCGGAATCGCGTGCGGCTGCGGCTGCGCCGGCGTCTGCACCACGACCTCGCGGGCGAACTCGCCGATCTCGCGGTCGGTCCCGGCGTTCATCCGGATCGCGCCGCCGACGCTGGCCGGGATCCCCGCCAGGCCGTCGACGCCGACGCCGCCGAGGCCGGCGACCTGGGCGCACAGCGCCGGGAGCGAGGCGCTTCCGCCGGCGGCGACCGTGACGCCGTCGCCGTCGGCGCGAACGTCGAGCGCGGCGAAGGCGCCACCGAGCCGCAGCACGACCCCGCGAATCCCGCCGTCACCGATCAGCAGATTCGACCCTGCGCCGAGCACGAACATCGGCAGCCGGCGCCGCCGCACGTGCGCGAGCACGACCGCCAGCTCGTCGCTGGTCTCGACGTCGAGCAGCGCGTCGGCGGGACCCCCGATCTTCCACCACGTGTAGTCGGCCAGCGACGCGTCGAACCGCGCGCGCTCACCGAACGTCGCGCGCAACGCGTCGCGATCGGCCTCGTCGAGCAGCGGGACCGTCTTCACCGCGCGAACGCGGCGTCGACCCGCTCGCCCAACCGGTGCGCGACCGCGGAGATCGAACCGGCGCCGAGCATCAGCACGAGCGCACCGTCGGGCGCCTCGCGGGGAATCGCGTCCAGCAGCGCGTCGACCTCGTCGACGTACGCGACCGGCGTGCCGCCCGCCGCCAGCGGTTCGCCGATCGAGCGCGCGCTCACGCCGGCGATCGGCGCTTCGGAGGCGGCGTAGATGGGCGCCAGCACGACGCGGTCGGCGGTCGCGAGCGCCGCCGCGAAATCGTCCTTGAGGTAGGTCGTGCGGCTGTAGCGATGCGGTTGAAAGGCGACGATGATCGGTTTGTTGTGCGCGAAGCGGCGCGCCGCCGCGATCGTCTCGCGAATCGCCGTCGGATGGTGCGCGTAGTCGTCGACGACGGTCAGCGCGCCGCGGCCGACGATCTCGAAGCGCCGCTGCACGCCGTGGAAACCGGCCAGCGCGCGCGCGACCGCGTCGAACGGGATCCCGGCCGCACGCGCCGCGCCCATCGCCGCCAGCGCGTTCTGGACGTTGATCTCGCCGGGCACGAGCAGCTCCAGCTCGCCCAGCGGCGCGCCCAGCTCGCAGACGGTGAAGCGCGAGCCCAGGTCGACGTACCGCACGTCGGTGACCGTCAAATCGGCCTCGGCGCGCGTGGCGAACGTCGTCACCGGCGCGCGCGCCTGTTTGCCGACCACGACGCTGCCGCGGTTGTCGTTGCCGACCAGCACGCGGCCGTGCGCGGGCACTTTGTTGGCGAACAGCACGAATTGCTCGAGCAGCTTGGGCAGCTCGGCGTCCGAGGCGATGTGATCGTTCTCGACGTTGGTGACGATCGCGATGGTCGGGCTCAGGTGCAGGAACGAGCCGTCGGACTCGTCGCTCTCGGTGACGAACCATTGTCCGGCGCCGGCGCGCGCGTTGTCGCCGGTGTCGACGCGAATCCCGCCGACCACGACGGTCGGGTCGTAGCCGGCCTGCTCGAAGATCGACGCCAGCATCGCGGTCGTCGTCGTCTTGCCGTGCGTGCCGCCGACGGCGACGAGCTTCTGTCCTTGCGCCAGCTCGGCCAGCATCGCACCGCGGGTCACGATCCGCAGCCGGCGGTCGACGGCGGCGACGAACTCGGGATTGTCGCGCGCGATCGCCGACGAGACGACGACCGTCGGCGCGTCGCCGAGGTTCTCTTCGCGATGGCCGATGGCGATCTGCACGCCTTCGCTTTCGAGCGCTTCGATCAGCGGCGTGCGACGAACGTCGGAACCGCTCACGTGCGCGCCGCGCGCGCGCAACAGCCGCGCGATCGCGCTCATTCCGATCCCGCCGACGCCGACGAGATGGTACGCGGCTTCCTTCACGACTCGGCCTCGTTCGCGGCGGCCGTGCCGGCCACCCGCGCGGGAATCGCTCGCTCGATGCGGGCCACGATCGCATCGGCCGCGTTGCGCGGTGCCAGCGAGCGCGCGGCCGTCCGCATGGTGCGCAGCCGGTCGGTCTCGAGGATGTCCCGCAGCGCCCACCACAGCCGGTCGCCGTCGAGCTCGGCGTCGGGGATGACGATCGCCGCGCCCTGTTCGGCGAACAGCGCGGCGTTGTGCGCCTGGTGCCCGTCGGCGGCGTGCGGATACGGGATCAAGATCGCCGGCGTCCCGGTCACGGCCAGCTCCGCCAGCGTCGAGGCGCCCGAACGGGTGATCGCGACGTCGGCGGCGGCATACGCATCGGCGGGATCGGCCAGATAGGGCACGAGCACGACCCGGTTGCCCGGCGCCGGTTCACGCTCTTCGGCCTGCATGTATTCGTAGTCGCGTTCGCCGCTGACGTGCAGCACCTGCCAGCGATCGCCCAGGGTGCGCCTCGTCACCAGCGCCGCGACCGCCTCGTTGATCGAGCGCGCGCCTAGGCTGCCGCCCATCACGACGATCGTCGTGCCGTCGGGATCGAGTCCGAGCCGGTCGCGCGCGCTGGGCGCGTCCTTGACCTGCTGCAGCGACGCGCGCACCGGCGCGCCGGTCTGGATCGCCTTGCGTCCGAACCACGCCTCCGAGGCGGCGTAGGTGGTCCACACCTCGTCGACCAGCGGCGCCAACAGCCGGTTGGTCAAGCCGGGCGTGACGTTGATCTCGAGCAGCGCGATCCCGCAGCGCAGCACGCGCAGCGTGCGCAGGATGCGCGCCGCGACGACGACCGGAAAGCAGACGAAGCCGCCGGTGGCGACCACCATCAGCGGCCGGAAGCGCGCCAGCGCACCGAGCGCGACGACGATCCCGGCGACGTTGAGCGCGAGCGTGCGCAGCATCCCCAGCGAGAAGCGGCGCTGCAGCGGCGCGCTCGGGACGAAGGTGATCGGCATCGCCGTCACCAGCTGCGCCTCGATGCGGTCGCGGTTGCCGAAGAAGTGCGCCTGGTACGCGTCGGGCCGGTACTGCGCGCGCAGCACGTCGTCGATCGCCAGCGCCGGATAGACATGCCCGCCCGTGCCGCCGCCGGCGAATGCGACCCGCAGCGCCGGCCCGACGCGTCCCATCGTCAGCGGGTGCGGTACCGGCCGACGTTCGCGATCAAGCCGACGGCGATCAGCGAGACGATCAGCGAGGTGCCGCCGAAGGAGATGAACGGGAGCGGGACGCCGGTGACCGGCCACGACGACGTCACCACGCCGATGTTGATGAAGGCCTGGAGGACGATCAGGAACGTGCAGCCCATCGCCAGCAGCATCCCGAAACGATCGGGCGCGCGCAGCGCGAGAACGGTCGCGCGGACCGCGAAGACGACGAACAGGGCCAGCACGACGATCGCGCCGAGCATTCCCAGCTCCTCGCCGAGCACGGCGAAGATGAAGTCGGTGTGCGCTTCGGGGAGATAGAAGTACTTTTGGCGCGAGTGCCCGAGCCCCAAGCCGAAGATCCCGCCGCTGCCCAGCGCCAGCAGCGACTGCACGATGTGGAAGCCGGTGTTCTGCGCGTCCTTCCACGGGTCGAGAAACGCGAACACGCGCGCGCGCTTGTAGGCCGACGAGCCGACGGCGAGAATCGCCGGCGGAATCATCACGAACGCCGCCAACAGCAGGTGCTCGATCCGCGCACCGGCCGTGAACAGCATCGCGAAGGCGGTGAAGATCAGCAGCGAGGCCGTCCCCATGTCGGGCTCGGCGAGGATCGGGACGCCCAGCAGCAGCACCGCGACCAGCAGCGCCGGGACGACGCCCTTCGAGAGCGAGCGCACGTTCTCGCCCAACGACGAGAGCTTGGCGGCCAGGAACAGCACCAGCGCCAGCTTCGCCAGCTCCGAGGGCTGGAAGGAAAGCGCGCGCAAGCCGAGCCAGCGGCGCGCGCCGCCCGAGGCGAAGCCGACGTGCGGGATCAGCGTGAGCACCAGCAGCACGCAGGTCGCCATGACCAGGCCCGGCGCGATCCCCTTGAGCTTCCGGTAGTCGACGCGGTACGCCGCGTACGCCAGCGCGAGCCCGACGATCAGATAGACGAACTGGCGCTTGAGGTAATAGGCGGTGTCGTGATAGATCGCGTACGCCGTCGCGCTCGAGGCGCTGAACACCATGACCAAACCCAGCGCGACCAGGAACGCGACCGAGCCGAGCAGCAGCGCGTCGGCCGGGTGCGTCGCACGCGGCAGCACCTGCTCGCGCGGCGCCCGCGCGCGGCGCGCGGGCGCGCCGGCCGCGATGCTCCTAACGTGCACGGGCGACCGGGTCGGTGCCGCGCACGGCGTCGGCGAACGCGTCGCCGCGGTGCTCGGCCGAACGGAACATGTCGAACGAGGCGCAGCCCGGCGAGAGCAGCACGACGTCGCCCGAGTCGGCCAGCGCGCGCGCACGTTCGACCGCTTCGTCCATCGAGTCGGCACGCTCGATCTGCGCGCGCTTGACGACCGCGGCGATCGTGTCCGCGGCCTCGCCGATCAGCACGACGGCCTTGGCGCGCGAGCTGATGACCTTGCCCATCTCGGCGAAGTCGGTGCCCTTCGCCTTGCCGCCGGCGATCAGCACGATCGGCTTCTCGAACGAGCGCAGCGCCGCGATGACCGCGCCGGGATTGGTCGCCTTCGAGTCGTCGACGAACTGCACGCCGTTGATCTCGGCGACCGGCTCGAGCCGATGGCCGAGCGGACGGAACGCGCGCACGCCCTCGCGGATCGCCGCGACGTCGATCCCGGCCGCCAGCGCCACCAGGATCGCGCCCATCACGTTCTCGACGTTGTGGCGGCCGAACAGCGGGATCTCGCTGACCGGCATGATGTCGACCGGCCGCGGGTCGCCGGTCGGCGGGGCGTAGACGATCGTCTTGCCGCCGCGCAGGTAGAGCGCGGTGTTGCGGTGCGGCTCGCCGGCGAACCACAGTTGGCGCGCTTTGATGCGGTTGTTGTCCTCGCCGGGCGCCTGCGTGACGAGCGGGTCGTCGAGGTTGCCGACGAACCAGTCCTGCGGTCCTTGGTTGGCGAAGATGCGGAACTTCGCTTCGGCGTACTCGTCCATCGAGTGGTAGCGGTCGAGATGATCCGGCGTGATGTTGGTGATCAGCGAGATGCGCGGTTTGAACGAGCGGATCGACTCGAGCTGGAACGAGCTGACCTCGGCGACGACCCAATCTCCGGGCGCGGCGAAGGCCGTTTCGCGGATCAGCGCGTTGCCGATGTTGCCGCCGACGTGCGCGGTCTTGCCGCCCGCCGTCAGCAGCGCGCCGATCAGCGCGGTCGTGGTCGTCTTGCCTTTGGTCCCGGTGACGGCGATCAGCGGCGCCTTGCCGATGCGGTACGCCACCTCGACCTCGCTGAACACCGGCACGCCGGCGGCCTGCACCCGGCGCACCAGCGCGCCGTTGAGCGGGATGCCCGGCGAGAGGACGGCGACGGTCGTCTTCGGCAGCACCTCGGCCAGCTGCTCGGGCGCGACGAACGGGACGTGCGCCGCGTCGAGCTCCGCCAGCGCTTCGCCCAACCGCTCGGGCGGCGCTTCGTCGGTGGCGACGATCGAGCCGACGCGGCCGCGCAGCACCTCGACGCTCGCCCGCCCGCTGCGACCGAGGCCGATGACCAGGACGTGATCGGTGCGGTCGAAGTGACCGCTGGTTCCCATAGCGTTCATGCGGTGCGCGCGATCAGGGCGAAGCCCAGCAGCGAGAGGACGAGCGAAGCCAGCCAGAACGAGGTCGTCACGCGCGTCTCCGGCCAGCCGCCCTCTTCGAAGTGGTGGTGCAGCGGGCTCTTGCGGAAGACGCGGCGGCGCGTCGTCTTGTACGATGCGACTTGCACGATGACGCTCAAGGTTTCGGCTGCGAAGACGCCGCCGATGACGAGCAGCAACAAGTGTGCGCCGCACAGAATCGCACCGCCGGCGAGCGCGCCGCCGAGGGCCAGCGAACCGGTGTCGCCCATGAAAACGCGCGCCGGGTGACGGTTGTAGAGCAAGAAGCCGAGCACCGCGCCGAGCGTGGCCAGATCGAACGCGGCGACGTCGCCGATCTGCAGGCGCCAGGCCAAGACCGCCAGCACGATCAGCGGCGGCACGATCGTGCCGCTGGCCAGCCCGTCGAGCCCGTCGGTCAGGTTGACGGCGTGGGTGGTCGCCAGCACGACGCACACCGAGAGCACGTACCACAGCCAGACCGGCACGACGCCGATACCCAACAGTACCGGCGGCTGCGGTCCGGCGACGGCGAGGAAGACGACCGCGGCCAGCGCGGTTAGCGCGAACTTCGGCAGCGCGCGCAAGCCGCGGTTTTTCTGCTTGCGGATCGACGCGACGTCGTCGACGGCGCCGATCGCCATGCAGGCGACGACCAGCACGGTGAGCGCCAACACGCGCCGGTCGGGCGCGAACAGCAGCGCCGCCAGCGGCGCGGCCAGGAACAGGACGCCGCCCATCGTCGGCGTGCCGGCCTTCGCGCGGTGCGTTTGCGGCGCCAGCTCGTAGACCGTCTGTCCGAACGCAAGCCCGCGCAGCCGGGCGATCAGCGTCGGCGCGACCAGCGCGACGACGATCAGCGCGACCAGGAACGCTTCGAGCAGCCGGATCATGCGCGCACCAGCGGATGCGGGCCCGCGCCGCGCCAGGTCAGCACGACCAGCGGCGTCTGCTCGTCGCCGTTGCCGTGCGGGTTGCCGAGCAGCGCGCGCTCGACGCGCTCGCGCTCGAGGGCGGGCGAAGCGCCCAGCGTCTTGGCGCGACGCAGGTCGTTGGCGTCGACGATCGCGATGTGGACGCCCAGCGCCTCGGCCACGGCGCAGGCCACGCGGTCGGGCTCGGCCGGCCCGAGCACGATCGCGCGCTCGTAGGGCGGCAGCGTGCCGGTGTAGCCGTCGATGGTGGCGATCTCCTCGCCGAGGATCTCGTAGAACGCGCCGCGTTTGCCGCGCAGCACGCCCAGCACGTGCGCGATCCCGGCCCAGATGACTTTGGCGACGCCGGCCTGATCGATGACCAGCTGCAGCGACTCGGGCTGGTTGACGGTCGCGAGCGCGCCGGCGTGGCGGCAGAGCGTGCGCGCCAGCCACGAAGGCCGGATGTACTCGGCCGGGATGAAGCGCGACTGCGCGATCGCGACGGCGGTCTCGGCGACGGCGACGACGTCGCCGGGACGCGCGATCCCCTGGATCGCCTCGCCGATCAGCGCGACGAGATCGTCGCCCGGAACGATCAGCCGCGTGCGCACCGGAATCGCGACCAGCCCGTCGGGGACGCCGGCCTCGCGAATCGCAACCGGAATCACGCAAACACCTCGGCACCCAGGCCGCGGGCGATCTCCTCCATCTTGTACATGCGCGAGCCCTTGAGCAGGACCGCGTCGCCGGCGCGCACGTTGGCGCGCAGCCAGCGCGTCGCCTCGTCGTTGTCGGCGTAGCGCACGACGGTCCCGCCTTCGGCTTCGACGCCGCGCGCGACGTCGTCGCGGAATCGCCCGCCGGCCAACACGAGATCGAGCCGCGCCGCCAGCGCGCCGATGCGTTCGTGCATCGCCGGCGCGTCGTCGCCCAGCTCGGCCATCGAGCCGAGCACCGCGATGCGGCGCCGTGCCGGCTGCCGGCCGAAGGTCGCCAGCGTGGCCAGCGTCCCCGACAGCGAGGCGTTGTACGCGTCGAACACCAAGGTGATCGCGCCCGGCAGCTCGACCACCTCGTAGCGCCCGTGCGGCAGGGCCAACTGCGCGACGGCCGTCGCCAGCGCGGCCGGCTGCGCGCCGCACAGCACCGCGGCGGCGAACGCGCCGGCCAGGTTGCGGCGGTTGTGGTCGCCGGGGAAGCCGATCCGGATGCGGTGCGTCTCGGTCGTGCCGTCCGCGGCGACGCACCACACGGCCTCGGTCTCGACGACGATCGCGCGTTGGCCTCGCGGCGGCCGTTCGCCGTCGATGCCGTACCACAGCGGCGGCGCCGCCAGCGTGTCGGCGCGGGCGCGCGACGCCTCGTCGCCCAGGTTGAGGACCGCGTGCCGCGCGCCGGCCGGCAGCGCCCACTTCGTCTCGGCGATCCGTTCGCGCGTCCCCATGATCTCCAGGTGCGCTTCGCCGACGTTGGTGAGCACGCCGACGTCGGGGCGCGCCGCCGCGACCAAGACGTCGAGGTCGCGATACTTGCGCGCGCCCATCTCGACGACCGCGACGCGGAGATCTCCGGCCTCCAGGCCGCACAGGAACTTGGCGACGCCGACCTCGTTGTTCTCGTTCTCGGGCGTCGCCGCCGCGTCGACGCCCGCGCCGCGCAACAGGCCGAGCAAGAACTGCTTGGTGGTCGTCTTGCCGGTGCTGCCGGTGATCGCGACGACCGGCCCGCGCAGTGCCGTGCGCGCCAAGCCGGCGAGATCGAGATAGGCTTGCAGCGTGTCGGCGACGACCAGCGCCGGCCGGCCGACGGGCACCACGGCGGCGTCGTCGACGATCGCGCAGACCGCGCCGCCTCGGAACGCCTGCGCGACGTACTGATGACCGTCGAAGCGCTCGCCGCGCAAGGCGAGGAACGTGCTGCCCAACGAGAGCGCGCGCGTATCGGTTTCCACCAGCAGCGTGGGTGGCAACGCATCGGGCACGAGCGCCTGCGCGTTGGTCGCCTCGATGGCCGCCGCCGTATCGAGCAGCATCAGGCTCGCAGGCCCTGCGCGCGTGCGTCGAAGGCCATGCGCACTTCGTCGCGGTCGTCGAACGGGCGCGACTTCGTGCCGACGATCTGGTACGTCTCGTGGCCCTTGCCGGCGATGACGACGGTGTCGCCGGGGCGCGCGTCGCCGATCGCGCGGCGAATCGCCGCGCGGCGGTCGAGCTCGATCTCGGCCTCGATCCCGCGCGCGATCGCCTGCGCGATTGCCAGCGGGTCTTCGGTGCGCGGGTTGTCCGACGTCACGATGACGCGGTCGGCCAGCTGGGCCGCGATCTCGCCCATCTCGGCGCGTTTGCCCGGGTCGCGGTCACCGCCGCAGCCGAACACGACGATCAGCTGCCGCCGAGTCGTCTCGCGCGCGGCGCGCAGCACGTTCTCGAGCGCGTCGGGCGTGTGCGCGTAGTCGACGATCGCGTCGATGCCGAAGGCGCCGATCCGCTCCATCCGCCCCGGGACGGCGCGTGTCGCGGCCAGGCCGCGCGCGATGGTCGCCCGGTCGATCCCCAGCGCGACGCCGATCCCGAACGCCGCCAGCGCGTTGCGCACGTTGAAGCGGCCGGGCAGCGCGATCGAGACGGCGGCGCCGTCGATCAAGAAGCTCGAGCCGTCGCCTTCGAGCTGCAGCTCGGTCGCGTGCAGCGTGGCGTTGCGGTCGTCGACCGCGTAGGTGAGCGCGTCGGGCAGCGCGGCCGCGAACGTGCGGCCGGTCTCGTCGTCGAGGTTGAGCACCGCTTTGGGGGCGAGATCGAACAGGTGACGCTTGGCGGCGATGTAGCGTTCCATGGTGCCGTGGAAGTCGAGGTGGTCGCGGGTGATGTTGGTCAGCGCCGCGACCACGAAGCGCACGTCGTCGACGCGGTCGAGCGCCAGCGCGTGCGAGGAGACCTCCATCGCGACCGCGCGCGCGCCCGCGTCGCGCTGCGCGGCGAGGAGCGCGTGCAGCTCGATCGCCAGCGGCGTCGTGTTCGTCAGCGGCCAGCTGCGCTCGCCGAACGAGCCGCCCAGCGTCCCGACCAAACCGCACGGGATGCCGGCCGCCTCGAGCACGTCGCGCACGAGGTGCGTGGTCGTCGTCTTGCCGTTGGTGCCGGTGACGCCGACGATCGTGAGCGCTCGCGAGGGATGATCGTAGAACGCGTCGGCCAGCTGCGAGGCCGCGCGCCGCGTGTCCGGTACGACAATGGTCGGCACGTCGGTTTCGACCTCGCGCTCGACGACCAGCGCGGCCGCGCCGCGCCGCACCGCATCGCCGACGTACGCATGGCCGTCGCTGCGTTGACCGCGCAGTGCCACGAACAACGTTCCGGGCCGAACGGCGCGCGAATCGCTCGCGAGCGCGTCCACCGCCGACGGGAGCGTCCCGACGACGCGTGCCTCCTCGAGGGAAGCGACGAGTCCGGCCATCTCTCGCATCAGCGCTTCGCTTTCGACGCCGCCGCGTGGCGGACCAAGCGAGGAGGCGCGGCCGGCATGATCCCGGCATGGAACATCGCGTCGCGCGCCAGTTGCGCGAACACCGGCGCGGCGACGGTGCCGCCGTAGTACGCGCCGCGCGGCCGGTCGATTTTGACCAGGATGACGTAGCGCGGCGACTCGGCCGGGATCATGCCGATGAACGACGCGACGTAGGCGCCCGGCTCGTACACGCCGTGTTCCTCGATCTGCGCGGTTCCGGTCTTGCCGGCCGTCGTCCAGCCAGGCACGCGAGCGGTCGGATTGCCGGTGCCGCGCACGACGACCGCGCGCAGAAAACCGCGCAGGATCGCCGCGGTGTGTTCGCTGATGACGCGCCGCTCGATCTCCGGACCGTACGTATAGATGGTATCGCCCTTCGCGTTCTCGAACGCGTGCACGATGCGCGGCCGCAGCAGCAGCCCGCCGTTCGCGATCGCGCAGTACGCGCGGATCAGCGCCAGCGGCTCGACCGAGATCCCCTGGCCGAACGCGATCGTCGCCAGCGACGAACCGCTCCAATCGGCCAGCGGCGGCACGATGCCGGGGTTCTCGCCGGGCAGCTCGACCTGCGTCGGGTCGCCGAAGCCGAAGCGCGCGATCTCGTCGGCCATTGCGTGCGCGCCGATCTTGAGCGCGATCTCGGCCGCGCCGACGTTGTGCGAGTACGCGATGACGTCTTCCATCGACTCGTTCGACGACGTACCCGCCAAGAAGCCGTCCTCGGCGTTGTGAATGGTATGGCCGCCGACCGTGATCTGGTCGTGCGTGGGGAAGCGCGACGCGGTGGTGACCTTCCCGCTCTCGAGCGCCGCGGCGGCCGTGATCAGCTTGAACGTCGAGCCCGGCTCGTAGGCGTCGCTGATCGCCCGGTCGCGCCACGTGTCCGACGAGGACCGGGCGAAGTGGGAGGGGTCGAAGTCGGGGACGTTCGCCATCGCCAGGAGCTCGCCGGTCCACGGGTCCATGACGACGACGGAGCCGCTGGCGGCGTGCCACTGCTTGACGTCGGCGGCCAGCAGCCGTTCCGCTTCGTATTGAAGGTAGGGATCGAGCGTGGTGACGACCGTCGTCCCCGGGACGGCGCGCTCGATGACCTGCGTCTCGCCGAACGGGATGGCGTGGCCGAACTCGTCGGCTTCGATCCGCTCGCGTCCGGGCGTCCCGCGCAAGACTTTGTCGAGCGAGTACTCCAGGCCGTCCAAGCCGTTCTCGTCGGTGCCGGTGAACCCGATGACGGTCGAGGCGAGGCGGCCGGCGGCGACGAACCGGATCCCCGTCTCTTCGGGCTCCGTCGCGATGCCGGTCAGCCCCAGCGCGCGCACCTGCTCGGCGACCTCGTGCGGCACCTTGCGCGCCAGCCAGCGAAATTGCCCGTCACCCTGCAGGTCCGCTTCGACCGCGGCGACCGGACGATGCAGCAACGGCGCCAGCGCGACCGCGCTCTCGTGCTTGTTCGTGACGGCGTCGGGGACGGCGTAGATCGATTCGGACGGCAGCGAGCGCACCAGCACGCCGCCGTCGCGGTCGAGGATCGCACCGCGCCGGGCGAACGTCTCGTGCGTCTCGTCGTGCTGCGCGAGCGCCTTGCGCGCCAGCGCCGGCCCTTCGCGGATCTGCACGTCGGCGAGCCGCGCGACCAGGCCGAGCGCGAGCAGCAGCACGATCGCCAGCGACACCTTCGCGCGCACGGGGGCGACGCGCGCAAACGCACGCGCCGCCATCAGTGACCGCTAATCCACCCGAAGAACGCGAGCCCCGACGGGGAGGGCTGCACCTTCGGCTCGGGGAGGCGCACGACCGCGTAGACGTGCGGATCGTGCAGGTGCAGTTTGGCGGCCATTGCCGCCAGCCGGTCGGGCGACTCGAGCCGCGCGATGCGGTCGTCGAGCCGCTGCGTCTCGTCGGCCAGCGCGCTGCGGTCGTGCTCGACGCGCGCCAGCGAAAAGCTCAGCGAGGTGACGTTCGCGCACAGCGCGACGTAGCCCATCAACGGAAGCAGGACGGCGACGGCCAGCCCGACGACGGCGAGGGCCGGCGCGTGGAAACGGCGCCGTTTGCGCCGCGTGCGCCGCTGAGTCGCCTCGCGAATGCGCTCGGAACGCCGCGGGCCTTCCTCGAGGATGCGTTGCGGGGCGATCATGCCGCCACCTCGACGCGCTCGGCGACGCGCAGCTTGGCGCTGCGCGCGCGCGGGTTGATCGCCAGCTCCTCGTCGCCGGCGACGATCGGCTTGCGCGCGACGGGCCGCACGCGCGGGTCCTCGCGGAAGGTGTGCTTCACGATGCGGTCCTCGAGCGAGTGAAAGCTGATCGCCGCGATGCGCCCGCCGATCGCGACCAGGTCGAAGGCGGCGTCGAGCCCGGCGCGCAGCGCGCCCAGCTCGTCGTTGACGGCGATGCGCAGCGCCTGGAAGGTGCGCGTCGCGGGATGGATGCGGCCCGAGCGCGGCACGACCCGCGCCACCACGGTCGCCAAGTCGACGGTGTCGCGCACGGGCGTGCCGGCGTCGCGCAACGCGACGATCGAGCGCGCGATGCGGCGCGAGGCGCGCTCCTCGCCGTACTGATAGATCGCGTCGGCGATCTCGCGCTCGTCGTGCGCGTCGAGCCACTCGGCGGCGCTGAGCCCGGTCGTCGGATCGAGCCGCATGTCGAGCGGTGCCGCGGTGCGGAACGAGAAGCCGCGCTCGCCCTCATCGAGCTGCATCGAGCTCACTCCCAAATCGAACAGCACCCCGTCGAGCGTGCTGATCCCGAGCGCCGACAGCCGTTCGCGCAGCTCGCGAAAGTTCGCGTGCAGCAGGGTGAAGCGGGGGTCGTCCGGGACGCGCTCCGCGGCACTCGGATCGAGGTCGAACGCCACCAGCCGGCCCGACGGCCCGAGCGCAGCCAGGATCAACGCCGAATGGCCGCCGGCGCCGAAAGTCGCATCGACGTACGTCCCATCGGGCCGAATCGCCAGCGCGTCGATCGTCTCGCGCGGCATGACGGGCAGATGCGCGGGCTGCATGTCTAACGGCGCTCCGCCCACGGCTGCGCGCCCCCCACGCGCTTCGCGCGCGGGTCCCCCCGACGAGGCGCGGCAGAACGAAAGGGAACGGGGCGCGGTCCCCCGTGGGCCGCGCCGCGAACACAACCTCGCCTGGCACGATGGCGATCGCTCCGCGATCGATCAAACGGAACGTCAAAATAGCCCCAGCTCGGTGGCGAAGTCGGGGAGGTCGCCGCGGTCGCGCACGTGCTTGGCGTGCTGATCCTTGGCCCAGACCTCGACCCGGGTCAGCGACCCGATCGAGACGACGTCCTTCTCGATGCCGGCGTAGCTCCGCAGCGCGGCCGGGATGACCAGGCGGCCCTGCGCGTCGCAGCTCAACTCTTCGGTGTGCGCGAACAGGTGGCGCACGTAGCTGCGGTAGCGCGCATCCTTCACCGGCGCCGCTTCCAGCCGGGCGCAGACCTCGGCCCAGGCGCCGGCGGGATAGAGCGCCAGGCACGGATCGGGCTCGGCGATGGTCAGGAAGAACCCGGCGCCCAACCGTTCGCGGAAGCGGGCGGGCACGACGAGGCGACCCTTGTCGTCAAGGCTGTGGTCGACCGAACCGGTGAACAGCGGACGATCCCCCACAGGGAATCCCACTAGACCCCACACTCATCCACTGTCACCCACTATATCCCACCACATGCCATGCGGCAACCGTCATGGGATACGAACATCTGTTCGGTCACGTGCGAAGCTGGTGAGGGAGCGCTGCGCTAGGAAGTCGGCCGCCGGCTGACGCTCATCGCGAGCCAAACTCCTGGCGGACGCCCATCGCTTGCATGAAGCGGTCGCGGATCTGCGGCGGGTCGCGGTCGGGTTGACCGACCGCGGCGCTGCCGTCGATTTTGGCGGCGATCAGCGCGGGTCCGTCGGCGTCGAGCGCCTCGCGGACCAGGCGCGCGAAGGCGTCCTCGTCGTCGGCCCAGCTGCTGCGCGCGATGCCGGCACCGCGCGCCAGCGCGACGAAGTCGGCGCCGCTCGCGCTCGCGCTGGGCTGGCCGCCAGTGATCTGGTAGGAGCTGTTGTCCATCACCAGCAGCGTGAGGTTCGCGGGCGCCACCATCCCGATCGTCGCCAGGCAGCCGAGGTTCATCAGCAGCGAGCCGTCGCCGTCGATCCCGATGACGCGGCGCTGCGGCTGCGCCAGGGCGACGCCGAGCGCGATCGGGAACGCCAGCCCCATGCTGCCCAACATGTAGAAGTTCTGCTTGCGGTGGCCGGCCGCGAACAGGTCGAAGTTCGTGTTGCCGATCCCGCCGATCACCGCCTCGTCGCCGAGCGTCGCGACGAGCCGGCGCATCAGGTCGATGCGGCGCAGCCGCGCGCTCACGCCGCGAACACCTTGCCGCCGGTCAGCAGCGGCGAGAGCACCAGCGCCGCCGGCTGCTGCGTCGCCCAGGCCTGTTTGATGGTGCGGTCGAGGATGAAGCCGACGTCCGCGGCGCGCTCGATCACGTGGTGCGGCACGCCCAGCGCGTAGCAGACCGGCTCGACGACGCGGCTCGACCAGACCTGGCCGACGTTGAACTCGCCCAGCGAACCGCGCTCGGAGATCAGCAGCACGACCGGGATCTGATACGCGACCGCCAGCGACGCGAGGGCGTTGGGCACGTTGCCGAAGCCGCTGGTCTGCATCATCAGCACGCTGCGCATCCCGCCCAGCCACGCGCCCGCGCAGATCCCGAGCGCTTCTTCCTCGCGCGTGGCGGAGAAGGCGGTGAAGAACGGGTCGGCGTGCGCGCCCTCGATCAGCGGAATGAGGATCTTGTCGGGCACGTAGGTGACCAGCCGCACGTCGTTGGCCTTGAGCGTCGCCAGGACGACGTCGGACCAGCGCTCAGTGCTTGCGGAGGGCATCTTCGATCACGCTCTTGGCGACCAGGCTGTCGTAGGGGTACTCTTGCGTGATGAGGCCCTCGGCCAGGTGGAACTTGATCGCCTTCTCGTAGCCTTGGCGGTCGGGAATCGGCGAGCTCGGCACGGCGCGCAAGCGGAAGACCTGGAACGTCAGCTCGAGCGCGCGCGGCTCCATCCCCGGGTAGAAGCTCGTGAGCACCTCGCGCGCCTTGACCGGCTCGTTGATGATCGTCGAGCACGCGCGCGCGTAGCCGCGGATGAAGCCTTCGATCGCCTCGCGCTTGTGGTCGATGACGTCTTGCGTCGCGTAGATGACGCCGTGCATCTGGTGGTCCATCGCCGGCACGTCGCCGCGCGCCGGGCTGATCAGCGTCTCACCGATGCCTTCGACTTGCGCCTGTTGGCCCAGCGGCCAGGCGAACGAGACGGCGTCGATGCGGTTGGTGCGCAGCGCCGCCAGCACCGAGGCGATGTTGGCGCCGACGTTGATCAGCTGGACGTCGCGGGTCGGGTCGATCTTCTGCGTCTCGAGCAAGTACTTCACCAGCGCCTCGGTCCCGCTGCCGGGCCCGGTGATGCCGATGTTCTTGCCGCGCAGCGCGCGCACTTTGTCCTCGAGCGGGCTGTCGGTGCGCAGGTTCGCGCTCTGCATGAGCTTGGTCGACGCGATCAGGTCGACGTAGAAAGCCGCCATCGAGACCGCGATGATCTTCGCCGAACGGCCCGCCTTCGCGAGCGAGAACACGTCGGTGATCGGTGAGGACCCGACGTCGATACTGCCCGAGGTGACCGCGGTGCCGACCAGTGCGCCGGTCGAAAGCTCCGTCGGCTTGCCGATGTCGACGCCGTTCTGGCCGAAATAGCCCTCCTGCTGGGCCAGATAGAGCGCGAAGTGCGCCATCGAGTGGCCGATGGTGCCGACGTTCAAGCGCGTGGTGGCCGCCAAGGCAGGCACGCCGCCGGCACCGGCGAGCAGCGACGCCGCGGTCGCGGAGCGAACGAAATCCCGGCGCGAAACGAATGGCATCGTGATGAACCTCAGTTCGGGCGCAGCGTAAGGTTGGCTTCGGTCTTCCAGCGGGACGTGTAGCGGTCGATGACGTCGACCAGCGCGTTGAGCAGCGTCGCCAGGATCGTCAGCGTGATCAGCGCGGCGAAGACGCCGGCGGTGTCGAATCCGCTGGCGGCCGAGGAGATCAGGTAGCCGATGCCGCGGTTGCTGGCGATCAGCTCCCCGATCACCGCGCCGATCAGCGCGTAGGGGATCGCGATGCGCGCGCCGGTCAGCGCCGAGCTCATCGCGTGCGGGACGATGACCTTGAACAAGATCGTGCGCGACGACCCGCCCATCAGCCAGACCGCGTTGACCAGGTCCGCGTCGACGTTGCGCACGCCGGCGACCGTGTTGAAGAACACGATGAAGAAGACGGTCACCGTCGCCAAGATGATCTTCATGCTCAGGCCGACGCCGAACCAGACGATGAAGAGCGGCGCCAGCGCGACCTTGGGGATCGAGTAGACGGCGATGATGAACGGGTCGAGCACCGCACCCAGCTCGCGGCGCGGTCCGATCAAGAAGCCGAGCACGATCCCGCTGATCGCGCCGCACAGAAAGCCGGCGACGGTCTCCTCGACGGTGATCGAGGTGTGGAACCAGAGCGAGCCGTCGACCGCCCACTGCCACTCGCGCGCGCCGATCGCGCTCGGGCTGCTGACGTAAAAGCTGACCGCCTTCGAGGTGCCGACGAGCTGCCAGACCGCGAGCGTCACGACCAGCAGCACCAGGCGCCAGAGCGTGATCCGTGTCAAGCGACGGACTCCGGCGCGCGCGCCGTCATCAGCGCCTCCCAGAGGTGCTCTTCGATGGCGCGGTACTCCGGGGTGCGCCGGACCGCGACCGCGTCGCGCGGACGCGCGAGCGCGATCGTCTCGTCGCGCCGCACGCTGCCGCCCGGCCCCAGCACGACGACCCGGTCGCCGAGCACGATCGCTTCGTCGAGGTCGTGCGTGACGAAGACGACGGTGCGGCCCGTTCCGTACCACAGGCGCCCCAGCTCGTTCTGCATCTCCAGCCGCAGCTGCGCGTCGAGCGCGGAGAACGGTTCGTCGAGCAGCAGCAAGTCCGGCTGCGCGATCAGCATGCGCGCCAGCGAGGCGCGGCGCGCCATCCCGCCCGAGAGCTCGCGCGGATACGCGCGCTCGCGCCCGCCCAACCCGACGCGCTCGATCAGCTCCGCGGCCCGGCGCTCGCGCTCCGCGCGCTCGACCCCGCGAATCTCCAGCGGCAGCGCGATGTTCTGCAGCACGTCGCGCCACGGCAAGAGCGTGTCCTTCTGGGTCAGATAGCCGACGTTCATCCGCGGGCCCGCCACGACCGCGCCGGCGTGCACGACGCGCCCGCTGTTCGGCGCGATCAGCCCGGCGATCAGGTTGAGCAAGGTCGACTTGCCGCAGCCGCTCGGCCCGACCAGCGAGACGAAGCTGCCGCCCTCGATCGTCAGCGAGACACCGTCGAGCGCGCGCTGGGTGCCACCTCCGCGCGTGAACGTACGCGTCACGTCCTCGACCGCGACCAGCGTGCTCATCGGCGCCCGGAGCTCAACGCACCAGCTTGCGCGTGTTGACGACCGTCATCGTGTGGATCTCTTGCGGCGTGAACCCGGCCGCCAGCATCTTGTCGGCCATCAGCGCCATCCCGTCCTCACACGGCGGGTTTCCGAGCTGGCCCAGATCGGTCGAGACGTAGGAGTGCTCGACGCCGACGCCGCGGATGTTCTCGAACATCGTCTCCCACGAGACCTTGCCGGTGTGGGCGGTCGTGAAGCAGCGTTCGAGCAGCACGCCGTCGGCCGCTAGGGCGCGCTGGTCGGCAAGCCCGATGTTCTGCGAGGGAAACTCGGGGTGCGTGATCGCGATGCGCTTGACGCCGGCTTCCTTGGCGCCGCGCACGAGGGTGAAGATCTCGTCGCGCGAGAGGTGGCCGGTCGCCAGCACCAGATCGTGGCGCGCGATGACGCGCAGCACGTCATGGACCTCCGGCAGCAGCGCGCCGTGCTCGTCGACGACGCGCACCGGCTCGGGGCGGAAGCCTTGATCGCGCAGCTCGTGCTGCATCTTCGCCCATACCGGGACCGGAACGCCCGGCTTCGCCGCCGTGCGCCCGAGCGGCTCGTTCTCGGCGTCGAAGGTCGGGAACCACACGATGCGGGCGTGCTCGCGCGCCGCGATCTCGACCGCCAGCGCGTTCATCCCGCCGACCGGCGCGTTGAGCGTGATCGCGCCGATGACGTCCAGACCCGTGAGCTGGCTGACCAGCGTCGCCCGCTCGGCGGTCGGCGTGTAGTGCGACTTGAGCGCGAAGCCGCTCAGCGCGCGCTCGCGGTGTCCTTGCGCCAGCGCCATGTCGTCGATGCGGCGTTCGATGACGTCGGGGTTGATGTGCACGTGCAGGTCGTAGGCGCCGCGCACGATCTCGGCCGCCTGCGCCGAGGGTCGCGGCTCCGGCCCGGCCAGGCCGCTGGGCGCCGCAGGCGCGCACATCAGGCGTTCACCCCGTCACGTGCCAACTGCTCGAGCGTCTGCGCGGCAGCCTGTGAGACCGGCCCCGGCAAGCCGTACTCGTGCAAGAGCGCGACGACCTCGTGCATCTCGTGCGCGCGGCGCACCGCATGGGTGCGACTCCCTTCGACGAGGCGGTCGACCAGCGCGGCATTGGCCGCTTCGAACGTTTTGGCGATGTCGGCGTACATCCAGTCGTAGATTCCTCCGGCGCGTGCCGCCTCCAGGCTCTCGCACACCGCCGCGGCCATTCCTTTGAAGAAGACGCTGCGCACCAGCTTCCGTGCGGCGGCCGCCCCGGGCTGCTCGCCGACGATCTCGATCGGCATCCCGTACGGACGAAAGACGTCGGCGAAGCGCCGCGCGCCGCTGCCGGCGACGAAGACCGGGACCCGCACGCCCAGCGGCGGGACCGGCGACATCATCGCGACGTCGGCGAACGCGCAGCCGGCCGGCTCGACGATGGCGGCCAAGCGCGCCTTGAGCGTCGGACCGGAGGTGTTGTGGTCCGCGTACAGGGCGCCGCGTTTGATCCGGGGCAGGGCCTCCCGCGCGACGTCTTCCGCGACGCTGGCCCAGTTGACGCTCACGATCACGTCGGCGCCGTCGATCGCGGCGGCGAAGCCGGCGGCCAACGGGATCTCGTCGATCGCGCCGTGCGGGTTCGGATCCCAGCCGACGACGTCCGCACCGGCGCGCACGAGGTCCGTCGCGATCAAGGAA
Organism: Candidatus Sulfotelmatobacter sp.; assembly: GCA_035504415.1. NCBI lineage: Bacteria > Pseudomonadati > Acidobacteriota > Terriglobia > Terriglobales > Candidatus Korobacteraceae > Candidatus Sulfotelmatobacter > Candidatus Sulfotelmatobacter sp. Next base: position 78,531 of record DATJRY010000012.1, on the reverse strand, counting down.
CCGGCTTCACCCAAACCAAGTACGGCGATTCTCATGTTTGACACGGTCACGAAAATTGTACGACAATAATGTCGGACAAAATGGAGATTTCCTTCCCGCACCTGTTCGTGGGCGGCGCGTGGGTCGAGCCCCACTCCGGCCGCGCGATCGACTCGATCGATCCCGCGACGGAAGAGGTTTGGGCGCAGGTCGCCGAGGCCGACGAGGTCGACGTCGATCGCGCGGTCGCGGCCGCGCGTGCGGCGCTCAAGGGACCCTGGGCGAAGCTCACGCCGAGCGCGCGCGGGGCGCTCATCCACCAGCTCGGCACGCTGATCCGCCGTGACGCGCAGCGGCTGGCGACCGTCGAGAGCCGCGACAACGGCAAGCCGTTGCGCGACACGCTCGGCGAGATGCAGCGCGCCGCCGACTGGCTGATCTTCTTCGCCGGCGCCGCCGACAAGGTCTACGGCGACGTGATTCCCTATCGGCCCGACGCGCACGCGTTCACGCGGCGCGAGCCGGTCGGCGTCGTCGGCGCGATCCTGCCGTGGAACTCGCCGATCAGCCTCTACGCGTGGAAGCTCGGGCCCGCGCTGGCGGCCGGCTGCACCGTCGTGCTCAAGCCGGCGGAGCTGACGCCCGTCAGCGCGATCGAGCTCGCGAAGCTGGTCGCCGAAGCGGGCTTCCCGGCCGGCGTCGTCAACGTCGTCCCCGGCTACGGCCACCTCGCCGGCGCGGCACTCGCCGCGCACCCGGACGTCGACAAGATCACGTTCACGGGCGAGCACCGCACCGCGCAGGAGATCATGCGCGCCGCCGCCGTCAACCTCAAGCGCATCGCGTTCGAATGCGGCGGCAAGTCGCCGCACATCATCTTCGCCGACGCCGACGTCGAGCGGGCCGCGACGGTCGCGACCCACAGCGCGTTTCGTTCCACCGGACAATCGTGCTCGCTCGGCTCGCGGCTGCTCGTGCAGCGCTCGATCTACGCGCGGGTCGTCGAGATATTGCTCGAGCGCACGGCGCGCATCCGCGTCGGCCTGCCGCTCGACGACCGCACGCACATCGGACCGCACACCTCGGCCGAGCAACTCGCGAAGACGAATCGTTATATCCAGCTCGGCCGCGACGAAGGCTACCGGCTGCTCTACGGCGGCTCGCGACCGGCCGGCTTCGAGCGCGGCTACTTCGTCGAGCCGACGATCTTCGGCGAGGTCGACAACCGCTCGCGGCTGGCGCAGGAAGAGATCTTCGGTCCGGTGCTGGCGCTGATCCCGTTCGACGACGAAGCCGAAGCGATCGCGATCGCCAACGACGTGCAGTACGGCCTGGTCGCCGGGCTGTGGACGCGCGACGTCGCGCGCGCGCACCGCGTCGCCGCGCAGCTCGAAGCGGGGCTGGTGTCGGTCAACACCTATCGTCCCGTGCACTGGATGCTGCCGTACGGCGGCTTCAAGATGAGCGGCATCGGCCGCGAGAACGGCCTGGAAGCGATCGACGCGTACCTCGAGACGAAGACGGTCGTCGTCGACCTCTCGGAGGCGCCGCCGCCCGATCCGTTCGCGGACTGACCGCCCGGTTGGGTCGGTTCGGGACTGCACGCTGCCGTCCAGGTAGGACCCGGACCCGGGCATGGCCCCCCGGGTACCGCGGCGAACCGTGAGGAGACGTGTCTCCCCGCGCCGCTTGGTTGACGTTGTGTTTCGTCGTCGCTGGCCTCTCCGGCTGCAGCGGCAACAGCTTTGTGCCCGGCGGCGCGCACCAGATGGCGTCCGACCAGCTGCAGGCGTTGATTCGCAACGCCTCCTCGGCGAACTCGGTCGACCCGAAACTCGTTGCCGCGGTAATCGATGCGGAGTCTGGGGGCGATCCCAGCGCCGTCTCCCGCGTTGGAGCGCAAGGGTTGATGCAGCTGATGCCGGACACGTGGACGCAATACGGCGTAGGAAACCCCTTCGATCCCGTCGCCAACATCGACGGCGGGACACGGTACCTGCACGACCTCCTGCATCGGTACCGGGGGAACGTCAAGCTCGCGGTCGCGGCGTACAATGCCGGTCCGGGAGCGGTCGACGCGGCGCACGGCATCCCGCGCTTCGCCGAGACCCGCGCCTACGTCGAGCGCGTCGTCGCCGCTCTTCGGTAGCCACGTGGCGACGTACCCCGGCGCGCGTCCCGCGGTGATCGCGCGCTCGCCGTGGCCGAAGATCGGCCTGCCGATCCTCGACGCCTATCTCATGCGCGAAGTCGCCGGACCGTTCACGTTCGGACTGGCGGCGTTCTTCCTGTTCTGGTTCGCGAACATCTTCGTGCTCGCGGCCGACTACCTCGTCAACAAGGGCGCGCCGGTCTTTCTCGTGCTGCGCTTCCTGGTGTTCCGCGTGCCACAGGCCACGCCGTTCGCGTTCCCCTTCGCCTGCCTGTTCGGCACGCTGCTCGGCTTCGGCCGACTGGCCGCCGACAACGAGATCTCCGCGCTGCGCACGTCGGGCATCTCGTTCTGGCGGATCGTGCGGCTGCCGCTGATCGCCGGCATCCTGGTCGCCATCGCGTCGTTCGAGATCAACGAGAACATCGCGCCGGTCACCACCGATCTCTCGACCCGCAGCTTCTACCAGATCCTCTACAAGTCGCAGACGCTGCCGATCGAGCCCAACATCTTCCGCTCCGATCCCACCACCGGCGACACGTTCTACATCAGCTCGGTCTCTCCGGACGGCAAGACGATGCAGAACATCGAGATCTGGCAGCCGCAACACAACAGCCCCTTCCAAACGTTGCTCACGGCAAAGACCGCGCGCATCGAGGGGACCGACATCGTCTTGGAGCACGCCGTCCGCACACAGGTCAACGCCGACGGGACCGTCGGCAGCGTGGTGGTCCTGGCACAGGAGCTCAAGCTCTCGCTGCCGATGGGCGACAATGGTCAGAACTTCCTGAGCAGCTCCTTCAACGACACCTACACGATGAATACGAAGCGGCTGGCGCAAGACATCAAGTTCCGCAAGGAGACCGGACAAGGCGGTGCCGATCTGGCCTCGCGTGAGCTCACGCTGGGCAGCAAGTACGCCTACCCGTTCGCCTCGTTCATCGCGGTCATCATCGCGTTGCCGATGGCCGTGCGTTTCGGCAAGCGCGGCCGCACGCTGGGCATCGTGCTCTCGGTGATGCTGCTGTTCGTCTACTACGCGATCAGCGCGCTGGCCGGTGCCCTCGGCCGCGCCGGCACGCTGGACCCGTACCTCGCCGCCTGGCTGGCCAACATCTTGGCCGCCGTCGCCGGCAGCTGGATGATCTGGCGCGTCGATCGGTGAGGGAGCTCTGCCGCCGGATCGGCGTGACGTGCATCGCGCTCGCGCTGGTTTTGGTCGAGTTGCCCGGTGCCGCCCAGGCCGCCCCCCCGCAGGCCGACGGCGCGCACGCGCTCGCGCTGCTGAACAACGGCTGTGGCGCCAGCCCCGACGTCGCCGTCTCGCGGACCGGCGCCGCACGCGCCGCCTCGGCCGCCGCGCAGGCCGCGACCGCCGAGTACGCCGCCGATCCCGGTCCGGCCGTCGTCGCGCAGGACGAGAGCCCCAGCCCCGAGCCGACCGAGTCCGCCGCGGCCGGTCCGACCGCGACCCCGACCGCGACGCCGACGCCGCTGGTCGGACGCCCGTTCGCGCCGTCGGGTCCGCAGCAGCTGCTGCCGCCGCCGCTGCCGACCCCGGCCGTGCCGACCGTCCCGCCGGTTCCGACCCCGACGCCCTCGCCGGGCTCGCCGCCGCCGGCCGCGGTCCAGCAGTACACCGCGCCGCCGTCGATGTCGCCGATCCCGTTCGCGAACCCCAGCAGCGGGCCGGTCAGGCCGACCCCGACCGCCTCGCCCACGCCGGTCCCCGAGGAGACACTGGGTCCCAGCGACTACGCGATCCTGGGCGACAAGCTGACCGGCACCGACAAGCCCGGCAAACCGTACGACCTCGACGGCCACGTCACCCTGGTCTACCAGGACGGCGTCGTCGGCGGCGATCACGCGCACTACGACGGCGTGCGCTACATCGACATCACCGGCAACACGTTCGTGCGCAACCGCGAGAGCGACACGGTCCTGTATGCCGACGCGATCCGCTTCGACACCCTGACCGAGCGCACGACGCTGATCCACGGCCGCGGCGAGTCCACGCAAGGCGTGCAGAGCGGCAAGCTCCACTTCACCGGCTCGAACATGGTGACGACCAGCGACGGCGTCACCCACGTCGAGCGCGCCAACTTCACCACGTGTGAGAACCCGCGCGGCGGGTATCACATGGAGTCGAAGACGCTCGACATCTATCCCGGCAACAAGGCCGTCGCGAAGTCCGACGTCCTGTATCTGGGTGCGCTGGCGGTGCTGTGGCTGCCGATCGTCGTCATCTCGCTAGCGCCCGACCGCGGCGACCGCCGCCACCAAGCGCGCTTCATTCCGCTGATCGGCTACGACGCGACCGAAGGCTTCTGGATCAAGGCGCAGATCGGCTTCGCGCCCAGCCAGAACTACTTCGGCTACTACCGCGTCGAATACTATACGAAAGTCGGGCTGGGCCTCGGGTACGTCGCCACCATCCGCAAGAAAGACGGCCGGCGACAGACCGACATCAACTTCTTCAACCAGCAGAACCGGTTGCAGGGCGGGAACCAAACCAACTTCCAGCTGCAGGACCAGGAAGCGTTCTCGCGCACGACGCGTGCGCAAGTCCAGCTCAACTATCAAGGCAACTACGGTCCGCTGGTGACGCTGCCGGCCGAAGAGCAGATCACCGCGGCCGTCGATCACGGCGACGCCAAGGGCGACCGCGAGGACTACAGCTTCAACCGCACCTCGAACGGGTCGGTCGACGTCAACGACGACTACGGGTTCACCGACCATCGCCAGTTCTCGCAGAACTTCACCAACGACCTGACGCTCTCGTACACGACCAGCTCCTCGAGCGGCCTGTTCGGCGGCACGACCAGCGACACGCTGCACTTCGAAGACCTGCTCGACGACCGCACCCCGTACGCCGACTACAGCCTGACCTTCGACAAGTACGACGGCGCCGGCGCGGGCAGCATCGACAAGGAGCCGGAGCTGCTGGTGCGGCCGATCGCCGACCTCTTCCCGCACATCAACTGGCTTCCCGTGACCGGCCAGTACACGGCCGGGTACTACTACGACACCGAAGCGGATCTGGCCACCGGGCGCATGGACGGCAAGTTCCAGGCCGGTCCGGTACTGGCCCACTTCTTCGACAGCGACTTCTCCGGCGAGGTCACCGTCGAGCAAGACCTCTACGCGACCGGCGACGAAAAGGCGAACATCCAGCAGCAGTTCTCGCTGACGACGCCGATTTGGGGTCACATCGTCAACGAGATCCAGTACACCGAGTCGCACGTCAACGGCCCGTTGGCCGAGCCGTTCCAAGAGCTGGACGTCTTCGCGCAGGGCCTCAAGCAGGCCAGCGACGTGCTGCGCATCTTCAACGACAGCGTCTACACCGTCTCGCTGACCGGTTCGACCTACTTCAACCGGCAAGCGCAGTCGGTCGGGTATCAGGTCACCATGCAGCCCTCACCGCGTTCGGTGCTGCTGCTGGGCGGCGATTTCGAACCCGGGCCGGGCGAGGGCTTCGACCGCACCAGCGTGCAGATGGCGACGCCGTTCGGGCGCGACAGCGAGCTGCAGATCTCGACCTTCATCGACTGGCGCAACCACATGCGGCTCGAGGACAAGGACATCTACTATCGCCACATCGTCGGGAACTGCTACGAGATCCAGATCGACTACAATCAGGACCTCAAACAAGTCAGCCTGAGCATCTCGCTGTTGGCCTTCCCGACCGAGGGAGCGAACTTCGGGATCGGTCAGGCACCTTCGCTCAACGGCATCATCCCGCAGAGCTTCAGCTCCTCCACCGGCTTCACCGGCGGCGCCGCCGGCGCCGGCATCTAACCGCAAATCAGGAGCGGCACGATGGAAGAAAGGTACACCCAGCCCTGCGAGTACGAACTGTGCAAGTGCCAGGTCACCGGTGGCCTGGAAGGCGCGGCGTACTGCAGCGACGTCTGCGAGTCACGCGACTCGAGCGACGAAGAGTACGAGGATGCCTGCGAGTGCGGGCATCCTCCGTGCGATTCGCCCTGAGCCGATCAGGGCGTGCTGTAGACCTGGATGCCGGCGATCTCGCCCGCGGCGCCTTGCTGCACCGGCGTGATGTTCGCTTTCTCTTGATACGACCCGCTGGTGATCAGCTGCCCGGTATTGATCGTGAACGTCACCGAGGTATCGCTGGGCCCGTTGTTGCCCAGCGAGTCGACGACCGTGCCGGTGTTGTCGACGGTGAAGATGTTGATCGCCCACGCCTGGTTGATGAACACGAAGGGCGGGCAGATCGAGGCGGGGTTCGGCGAAGGCTGCGGGCTCGTCGTCGGATTCGGGAGATCGAGCAGGCAGCGGTTGAACTCCACCGCGAAGCCGTTCTGGAACAAGCCGCCGCTGAGCGAGCGCAGGACCAGCGAGTTGGTCGGGTACACCACCGCCCGCGTCGCGTAACCGACCGATACCGACGGATCCGTATAGAACTGATAGAGCAGCGGCGAGCTGACGAACGCGGAACCGCCGGTGAAGCCGGGGTTCGATCCGCCGACCTGGATCACGTACGACCAGTTCGTGTAGTTGGAGTTCGAGCCGAGCGCGTAGGGCTCGTTCTGATTGCCCTGCGTGTTGAGGACGATCAAGTAACTGAAAAGCTGCGGGTTGATCTGCGCCTCGGTCCCGAAGATGATCTCGGTCTCCCCGCTGGGGACCAGCCCGCCGCTCTTGCCGAGCCCGGTGACCTGGCGGCCGCACGCCGCTAGAGAGATCGTCGTGATCGCCAAGGCCGCGCCGACGACCGTCAGCGCGCGCAGCAGGTTGGTCGCCTTCGTCATCGCAAAGTTCTTCTCGCTAGGATACATGCTCCACCTGGACGCCGGCACTACGCTGTCCGGCGTTCGCTAGGGTTACCATCATCATCGCCGCAACGACGGCGGCCAGCACGCGCCGCACCCCGCTCTCGTCCGTCACCGCCCGGGCCACGGCGCTTTCGATCCTCGCCGTGCTGGCGTTGCATTTGGCGTTCCCGTTGACGGATTGGTGGTGGATCGCGCCGTTCGCGCTCGCGGGGCTGTTCGCGTCGTGGTGCATCGTCGAACCATGGCCGGCCGTCCTCGTCGGGTTCGTGAGCGGGCTCGTGTTCTTCACCTGGGGTTTCTCATGGTTCGGTCAAACTGCTGGGACGCTGCTGGGACCGTTCGCGTGGGTGCTCAGCGTGGGCCCAGCAATTTTGGTAGGTTTCGCGTTCCCGCTCGCGGCGGTGCTGACGTCGTTGGCCGCGCGGCGCTGCGATGCGCGCGCGGTCCCGCTGGTCGCGGCGGCGGCGTTCGCGCTGGCCGAAGAGCTGCGCTCGGTCGGCGTGATGGGGAACCCGTTCTCGCAGCTCGGTGTTGCCGAAATCGACTCACCGCTGCGCGCGCTGGCCGCGTACGGCGGCGGCTACGCGATCACGTTCGCGACCGCGCTGCTGGGCGCGTCGCTGGGCTGGTGGCTGCTCGCGACGCGCGATCGTACGCGTGCCCTGACCGCGCTGACGGCGTGGGCCGCGGTCGCGTTGCTCGCGCTGGGCGCTTGGGCGGCGTGGCCGGCGCGCCACCATGCGCCGCCGACGCGACGCGTCGCGGCGGTGCAAGGCGGCATCTCGCAATCGCTCAAGATGAGCGCGAACGGCGTCGCGCTCGCCGTCGACCGCTACACGGCGCTGACGCGCACGCTGCGCGGCGCGCACGTAACGCTGGTGCTCTGGCCCGAGACGGTGATCCCGACCGACCTCCTCGACGCGCCCGGACTGCGCTCGCAGTTCGCGCAGCTGGCGAACCAGGTCGGCGCGCCGCTGTGGGTCGGCGCGTGGGGCGACGACCGCGAGCAGTGGCCCGACGACCAGCCGCGCTCGTGGACGAACGCGTTGTACCTGTTCCGCCCCGGCGTGCCGGGCGGTGTGCCGAGCGCGATGTACGCCAAGGCGCACTTGGTGCCGTTCGCCGAGTACCTGCCCGGACCGCGCTGGCTGCGCGCGCTGCCCTTCGCGGACCAGATCGGACACTTCGCGCCGGGCGTGAACGCGCGTACGACGTTCGACGGCGCGACGCCGTTGATCTGTTGGGAGTCGCTGTTCGGCGACATCGCGCACGCGCGGCTCGCCGACGATCCGAGCTTGCTGATGATCGCGACCGACGATGCGTGGTTCGGCGACACGCAAGGCCCGTACGAGCACGCGCAAGCGGCGACGCTGCGCGCGGTCGAGACGGGGCGCTGGGTGCTGCGCGCGGGCGCGACGGGGATCAGCGGCATCATCGCGCCGGACGGGACGTGGACGCGGCGCACGACGCTCGGCACGAGCGCGGTCGTCGTCGGCGAGGTCGGCGCGCCCGCGCCCGGCCCGTACGCGCGCATCGGACCGGCGCCGGTCGGCATCGCGCTCGCCGCGTTGATCGCGCTCCCGTTCTGGCGGCGGCGCCGGTGACGTTCCCGTGGCGCACCCTGCTCGCGCTCGCGGGCCTGGGCGTGCTGGCCTGGATCGGTTTCGAGATCGGCATCGCCGGCACCGACGTCACGCCGCCGCGCTTCACCGGACCGGCGACGCTCGACAAAGGCGTCATCTCGGGGCGGCGCATCGACGGCAAGGACTGGTCGCTCGACTACGACACGGTGACGATGAGTCCGGACGGCAGCTTCGTCTCGATCGCGCACGTGCGCGACGGCCGGCTGCACCAGCGCGGGAAGCCCGACGTGACGATGCAGGCCGACGGCGTCACGTACAACCTCTCGACCAACGATCTGTCGGTGACCGGGCCCGTGCGTTTCCGCCAAGACGACGGACACGGGCACGTGCGAACCTTCCGCAGCACCGGCGCGGAGTACCTGGGCGCGTCGAAGACGCTGGTGCTGGCCAAGCCCTCGACGATCACCGACGGCGGCGCGGTGATCCACGTCTCGCGGATCGAGATCAACTTCTCGACCGGGCAGACCAACTTCGGACGGATCACCGGGATCAAACCGGGAACGTCCTAGCGATGCTCGCTCCGTTGCTGCTGACCGCCGTCGTCGTCCTGGCGGACGCCAGCCCGCCGCCGACCACGCTGGCGCGCCGCGGCTTCCAGACGACCTTCCCGGTCGCCGTGCGCGCGATCCGCTTCCGCCCGTTCATGCCGGACCGCCCGCTGACGGACGTGGCGCTGCTGACCCCGTTCCACGGCGAGTCCATCTCGCAGAACGAGGGCGTCGGGCTCGAGTACGAGCGCGACGGGCGGGCCTGGATCCTCTCGGAGTGGCCGCGCAACGGCGGGACCCTGGCGGCCTTTCAGCCCTGGCCGGGCATGGCGTCCTGTGCGGACGTTCACGCCGTGGGCGGACGGAACCAACCGCGGGGCGTCGTCTGGTCGACGCCGCACGGGCTGGTCCTCTCACTCACTCCGGACGGCAGCGCGTCGCCGGGCACCATCGCGGCGGAGTTTCGCCGCCTGGTGAACCTCGGCGCGTGCCGTTAGGTCTCCGGCTTCGTCTCTTCTTGGGCGTTGCGTTTCGCGTCAGCGATCAGCTTTTTGACTTTTTGTCCGCCCTTGTGACCGATCTGTTCGTAGAACTCCGGGCCGTACTTGTCTTTGACGACCTTGCCGCCTTTTTGCCCGATGGACTCGTAGAACTCGGCCCCGTGACGTTCACGCGTGGCCTGTCCACCTTTGCGGCCGATCTCTTCGTAGAACCCGGAGCCGTACCGATCTCGGACGGTGTCGCCGCCCTTTTTCCCGGCCTCACGAACCGACATTTCGCCGTCGACCTTCTCCACCCGCGGCTTCGCCGCGGGCTTTTTCGGGTCGGCCATGCTCTAGCCGGCCGTCTTGGTCGAGCGTTTCAGCTTCTGGCCGCCTTTGGCTCCGATTTCCTCGTAGAACGAAGGGCCGTACTTGCTCTTCGTGGCCTCGCCGCCTTTGCGGCCGATCGCCTCGTAGAACTCCGACCCGTACTTCGCCTTCACACGGTCTCCGCCGCGCTTCCCGGCCTCGCGGACGCTCATGCCCCCGCCGTTCGTCGTCGTCACGTTGTCGTTGGTCGCCATGTTGGAAATAGTCCCCCTGAGCTGTCAGCCCACCGTTCGCCCTGTACCCAGCGAAAGCTAGGTTAAACGCTGTTCTGGTCGATCTTCGAGAGCCCGCTGGTCCACGACGGACGCGGTGGAGCACCATTTACCACGGACGTCGCGGTCGCCGAGGGCCGGGTCGCTGCCGTTGGAGATCTCTCCGACCGCGACGCCTTCGAGCGTATTCCGTGCGCCGGTCATGTACTTGCGCCGGGCTTCATCGATGTCCATTCCCATTCCGATGAACTCTGGCTCATCGACGGACGTTGCGAAGGAAAGATTCGTCAAGGTGTGACGACCGAGATCGGCGGGAATTGCGGTACATCTGTATCACCGCTGCTGGGGGAAGCCCTGGCGGCGAAGCGCGCCGACGCGCGCGCGTACCGCTTCGACGTCCAATGGACGACCTTCGACGCGTTCTTCACGCTGGTCGAGCGCGAAGGCGTGGCGCTCAACGTCGCCTCGCTGGTCGGCTTGGGGACGACGCGCCGTTGCGTCGCCGGCGACGATGTGCGTCCGCTCACGCGCGAGCAGCTGACGGCGCAAGAGCGCCTGATCCGCGGCGCGATCGAAGAAGGCGCGCTCGGCGTCTCGAGCGGGCTGATCTACGAGCCGGGCCGCCACGCGGGCCTGGACGAGCTGGTCGCGTGCGCGAGCGCCGCCGCCGCCGCCGGCGCGCCGCGCTACGCGACGCACCTGCGCAGCGAAGGCGATGCGCTCGAAGACGCGGTGATCGAGGCGCTGACCGTCGGCGAGCGCGCCGGCGCGGCGGTGCAGTTCTCGCACCACAAGGCCGCCGGACGGCGCAACTGGGGCAAGGTGCACCGCACGCTCGAGATGATCGATCGCGCGCGCGGCCGTGGGATCGACGCCGCGTGCGACGCGTATCCGTACGTCGCGTCGTGGACGCAGCTCGACACGCTGCTGCCCGACGCGCTGCGCGACGGCGGCGCCGCCGCGACGCTCGAGCGGCTGCGCGAGCCCGCGCAGGCGACCGCGACCGCGCTGGCGCTCGAGCTGGCGCGCGATCCCGCCTACGGCGGCGACGGCTGGGACACGATCCTCATCACCGGCGTCGGCAGCGAACGCAACGCCGAGCTGGCCGGCGTGCGCATGGACGCGCTGGCACGCCGTTGGGGGATGAATCCCGCGCACGCCGCGATCCGCTTGCTGGTCGACGAAGCGCTGCGCGTCGAGTGCGCGTTCTTCTCGATGCGCGAGGACGACGTCGCCACCGTCTTCGGCGCCGGCTTCTGCTGCGTTGGCAGCGACGCGTCGGCGCGCGCATACGAGGGGATCACCGTGCAAGGCGTCCCGCATCCGCGCACTTACGGCACCTTTCCGCGCGTCTTCGGCCGCTATGCGCGCGGGCTGCGCGTCTTCGATCTGGGCGAGGCGATCCGGCGCATGACCGCGCTGCCGGCCGAGCGTTTCGGCCTGCGCGAGCGTGGCGTCGTCGCGCCGGGGATGCACGCCGACCTGGTCGTGTTCGATCCGGAGCGCGTCGTCGATCGCGCCACCTACGAGCATCCGTGCGTCCCGCCGGAGGGAATCCGCGACGTGTTCGTCAACGGGCGCGCCGTGGTACGAAACGGCGAGCGCACGGGCGCGCGACCCGGGCGCGTCCTGCGGGGCGGCCGATGACGCGGGCGGGCTTCCTGGCCGGGGGCGCGTTGGCGTTCGTCGCCCCGCGGCCCTCCGCCACGCGCGGCGTCACCGCCGAGGTCACCCTCACCCGCGAGGGGACGGCGCTGCTGACGCCCTTCACGGTCACGATCGTGCTGCACAATCCGACCGGCCACGTCGTGCAGCTGGTCTTCCCGACCGCCGATCTGTTCCGCGTCGACGTGCTGCGCGACGATTTGCCGGTCTGGTCGTCGGTCAACGGCCACAAACCGATCCCGATCACGCGCCAGATCGACGTCGCGCCGGGCACGCTGCGGCTCGCGGCGATGATCGTCGACTCGACGACGATCGACCGCCGCGCGTTCGAGCCCGGCCGCTACGTCGTGCGCGTCTCGATGCTCGGCACCGACTTCGGGACCGTCGTCGACAAACCGATCGTGTTCGATCCGCCGGCGACCGTCGCGCAAGCACTGGCCGCCAAAGCGGGCTCGGTGATCACGATCGCCGGCGTGCCGTACGAGGACGGCAGCATTCCGCGGCTGCGCGACGACACCGGCTCGATCCGGCTCTCACACCCGCTGGCGTTGCGCCCGAGCGGTGTCTACGTCGTGCGCGGTTTCCTCGACGCGATCGGTGACGAGCGCGTCTTCGACGTCGGGCGCAGCGCGCCGGCCTTCGACAACCCGCCCCTAGCTCCAGCGCAATAGGAGCCCGCACTCGACCAGACCGCCGCCGAAGCCGTACAGCAGCACGCGGTCGCCCGCGCGCACGCGACCGTCGGCCAGGGCCGGCGCGAGCGCCAGCGGGATCGACGCCGACGAGGTGTTGCCGCACAGCTCGTAGCTGGTCAGCGTCCGCTCGAGCGGGATCCCGCTGCGCTTGCAGATCGACTCGATCATGCGTCCGTTGGCGCTGTGCGGCACGAACCAGTCGACGTCGTCGGCGCGCAGTCCGGCTTGGGTCAGCAGCTCGGCGATGCCGCCGCTCACGTGCGTGACCGCCCATTCGTAGACGGCGCGTCCGTTCTGGCGCAGCCTGCGGGCCGGATCGACGATCCCGCTAATCTCCGGACGCAGCCCCGTGCAGTACAGCTCTTTGCCGGCCTCGCCGTCGGCGTCGACGCGGCGCGCCAAGAGCGTCGAGCTCGCGGCGTCGCTCTGCGTCACCAGCGCCGCGGCCGCGCCGTCGCCGAACAGCACGCAGGTCGTGCGATCGGTGTAGTCCGTGATCTTGGTCAGCGTCTCACCGGCCACCACCAGCACGGTGCGCGCGCGACCCGAACCGATCAGCGCGTCGGCGAGGTCGAGCGCGTAGACGAATCCCGCGCAGGCCGCGCCGACGTCGATCGCGCCGACGCCGTGCAAGCCCAGCCGGCGCTGCACCTGCGTCGCGACGCTGGGAAAATAGTAGTCCGGCGTGATCGTGCACGCGATCACGTAGTCGACCTCGTCGAGCGAGCCGCCGCGCCGGCGGAGATCCTCCACCGCGGCCACGCACAGGTCGCTGGTGTACTCGTCTTCACGCGAGATGCGCCGCTCGCGCATCCCGGTCCGCGAGACGATCCACTCCTCGCTCGTATCGACCATCTTCGCGAAGTCGGCGTTGGTCAGGCGCCGCTCGGGCAGATACGTGCCCAGCGCCGCGATGCGCAGCGAGGACCGCACGGTCCGTAGCGCAACGGGGGACGCCAGTGCTTGCTCCATCGTTCAGCCTTCGGCGCGCCCGGGCGCAACCTCTGTCGGCAGGGCCACGCCCGGTTGCCCAGGGTCCGCATGCTCGGCGAGTCCGCGCAGCGACCGGTACATGCCGGTCAGACCGATCGCGAAGAACCCGTAATAGGCGATGTTCAGCAGGAACGCGAGCGCGATGCACGCGCCGCCGACCACGAGCAGCGTCACGGGGGGCATCTGTGGCGGCACGCCCGAGCTGGGCCCGTATCCGAAGAGGCCGAACGCGAGCGAGAACGGCGCGAACACCAGCGAGATCGCGTATTGCAGCGCGACCAGGATGAGGATCGTGAGCGCGGACTGTCCCGGCCAGCGACGAACCAGCGCGAACGACTCTCTGAACGCCTCGATGCCGTTGCGATCCGCCGTCACCGCGGGGATGACGTAGATCGAGAAGAGCAAGAGCGCCCACACCGACGCCGTCAGGGTCGGAATGGCGAGCACGAGCGCGAGGATCTCGAGCACGACGAAACAGACGCTCGCGACGATGAGGTGACCGATGCGCCGCAGCGTCGTCGAGACGCCCGCGCCGACCGACGCCGCGCCGCGCGTCCAGAGCGCGTTCGCCATCGCGAACGCCGCCGCCGTCCCCAAGCAGCACAGGAGCACCGTGACGGCTGCGCCGAGCACGCACGCCAGCACCAACCCGGCGGCGTAGTCGTCCAATTGCGCCTTCGGGTGCGCCACGGCCCAGGTCAGGAGCAACGCGAACGGCACCATCAGCGGGATGACGAGCAAGAACGGCACGGCGATCGGGACGAGGATCGTCGGGTTCGCGCGAAACAGGCGCCACGAGCCGCCCAGCAGCGCGTCGATCGAGAGCGGTTGCGGCGCGGTGGGGTTCATCGCAGAGCGTCCTCTTCTTCGTCGAGATCGTGCAGGAGCGCGCCGTAGACGCTCGCGCTGCGGGCTTGCAGCTGCGCGAGGTCGCCGTCGTTCTCGATGACGTAGTCGGCCATGACGCGCGCACGCTCCGGATCGATCTGGGCCGCCATCCGGCGCTCGACCGCCTCGCGCTCGGTCGCATCGCGCGCGATGACGCGCGCGATGCGCACGTCGTGCGGCGCGACGACCAGCACGGTGCGATCGCACGCGCGCCAGAAGTCGCCTTCGAACAAGAGCGGGACGACGTGCACGACGACGCCGGGGGGCGCTTCGCGCTCGCGCAGGTCGCCGAGCGCGCGCACCAGCGGGTGGGTGATCGCGTTGAGCGCGGCGCGCGCGGACTCGTCGGCGAACACGATCGCGGCGAGGGCCGGGCGGTCGAGCGCGCCGTCGGCACGAACGACCTGCGGCCAGCGCGCCGCGATCGCCCGCAAACCGGGGCTGCCGGGCGCGACGACGTCGCGCGCCAACACGTCGGCGTCGACGATCGTCGCGCCGAGCTCGCCGAACGCGGTCGCGACGGCGCTCTTTCCGGAGCCGATTCCACCGGTCAGGCCGACGCGCAGCTTCCTCGCCCGCACGGGCCAACGTTTGACGGACGACCGTCCGTTCGCTCCTCGGCTCGTAAAAACGAAGATTTTAGGCCGGCTCGCTCGTCCCGAGAGTAGTGACACGGTGCGTGCCGAAGGGCGTCCGAACATCATGGATCAGTCGACCCCCATCGCCGCCGCCGAACCGCCCGTCCCTGAACCGGTCGGGCGGGACCCGATCGCCTCGGACGTCGCCGCGGTGACGGACGTCGAGCCCGAGCCGAGCGAGGTGCTCGCGGTGACCGACGTCGCGACGCCGCTCGCGGCGGCCGAACCGGCGCTGACCGACGTCGCGGCGGACGCTCCGCCCGAGCCCGCACTGAGCGACGTCGCGCCGGTCGCCGAGCTCGAGGTCACCGTCCCGGTCGCGCCGGCCGAGGCCGCGCCGGTCGAGGCCGCGCCGGCCGAAGCCGCCGAACCGGCGGTCGAGGGTGCCGCGCCGGCGCCGGCCGACGGTGCCGCGCCCGCGGCGCCCGCGAAGAAGCCCGGCGACGAGCAGCGGCGGTTGCGGGCCCAACAGGCGTGGGATCGCGTGGTGGCGGCCAAGGCGAACAACGACGTGCTGACCGGCACGGTGACCGTCGCCGTCAAGGGCGGCCTGCTGGTCGACGTCGGCGGCATCCGCGGCTTCTTGCCGGCCTCGCAAGTACGCGTCGTGCCGGGCGCGGCGATCGAGACGCTGGTGCGGACCAAGGTGCCGCTGCGCGTCATCGACGTCGACAACGACCGGCGCCGCATCGTCGTCTCGCACCGCCGCGCCGTGGAGGACGAGCGCCGCGCCAAGCGCGCCGAGGTGCTCAAGTCGCTGGCCGTCGGCCAGGTGCGCGAAGGCATCGTCGCCCGCATCGCCGACTTCGGCGCGTTCATCGATCTGGGCGGCATCGACGGCCTGGTGCCGGTGCGCGAGCTGGCCTTCGAGCGCGTCGACAAACCGTCGGACGTCGTGCAGATCGGCGAGACGATTCAGGTCGAGGTCCTGCGCATCGAAGAGAACGGCAAGAAGATCTCGCTCTCGCGCAAGAACGCGCTGCCCGATCCGCTGCGCGACCACGCGGCGCTGCTCAAGCCGGGCAACGTCATCGAAGGGACCGTGGTCGCGAAGGAGCCGGGCCTGCGCGTCGAGATCGCGCCCGGCGTGGTCGGCGGCGTGCGCGAGAGCGACGCCAATCCCGAGGACTACGAGCTCGGCGAGAAGATCGAGGTCGCGGTGCGCTTCGTCGACCGCCGCACGCGCCGCATCAGCCTGACGATGCCGCATCTGCAGCGCGAGAACGTCCAGCAGCAGCAGACCTACGCGACCTCGAGCGGCTTCGCGCCGCTGGGCGTCGAGCTGAGCACGCGCGGCAACCGCCGCTGAGTGGCTTCGGGCTTCGCCCGATCCGCCCGGTCGAAAAACGAGAACGGGGAGGCATCGCTGCCTCCCCGTTCTTTTCGTCCGCGCGAGCGGTCAGGCGATCAAACCTGGCCGAGCTCCACGCCGAGCGAGCCGAAGCCGTCCTCGACCGGGAACTCACCGATGTCCTCGAGCGGCACGTCGGCGACGTGCTGGATCGAGCCGGTGATGCGGCGCGTGCCGTTGTTGATCGTGAGCAGCGTGACCTCGACCTCTTGGCCGGGGCTGTACTGCACGGTGGCGTCGAACTCGCCCTTCGGCACCATCGCCAGCACGCCCGGGACGATCTCGACGAGGAGATAGTTCGGGGTGACCTTGACGATCTGCGCGATGAGCTTGTTGCCTTCCCACAGCTTGTCGGCGTGCTCGACCCACGGGTCGGGCAGCGCGTGCTTGAGGGAGAGCGAGACCTTCTTCGCCTCGGGATCGAACTTCATGACTTCGACCGAGACGGTGTCGCCGATCTTGACGACCTCGGACGGGTGCTTGATGCGCGCGTACGAGAGCTCGCTGTTGTGGATGAGGCCGTCGATGCCGCCGAGGTCGACGAACGCACCGAACTCCGCCAGACGCACGACGACGCCGTCGCGAATCTGACCGACCTGCAGCGTGCCGAGCAGCTCTTGCTTCTTCGCGTTGAGCTCTTCCTCGAGCACTTGGCGCTGCGAGAGCACCACGCGGTGGCGCTTGTGGTCGAGGTCGATGACCTTCAGGCGCAGCTTCTTGCCGACCAGCTCGTCGAGATTGCCGACGGGCTGACGACGGATCTGCGAGGCCGGAACGAACCCGCGCATGCCGAGGTCGACGAGCACGCCGCCCTTGACGACCTGCGTGACGGTCGCTTCGATCACTTCGTCGTTCTCGTGCGCTTCGATGACCTTTTCCCAGGTCTTCAGCGCGCGCGCGCGACGCTCGCTCAGATACAGCTGACCGTCCTGCTCATCGATCCGGTGGATCATGACTTCCAGGGTGTCGCCGACCTTGAGTTCCTTCGGCTCGATCGCGAGCGAGAGCTCACGAAATGGAAGGATGCCTTCGGACTTGCCGCCGATGTCGACCAGGAGCTCGTCCTGATACTTGGCGACGATGACGCCCGTGAGGACTTGGCCCTCGTCGAGGACCTTCAAGGACTCTTCGTACAAGCGCTGCTCGAGCGCGAGTTGGTCTTCTTCTTCGTTCACCGCCGGCACCGGCGGATCGATCGTGGTGGAAATGAGTGTTGACTTCCTTCGTCTATATTTTTATTTTTGGCAGCCTCGGCACCACCAGGTACCGCGCTGACCGAGGACCGTGCGTACGATGGGTTTCCCGCAGCGATGGCACGGTTCGCCGAGGCGACCGTAAACGGCGAGCTGATTTTGAAACCCGCCGCGCAGCCCCTCAGCGTCGACGTAATCGTCGACGCTGGTCCCGCGGGCCGTGATGGCACGCTGGAGAACGTCTCGGATTGCGCCATGGAGCCGGCGCCTGGCCGGCTTGCTGATCGAATGGGACGGTCGGCTCGGCCGGATCCCCGCTTCCCATAAGGCCTCGCACGCGTAGATGTTGCCAACCCCCGCAATACGCGATTGGTCGAGCAAGAACGCCTTGATCGGCGTGCGACGCCCGTCCAGCATACTCACAAAGGCCTCGCTGGTAAACCCCTCAGAAAGCGGCTCGATCCCGCCGTCGGCGTCCCAGGCGTCCCCGGCAGCAAGCAAGCGCATGCGGCCGAAGGTGCGGGCGTCGGCGAACGCCAGGCGCGTCCCGTCGGTGAACGTGACCAGGACGTGCGTGTGTGGGTATGGCTCGGTCGCCCCTTCCGGCTGAACGATCAAGCGTCCGGTCATCCGGAGGTGGACGGCCAAGCGCCGGCCCGAGGCCAGCTCCATGACCACGTACTTGCCGCGCCGGCCGACCGCGGTGATCGTCTCTGCGGCCAGGGCCTTGGCGAAGTCCTCGCCCGCCGGGGCAACGACGATCCGCGGCAGCGTCACCCGCACGGACGCCACCGTCTTGCCGGCGACCGCGCCGGCGAGGCCGCGCGCGATCGTCTCGACTTCCGGAAGCTCTGGCACCTCGTACCAGAACCACCGGCTGGCCGCGGCCGTTGCGGCGCGCTACTCGGCCGACAGGTGCGGGAGCGCCAGCTTCACGCCGGGGGTGATGCCCAGCCGGTCGGCTTCGCCGGACGCCAACTCGATCACGTAGGCGCCGCTGCCGCCGCGGCGCGGGATCTGGGCGTCGGGCGTCTGCGGCGTGGTGGACGGCACGTTGGCGGCGATCGACGAGACCGTCCCGTCCTGCTTGACGAACACCATGTCGAGCGGCGTGATCGTGTTCTTCATCCAAAACTGCAGCGGCTGATCGCCGCCGGCGAACACGAACAGCATCCCTTCCTTGGCCGGCACGTCTTTGACGAACATCAGTCCCTGCTCGCGCAGCTTGCCGCTGGTGACGACGGCGAGCTTCATGGTGTCGCGCGGCGCCTTGACCGCGAGCGGCGCGCAGCCGCTGGACGGCAGCGGGATCTGCACGCAATAGGGCACGTTCAGGTGCGCTTGCGCGGTGGCGAGCGGGAGCAGCAGCAGCGCGGAAGCGAGACGGAGCGGCGTTCGCACAGCCGGCCCTTCGCCAATTGGCCAAGAGGGCTCCCGCCCGGCTCACGAAAGTTTCAGCGATGCTGACGGATGCCGAGCGCGACAAGCTCTTGTTGAGCTACGCCGCCGAGCTGGCGTGGCGGCGACGCGGTCGCGGCTTGCGGCTGAACTACCCGGAGGCCGTCGCGGTGCTCAGCTCGTTCGTGCTCGAAGGCGCGCGCGACGGCGCGACCGTGGCCGACCTGATGGACCGCGGCCGCACGCTGCTCTCACGCGAGGACGTCATGGACGGCATCCCCGAGATACTGACCGAGGTGCAAGTGGAAGCGACCTTTCCCGACGGCACGAAGCTCGTCACCATCCACGAGCCGATCCCGTGATCCCGGGCGAGATCGTCACCGCCGAGGGCACGATCGCGCTGCGCGCCGGGCGCGCGCGGACGCGCGTGCTGGTCAACAACTCGGGTGACCGGCCGATCCAGGTCGGCTCGCACCTGCACTTCGCCGACGTGAACGACGCGCTGATCTTCGACCGCGACGCGGCACGGGGGATGGCGCTCGACGTTCCCGCCGGAACGGCGGTGCGCTTCGAGCCGGGGATCGAAAAAGAAGTCGGGCTGGTCGCGCTGGGCGGCGAGCGGCGCGTCGTCGGGATCCGGTTGCGGTGAACATCGATCGGGCGGCCTACGCGCGTTTGTACGGACCGACGGTCGGCGACCGCATGCGACTCGCCGACACCGATCTGTGGATCGAGATCGAACGCGACTACGCCGTCTACGGCGACGAGATCGTGTTCGGCGGCGGCAAGGTCATTCGCGACGGGATGGGACAGCACCCGACCGCCACGCGCGCCGGCGACGGCGTGCTCGACACCGTCATCACCAACGTCGTCGTCGTCGACGCGGTGCTCGGGATCGTCAAGTGCGACGTCGGCGTGCGCGACGGACGCATCGCCGGGATCGGCAAGGCCGGCAACCCGCTGCTGCAGGACGGCGTGACACCCGGCATGATCGTCGGCGCCTCGACCGAGGCGATCGCCGGCGAGGGGATGATCCTGACCGCCGGCGCGATCGACGCGCACATCCACCTGATCTGCCCGCAGCTGGTCGACGCCGCGATCTCGAGCGGGGTGACGACGATGCTCGGCGGCGGCACCGGGCCGGCGTCCGGCACGGCCGCGACGACCTGCACGCCCGGCGCGTGGCACCTGCAGACGATGTTCGCGGCCACCGACGCGTTACCGGTCAACGTCGCCTTTCTGGGCAAGGGCAACGCCTCGGGGGCCGACGCCTTGCGCGAGCAGGTGCGCGCCGGCGCCTGCGGCCTCAAGCTGCACGAGGACTGGGGCTCGACGCCGGCCGCGATCGACACGGCGTTGCGCGTCGCCGACGAGCTCGACGTCCAGATCGCGATCCACACCGACACGCTCAACGAGACGGGCTTCGTCGAGGAGACGCTGCGCGCGATCGCCGGGCGCACCATCCACACCTACCACACCGAAGGCGCCGGCGGCGGCCACGCGCCGGACATCATTCGCGTCGCCGGCGAGCCGAACGTGCTGCCGTCGTCGACGAATCCGACTCGGCCGTACACCGTCAACACGCTGGCCGAGCACCTCGACATGCTGATGGTCTGTCACCACCTCGATCCGGCGATCCCCGAGGACGTCGCCTTCGCCGACTCGCGCATCCGCGGCGAGACGATCGCCGCCGAGGACATCCTGCACGACCTGGGCGCGATCAGCATGATCAGCTCGGACTCGCAAGCGATGGGGCGCGTCGCCGAGGTGATCATGCGCACCTGGCAAACCGCGCACAAGATGAAACTGCAACGCGGCTCGTTGGCGGGCGACGGCGAGCGGCGCGACAACGAGCGCGTGAAGCGCTACGTCGCCAAGTACACGATCAACCCCGCCATCACGCACGGCTTCTCCGACCACCTCGGCTCGGTCGAGGTCGGCAAGCTGGCCGATCTGGTGCTGTGGAACCCGGCGTTCTTCGGCTTCCGGCCCGAGCTGGTGCTCAAGGGCGGCATGATCGCGTGGGCCGCGATGGGCGATCCGGCGGCCTCGATCCCGACGCCGCAGCCGCGCCGCATGCGGCCGATGTGGGGCGCGTACGGCCGCGCGCCGCAAGCGATCGCGCTGACCTTCGTCTCGCAGGCGGCGCTCGACGACGGCCTGCCGGAGCGCTCGGCCGGCGGGCGCCGCTTCGTCGCGGTGCAGCGCACCCGCGCCATCGGCAAGACGGCCATGATCCGCAACGACGCGCTGCCGCACATCGAGGTCGACCCGCGCACCTACGACGTGCGCGCGGACGGCGAGCTGCTGCGCTGTGAGCCGCTGGCCGTACTGCCGCTCGCGCAGCGCTACGCGCTGTTCTGATGCTGGCGCTGCTCGAAGCCCCACTGGGCAATCTGGCAACCTTCCCGCTCGGCGCGCGCGCGCTCGAACGGGTCCCGGTGCGCAGCGACGACTGCGCGAAGCGGCTGCTGCGCTTGGCGTGGAGCGGCGGGGAGATCGGCTTGCGCTTCGGCGGCGAGCGTCGCCTGCACGACGGCGACATCGTCCACGCCGACGAACGGCTGGTCGTCGCGGTCGCGGTCGAGGCCGACGACGTGCTGGTCGGACGGCCGCCGACGATCGCCGCGGCGCTGGCGCTCGCGCACGCGCTCGGCAATCGTCACCTGCCCGTGCAGGTGGTCGACGACGCGATCGTGGTGCGGTACGACCCGCTGTTGACCGCGCTGTTCGGCGAGCACGGCGTGCCGGTCGTGCGCGAAGCGCGCGTGGTGCCGCCGTTCCGCCATGCGCACGCGCCGCACGGTCACGACGACGACCATGACTGAGCTGACGGCGCTCTTGCAGCTGGCGGACGCGGCCTTTCCGGCCGGCGCGTTCGCGCACTCGTTCGGCCTGGAGACGGCGATCGCCGACGGACGCGTCGGCGACGAAGCCGCGCTGCGGGCCTGGATCGCGGACTACCTGCGTGGCATCGTCGCGCCGCTCGACGGCGCGGCGTTCGTCTTGGCGCTGCGCGACGGCGTCGCGATCGCGGCGCTCGACGAGCGATTGGCGGCCGCGCAGGCCAACGCCGAGCTGCGCCGCGGCAACGCGCACCTCGCGCGCGCGACGCTGGCCAGCTACGCGGCGATGGAGCTGCGCTCGCCGGCCCTGAGCGCCTACGCCGACGCCTTGGCCGCGCAGCGCTGCGCCGGCCAGCACGTCCTGGCGGCCGCCCTGGGCTACGCCGCCTGCGGCATCGGCTGGCAGACCGGGCTCACGGCGCACGTGACGACGACGGTGGCGACGCTGGCGTCGGTCGCGGCGCGTGCCGTTCCGCTCGGTCAGCGCGCGGTCGCGCACGCGCGCTGGGCGCTGCGCGCCCAGATCGACGACGCCGTCGCGCGGGCGGCGCGGGTCCGTTCGCTCGACGAGCTGGCGATCGGCGCGCCCGCGCTCGAAATCGACGGCTTGCGCCACCGCCGCCTCCACGGCCGGCTGTTCGCGTCGTGAGCGCCGCACGCGTCGGAATCGGCGGCCCGGTCGGTGCCGGCAAGACCGCGCTCGTCGAAGCGTTGGCACGGCGCCTCTATCCGCGCGTCGACCTGGCGGTGGTGACCAACGACATCTACACGCAAGAGGACCGCGACATCCTCGTGCGCAGCGGCTGCTTGCCGCCCGAGCGGATCGTCGGCGTCGAGACCGGCGGCTGCCCGCACACCGCGATCCGCGAGGACGCGTCGATGAACTTGCAGGCGATCGCCGACCTCGAGCGCCGCTTTCCCGCGTTGGCGCTGACGATCGTCGAGAGCGGCGGCGACAATCTGGCCGCCACCTTCAGCCCCGACCTCGCCGACGTGACGATCTACGTGATCGACGTCGCCGGCGGCGACAAGATTCCGGCCAAGGGCGGTCCGGGGATCAGCCGCGCCGACCTGCTGGTCATCAACAAGATCGACCTCGCGCCGCACGTCGGCGCCAGCCTCGAGCGGATGCGGCGCGACGCCGCCGCGGCGCGCGGCACGCGCCCGTTCGTCTTCACCGATCTGCGCCACGGCGTCGGCGTCGACGACGTCGTCGCGTTCGTCGAACGCGCGGCGTTGCTCGACGCCGCGCGGTGAGCGCGAACCGGCTGCTGCTCGAAGC
Organism: Candidatus Sulfotelmatobacter sp.; assembly: GCA_035504415.1. Lineage (NCBI taxonomy): Bacteria > Pseudomonadati > Acidobacteriota > Terriglobia > Terriglobales > Candidatus Korobacteraceae > Candidatus Sulfotelmatobacter > Candidatus Sulfotelmatobacter sp. The sequence continues at coordinate 55,434 of DATJRY010000012.1, read as the reverse complement.
GCGCGCCGCGGGCGGGCGCACGCTGGTCTCGCGCATTCGCGCCGACGGCTTGCTGCGCGCCAGCCGGCCGTTCCGTGAGGGAACGGCCAGCCGCGTCGTCGTCGCGCACTTGGGACCCGGGATGATCCGCGGCGACGCGTTCGCGATCGGCGGCGAGGTCGCGCCCGGCGCGCACCTGGTCGTCGCCGGACAGATGGCGACGCGCGTGCTCTCGGGACCGGAGCCCGCGACGCACGACGCACGCTGGCACGTTCACGCCGGCGCACGACTCGAGCTCCGACCCGAGCCGGTGCTGGTCAGCGGGGGCGCGGCCTACGTCGGAACGACGACGCTCGTGCTCGAGGACGGCGCGAGCGCGACGGTCAGCGAGATCGTGCTGCGCGAACGCGGCGCGGCGGTCCGCACGACGATCGTCGTGCGACGCGCGACGCGCCTCGCGCTCGTCGACGCGCTCGCGATCGACGCGGAGGCGCCCGCGGCGCCGGCGGTCGGCACGCTGCTCTTCCTCGCCGACGTCGACGTGGGGGCGCTCGATGCGTGCGCCGACGCGATGCCGGACGTGCGCGTCGGCATCGGCACGTTTCGCGAGGGGGACGTGCTCCTGCGGGTCACCGGGGCCGGCGTGCGTGAAATCGACGCGGCGCTCCGTGTCTTGCGCGCCATGGCTCAAAAGGGCTAGAACACGCCTGCTTTGTACGGCTACGTACGCCAGCGGTGGTATGCCACAGATGCGACCTACGTCGCATCTTCATATTCCTCCCACCAAGCCTGGGAGCGGGCGCAGGAATCCTTAACGCTAATCAAACATTGTGCGGCACGCCTCGCTGACCCGGCATAAGTTTGGTGGCAGGGGCGTTGCTGCGCGCCCTATTCGGGCGGCGGAGGCTTTGAGCAGGGTGTCTTTCATTCGAACACTGCGACGTTCTGCACGCGCTGTCGCACCAATGCTGGTGGTTTCACTAGCGCTGTCTGCTTGCGGCGGGCGGATGGGATCGTTGCCCTCGGCTGGTACGCCGAGCGGGACGAACCCCGATGCGACCATGCGCACCGCGGCGTCGATCTCGGTTCCCCACACGTTTGGGTCCCTTGCCTTCACTGACGCTGGCCGGCGCGCGGCAAGCGCTCCCACCTCCATCGCGATCACGCTCCAGTACAACCACCAGGCGGAGCTGGACGCTTTCGTCGCGGCGGTCAGCGACCCGCACTCGCCGCAATACCACCAGTTCCTCACCCAGGCGCAGTTCAACGCGATGTACGCGCCGACGCCCGAGCAGGAACAAGCGGTCCTGAGCGATCTGCAAAAGGCCGGCTTCACGATCACCAAGCGCTATCCGAACCGCACCGTCATCGACGCGACCGCGCCGAGCTCGACGGTGGAGCACTACTTCAACACCCAGATGCACACGGTGCAGCAAGGCAAATACGGCACGCGCTTCGCGAACCTGACGGCCGCCACCGTGCCGAGCACGATCGCGAGCCTGGTGAACACGGTCTCGCTGAGCAACGTCGTCATCGCGCGCACGCAAGTCGAAGCGGCGCAAGACGCGTTGGCGCAGGCCAACCGCACCGCGATCGCGCCGCAGCGCACCGTCAGCGCCGCCTCCGTGCGCAAGCCGATGGCGATCGGCAAGAACGCGACCAACGTCGTGCAGGATCCGGGCTTCGAGTCCGGCGGGTTCACGTACTGGTCGCAGTGCGGCAACGTCAACGCCAAGATCTCGACCGCCAACCCGCACACCGGCAAGTACTCGGAGCTGAGCGGGTCGACGACCTCGGAGCCGAACGGCGACGCGGGCGTCTGCCAAGCCGTGACGATTCCCTCGAGCGGCGTGCTCTCGTTCTGGGTCTGGCAAGAGACGAACGAAGTCAACACCGAGTACTCGTGGCAGGAAGCCGACCTGCTCAACTCGAGCGGCGATATCGTTCACAACTTCTACACGACCGTCAACAACACCAAGACCTGGACGCAGCTGAGCTACAACGTCTCGGCCTACGCCGGACAGACGCTGTACCTGTACTTCGGCGTCCACGGCGATCCGGACGGCACGCTCTACCAGAACTTGCAGTACGTCGACGACGTCTCGCTGACCAGCGGCTCCGCGACGCCGACGCCGACGCCGGCTCCGACCGCCACCCCGACCGCGACGCCGACGGCCACCCCGACGCCGAAGCCGACCGCGACGCCGACGCCGGGCGGTTCGCCGACGCCGACGCCCAAGCCGACGGCCACCCCGACCGCGACGCCGGTCCCGACGGCCACGCCGACCGCGACGCCGACGCCGACCAGCGGCTGCAACGGCTCCGCCGCCGACAACGGTCCGCTCACGAACTCGAGCGGCACGCTCGCGACGGGTGTCGCCAAGGCGTTCGACTTCCCGGTCCAGCACGGCTGCAACGGCGCCGGCTACACCGCGGCCGTCATCATCGACGACCCGGTGAACACCAGCTACGTCGCGAGCTACCTGAGCGCGGCGCAAGTCACGCAGACCGGCACCATCACCAACGAAGCCGTCGACGGCGGCGGCAGCGGTGACGATGCCGAGACCGACCTCGACGTGCAGACCATCTCGGGCCTGGCGCCGGGTGCGAACATCATCGTCTACGACATGGGCTCGCTCGCCGACCAGAACATCGAAGACGCCTACAACCAGGCGCTCAGCGATGGCAAGGCCAGCGTCGTGAACTCGTCGTTCGGTGGCTGCGAGTCGAGCGACACCTCGTTCGAGAGCGCGACCAACTCGATCGCCGAACAAGGCGCGTCCGAAGGCGTCACCTTCGCCGCGTCGGCCGGTGACTCGGGCAGCAACGAGTGCGGCAGCGACGACAACGCCAAGGGCGTCAGCGCCCCGGCCGGCGACCCGTACTTCGTATCGGTCGGTGGGCTGAACTTCACCGAAACCTCGGCGGGCGTCCTCGAGACGGTCACGATGGGCAGCGAGAGCGGCTACTCGGGTGGTGGCGGTGTCTCGACGGTCGTCGCGCTGCCGAGCTACCAGAGCGGCATCACCGGCATGATCACGACGGGCCGCAACCAGCCGGACATCTCGCTCCCGTTCGACCCGGTCGCGGTCTACACGGGCGGCGCGTTCGGCGACTACCTGGGCACCTCGTGGTCCTCGCCGCAGTTCGTCGCCCTGATGGTCACGGCGAACCAGGAACACGGCTCCAAGCTGGGCTGGGTGAACCCGACCCTCTACAGCCTGTTCAAGTCGACCGGCTACAGCGACTACTTCACCCCGTGCACGTCCGGCAGCAACGGAGCGTACTCGTGCAGCGCCACCGAGTACAATCAGGCCGCCGGTATCGGGGCCCCGAAGGGCTGGGCGCTCGCGCAAGCCCTCTGATCCGAATCGCCGCGGCGGGTGTCGCGGCGAGCGCGGAAACGCGGGCGGGGTCGTGCTACGGCACGGCCCCGCTTCGCTTTTCAGCCGAGCTCAGCCGACGGTCTCCTCGATCGCCTCGTCGACGTCGTAGCTCTCGACGTCGTACCAATTGGCGCCGCTCTTGAGCGTCGCCTCGATCGGAACGCTCAGCTCGAGCGCGTGCTCCATCTCGTAGCGGACGAGCCGCGCGACGGCGTCCAGATCGCGCTCGCCGACCTCGAAGATCAGCTCGTCGTGGATCTGCAGCAGCATGATCGCGTCCAAGCCTTCTTCGCGCAGTCGCCGGTCGACGCGTACCATGGCCAGCTTCATGAGGTCCGCGGCCGAGCCTTGCAGCGGCGCGTTGGTCGCCTCGCGCTCGGCGGCGGCGCGCAGCATGTAGTTCTTCGCGCGCAGGTCGGGCATGTAGCGCCGGCGGCCCAGGATCGTCTCGACGTAGCCGCGCTCGCGCGCTTCGTCGAGCGAACGCTCGATGTAGTCGCGCACGCTGGGGAAGCGCGCGAAGTACGCCGTCGTCATCTCCTTGGCTTGCGCGCGCTCGATCTCGAGCCGCTGCGCCAGACCGAAGTCCGACATCCCGTAGAGCAGGCCGAAGTTGACCGACTTGGCCATGCGGCGCTGGTTGCCGTCGACCTCGGCGAAGGGGCCGACGTCGAAGATCTGCCGCGCGGTGAAGTCGTGGATGTCCTGACCTTCGAGGAAGGCCTGTCGCATCGCCGGATCGCCGCTCAGGTGCGCCATCAGGCGCAGCTCGATCTGCGAGTAGTCGGCGGCCAGCAGCACGCGGCCGGGCGGCGCGACGAAGGCCTTGCGGATGCGCCGGCCGATCTCGCTGCGCACCGGGATGTTCTGCAGGTTGGGGTTGGTCGAGCTGAGCCGCCCGGTCGCGGTGGCCGTTTGGCGGAAGACCGTGTGCAGCCGTCCATTCGCGTCGACCAGCTCGGGGAAGACGTCGATGTAGGTGTTCTTGAGCTTGGAGACCTCGCGGAACTCTTGCAGCAGGCGCGCGATCGGGAAGCCGCGCAGCCGCTGCAGCTCGGCGTCGTCGGTCGACCAGCCGGTCTTGTTCTTCTTGCCGGCCGGCAGGTTGAGCTTATCGAACAGGATGCGGCCGAGCTGCTGCGTGCTGCCCAGGTTGAACTCTTCACCGGCCAGCTCGTAGATCTCGGCGCGCAGACGGTCGACCGCGGCGTCGACCTCGACCGCGATCTCGCGCAAGGCGGACGGGTCGAGCGCGATCCCGACTCGTTCCAGTCCGGCCAGCACGCTCGCCAGCGGCAGCTCGACGTCGGCGTACAGCGCGAGCTGATTGCGGCGCTCGAGCTCCTCGCGCGTGGTGCGCGCCAAGAGGCCCGCCGCATCGGCCGCCGCCGCCGGTTCCTCCGGCAGCACGCGGTCGAGAAACTCGCTGGACGCTTGCGCCTCGTCGACGAACGCGCGCGAGGGGTTGAGCAGATGGGCCGCCAGCATCGGATCGTCGCCGAGCGCGCGGATCGGCAGCCCGAGCGCGCCGATCATCGCCTTGGCGTCGTACGCCACCAGCTGCGGCACGTTCTCCCACAGCCGGGTGAACGCGGCCCGCACTCCGCCGACCTCGAGCGTGGAGCGCAGGAACGCGAACGCCTCATGGTCGTCGGTCGAGACCGCGATCGCATCGCCGCGCAGTGCGAGCGCGACCCGCTCGCGCCGCGCCGCCGCGTCGAGCAGGGTCGCGATCCGCGTCGCGTCGGCCGGTTCGGTGACCGCGGTGTAGCTCTCGTATCTTCCCGCCAGCAGCTCGTCGGACGCGATCGGCACCGGCTCCGCGGGCGGCTCGAGCTTGGCCAGCAGCGTCTTGAACTCCAGCTCGCGGTAGAGCTCGTAGAGGGCGTCGTTGCCGGGCTGCACGTAGCGCGCGGCGTCCCAGTCCAGCGCGATCGGCAGGTCGCGCTTGATGCGTGAGACGTCGCGGCAGACGCGCGCCGTCTCGCCGTGCTCTTCGATCGCGGCGATCAGCTTGGGCGTCCCCGCCAGCGCGGGGTTCGCCAACAGCGCGTCGAGCGAGCCGGCCGCTTTGATCAGCTTGATCGCGGTCTTCTCACCGATGCCGGGGATGCCGGGCAAGTTGTCCGACGGATCGCCCTTGAGGCCGCGGTAGTCGGGCAGCTGGCGCGGCTCGAGCTCGAAGCGCGCGCGCACCGCCTCTTCGTCGTATCGGCCCAGCTCGGTGATCCCGCGCCGCGTCGTCAGCACGGTCGTGCGCGCGTCGACGACCTGCAGCAGGTCGAGATCGCCGGTGACGACCAGCACCTGTTGGCCCTGTTCTTCCGCCTGCTGCGCGAGCGTCGCGATGACGTCGTCGGCTTCCTCGCCGTCCATCTCGACGACCGGAATGCCGTACACGGCCAGGATCTTGCGTACCAGCGCGAACTGCGAACGCAGCTCGTCCGGCGTCTCGGTCCGCTGCGCCTTGTACTGATCGTAGAGCGCCAGCCGCGCCGCCGGCAGCCCCTTGTCGAAGGCGGCGATCACGTGCGTCGGCTTCTCGTCGTTGATGATCTTGGTCACCATCATGGTGAAGCCGTAGGCGGCGTTGATCGGCACGCCGCGCGTTGTCGTAAGCGAGGGCAGCGCGAAGAACGCGCGATAGACCAAGCCGTAGGTGTCGAGCAGCATCAGCCGCGCGCCTTCCGCGGAGAGTCCCAGCTGCTCGGCCTTCGCCATCACTGCACCTCCAGCGCCAGCGTCGCCGCGCCGACGTCGCCGTCGTCGGACACCTTCAGCACCGAGACGACGTAGCGGCCGGGATCGGTCGGCAGCGTGAGGTCGAAGCCCTCGCGATCCGAGCGGTCGATGCGCCACACCAGCGCGCGTTCGGCGGCCGCGCCCAGCACCTGCGCGCTCTGCTCGCCGCGTTCGCTGGCGGCTTGGTCGAGCGCGGTCGAGCTGCGCGGCGTCACCGAGCCGTGCCAGGCCGGATCGGGTGAGGCCGGATTCTGCGTCGTCGTGCCGGTGCCGGCCAGCACCTGCGGCGCGTCCTCGAACGACGCCCCGCCCGACGCGCGCGCATCCGCCAGCCGGATCGCCAACGTCGCGCCCGCGTGCTCGCCGTTGTCTTCGATCGCGACGTGCGCGACCGCACCCGGCGCGTAGGACGTCTGCGCGGTGGTCAGCGTCGTCGCGCGTGCGTGGCCGGGGCCGTCGATCGCGATGCGGTGGGTGGCGAACTCGAGTGCGCCGTCGCGCACGAACGCGACGCCGACCGCCGCGTCGCCGACCGTTTCCGGCACGACGAACGACGCGCCGGCGTGGCCGCCGCTCGCGGAGACCGTCTGTTCGCCCATCGACCGGGCGCCTTCGAGGTCGATGAACGCGTCGCCCACCGCGCCGCTGAGCGAGGCCTGCACGGTCACCCGCTCGCCGACGGTGTAGCGCTGCTTGTCGGTGACGATCGACGTCTCGACGCTGCTCTGCGAGCCGGCGTCGCCGAGCAGCGCTTGCGGCGCGACCGTGACGGCCGCGACGTCGAGCGCCGACGCCGCGCCCACCGTCGCGCGCGCGTACACGAGGTTCGTGCCCGGCACGATGTTGCGGAAGATGGCGTGGCCCTTGCCCTCGGCGTCGAGCGTGATGTGCTGCTCCTGCTGCATCGGTCCGTGCGCGATCTCCACCGTCACCGCGAGGCCGGCGATCGGCCGGCCGTCGGCGGCGTCGAAGCCGCGCACGTCGATCGCGGCTGGCTCGTCGAGCGCGAGCTGCGCGCGCTCGGCGCTGACCGCGAGCGCGAACGGGGCCGTCGGCGTGACCACGCGCCCCGAGGCGCTCGCCGCGCCGCTGGTCGCCAGGATGCCGTAGGTCGACGCCAAGCCGTCGCTGGGCGCGGGGATCGTCGCTTGCGCCACGCCCGCGGCGTCGGTCTTCACGTGCAGGTCCGCGATCTGCGTGGTCGCCCAGCCGCCGGCGTTCTGGGGCGTGCCCGGCGCCGCGACGTGCGGTGAACGCACGACCTGGACGCGCACGTCGCGCCCGGCGATCGGCGTGCCGTCGGGATGCTTCGCGGTGATCGCGATCGGAATCGGCGAGGCGGCCGGACAGGGGCCGCCGCACGCCGGCGCGATCGCCAGCACGACGTCGGCTCCGACGCCGTCGACGTGCACGGCCGCGCCGCCGCTCGCGCCGGCGACGGTGGCGAGCACGGCGGCGTCACCGGCCGGCGCGTCACCCGGCACGACGAGATCGACCGCGAACGCGCCGGCCGCGTCGAGGTGCGCGTTCGCCGCGGCCAGCGAGCGGCCGCGCACGAGCAGCGAGACGCGCGCCTCGCCGGCGGCCGGCCGATACGCGGTGCCGACGCGGTGCCGCGCGAAGCCGACCACGCGCAACGAGTCGCCCGCGCGCACGTCGCCGCGATCGGTTCGCACGCCGACCAGCGTCGCCGGGACGGGCGCCTGCGGCAAGAACGAGACGAACGTCTTGCTGCGCCCCCATTCGGCCAGCGCGAAGCGCGGCCGCTGCGAGCCGCTCCAGCGCGCGATCCCGTGCGCGTCGGTCTTGCCGTACTGGAACGCATTGCCGACCAGATAGGTGATGCGCATGCCGCTCAGCGCGCGGCCGGTGCCCAGGTCCACGCCGTAGAGCAGAATGCCGCCCGGCGACTCCTTCGTCAGCAAGCCGACGCGGGTGACGTCGAGCCACGTCTGCTGCACCGCGGCGCCGCGACGCGCTTCGATCACGAAGAAGCCTTCGTGATTCTGCAGCGGCACGTCGACGTCGTTGGGCGTGTACCGCTGCCCGGCCGGCGGCGTGAAGCGCCAGCGCGCGACCGGCGTGCGGTGGGTGGTGTCGAGCGGCCGCGAGCGCGAGCCGCCCGCGATCAGCACTTCGGCCGGGTCGACGTCGTAGGCGGCGAAGTCGACCGGGGCGCCGCTGTAGGTGTCCAGCCGTACCGAGATGCGCTTCCACGGCACGCTGACGTCGCGCGCGTACAGCGCGAAGGTGCGATCCCACTGACCCGAGTCGGGTAACGGCCGCGCCGCGCGCACCGGAGCGATCGCCGAAGCGATCAGCAGCAGCGCCAGCAGCGCACTCAGTCGCGCGCGCATGCTACGGATCGTACTCGATCGTCCCGGACAGGCTCGGATCGGTGGTGCGGAATCCGAGCACGTACTCGCGCTTCTCGTTCACCAGCAGTCGCTGGCGCGAGTTGCTGATGCCCAGCAGGGCCGACGAGCCGGTGTCGGTCGCCTGATAGCGGTTGCCGGCGCGATCGATCAGGAAGAAGTGCGCGATCTGCGGGGTGAGGTCGTGGCCCAGATCGTTGGTCAGCTCGACGCGCGCGACGACGTAATCGAGCGTGCCCCCGCCGGTCTGTGCCGAGGCGTCGGTGCTGGGGACGACGTGGGTCTCGATCACCCGGACGTCGCCCAGGCCGCGAAACGGCGGCGCCACCGGGGGTGCGCTGGGCTTGCCGACGGCGAGCATGGCGAGGGACGCCACCAGCGCCGCCACGCGGGAAAGGGACATCGCGCTCGCGGCGTTCGGCGGCTCGCCGGAACCGTCCCGCGCCGAGGTAGTCCTCGCCGAATCCGGGAACACAGTGACGGTGGCCGATGACACCTCGGCGGGGAACCAGACCTCGACCCGCTGCCGTTCTTGCGGTACCGCCGATACGGACCGTCGCTCGCTCGACTTGGACGAGCACGGGACGACGTTCCAAGTGATCGTCGCCTGCGCGTCCTGCGGCGCCGTCTTCGCGGCCCTCTCGAGGAACTAAAAGCAACACCCGTGCGTATCGTCCTTCTCTCCCTCGCGCTGCTCGTCGCGACCGCCGCCGCGGCGCCGGCGGCCACGCCCGCTCCCGCGCCGAAGCGCATCAACGTCGAGGCGCTGCAGCCGCGTTCGCTGCTGCCGAAGAAGCCGCTCCACACCGAGTTCGTCGTCGAGGTGAACAAGTACGGTCAGGTGACGCGCGTGCGCTCGGGCAAGGCCAGCAGCGATGCCGCCTACAACTCGCACACCTACGGCAACGCGCTGCAGATGTTCATCCGCACCGACGACGGTCGCGCGATCTCGGGCCTCTACCGCGTCACCTACGACTACAACCCCAAGACCGCGCGCATCCGGCGCAACGTGACGATCGTGCGCGCCGGCGGCACCGACCCCAACGCGATCGGCGCCGCCAACGCGATGATGGCGGTCGCCCGCAAGTACGGCCAGAAGGCGAAGAACGCACCGACGGTGCAGGCGACGCCCGTGCCGCTGATGACGATCAATCCCAAGCGGCTGCCCGACTTGCCGCAGGTCATGAAAACGCCCGCGCCCTAGCAGAGCGACGATGACGGCGGCGGAGGGGACGGGCTGATGGGGCGCCGGTACCGACCGCAAAAGACGCGCGGGTCGGCCGCCGACGACCTGATGGCGTGGTACCTCAAGGACCGCGCCCGCACCGACGCGCGCATCGACGCCGATCTCGAACGCTCGTGCACCTCGAAGCAGCAGTATGCGAGCGAGGCGGACGCGCACGCCCACGCGCTGATGAACGGCATGGGCAACGTGCTGTACTCCTACGAGTGCCGCTACTGCGGCTTCTGGCACCTCACCCGGCGACCGACGTGACGCCGCTGCGCGTCGCCGCGCTGCTCGCGATCGTGGCCGCGCTGGGCTGCGTCGCCGAGCCGGCGGCGCCGCCGGAACGCCCCGCCGCCGATCCGGCCGCGAGCGCCGACGCGACCCGCGCGCTGGGCGGCAAGACCTCGCTGCGCTTCCACGTCGCGCGCGCCTGGTATCTCGACGCGCACGCCGAGGAGTTCGACGCGATGCGCGAGTTTCGCGCCGCCATCGCCGCCGGCGAGGCGATGCCGCCGGCGCGCGTCGACGGCTATGCCCGCCTGCCGCTGAGCGTACGACTCTACCGCGCCGGCGACGTCGCCGGGGCGCGCGCGCAGTGGCAGATCTCGCTCGGCGACGCGGTCGCCTACGACGAGGGCGAACCGGCGACGCAGGCGCCGTGTCCGCCGGCGCAGGTGCTCGCCGCACGCGCGGCCGGCAAGCGCAGCGACGTCGAGCGGACGCGGGACGCGTGGCTGACCGTGCTCGATCTCGACGAGCACGGCCGCGTCGCGCCGTGGCGCGCCGAAGCGCTGCGCGCGTTACTTCGGCTCACGGCGGACCGCGCCGACGCCGCTAACTCGGTGCGGTCGTCTTGACCTTGTCGGCGTTGGCGGGGTCGAACGTCCACCGGTCGTCGACCTCGAAGATCTCGAACCAATTGCGCAGCTGCGGGTACTCGTTGAGGACCGGATAGCGCGGGAGCACCTGCGCGAAGTGCTCGTCGTCGCGGATCGCGCGCACCCGCAGCCGTTCGTTGATCTCCGTGAAACGCGTCACGTCGACGCGAGCGACCAGCCAGGCCAGCACCTCCTCGTCGCTCGACGCGTCGCGCACGGCGGCGGTGAACTCGTCCTCGGTGATGCCGAGCCACTCGAACAGGTAACCCGAGATCCCGGGCGCGACCTTGTAGTAGCCCAGCGTCCCTTGCAGCTTCGCCCGCACCTTGTCGATCGTGCGCGGGAGAAACAGCAATCCGCCCAGTTCCGCGCGCGGACTGCGCGGCGGATGCGTGCGCAGGTCCGCGTCGGGATACGGCAGCGCGATCTCCGCGTTCACGGCGCCTCTTGCTCGCTGCGATAGGCGCCGATCGCGCGCAGCACCGGTGCGTCGTCGAAGCGGAACAGGTACGCGTCGGTGGCCGGCGTGTGCTGGTACCGCGTCCAGGCCGGGACGCAGAACGTGTCGCCGCGCTCCCAGCGCAGCGTCGTCTCGCCGACCTTGGTCGTGCCGTGCCCCTCGTAGACGTGATACACGACGCCGGCCGTCTCACGGCGGAGCGGAGAGCTGGTCTTGCCCGACAGACGTTCCGCGGCCGCGCCGATGACGCTCGAGATGGCGCCGCCGCGATCGCGGTGGCGGTACTCGGCGTACCCGAACGGCCCCGGCTGCTCGTCGAGCACGGCCTGCATCTCCGCCCACGGGTACTTGAGGTGCGAGTCGCCCGCCGCGGGCGTGGACGGATACTGCTCGGATGAGTACGGCTGCGCGAAGTTGGCCGGGAAGAACTGGTAGACCGGCAGGTCGAGGCCGTCGAGCCAGATCATCGGCGTCTTGCCCTCGTGACCGTGGTCGTGGAAATCCCACTGCGGCGTGAGGATGACGTCGCCGCGCGCCATGGTGACCTTCTCGCCGCCGACCGCGGTGAACGCACCGTCGCCTTCGATGATGAAGCGCAGCGCGAACGCGACGTGGCGGTGCGCGCGCGCGATCTCACCCGGCAGGATCAGCTGCAAGCCCGCGTACAGCGTGTCGGTCGTCTGCGGCGCTTTCAGCGCCGGGTTGACGAGCATGAAGACGCGGCGTTCGGCGTCCTTGGTGCCGACCAGCCGGCCCGAGCGTTCGAGCAGCGGCCGCATCTCGGCGTAGCGCCACAGGTGCGGGACCGCCTTCGGTTCGGGGAACGGCGGCACCATGGATTCCATCTGGGTCCACAGCGGCTGCGCGTCCTGACCGGCCGCATCGGTGAAGAGTTGGTCGAGCGAATCGGTGGCGATCATGGTGTGCTCCTGCGGGATGAAGCGAGCGCGAGCGGAAGCGGGCCTGGGTGTCGAGTGTTCCCGAACAGCCGCGCCGACGAGCGGGGGTGCAGTCGGTCGAGGTGGGTGCCGCGCTGCTGCGCGCGCTGGCCGACGCCGACGGACCCGTACCGCTGGGCGCGCTCGCGCGCGCGGCCGGGATGTCTTCGGCGAAGGCGCACCGGTACTTGGTGAGCTTCGTGCAAGCGGGGTTGGTCGTGCAGAGCGAGCGCAGCGCCGCCTACGATCTGGGGCCGCTGGCGGTACACCTGGGCTTGGCCGCTATCGAGCGCTTCGACGTCATTCGCGCGGCCGGCGAGCGGCTGGGCGCCCTGCGCGACGAGCTCGACCGCACCGTCTCGCTGGCCCTGTGGACCGACGCCGGACCGGCCGTGGCGCGGATCGAGCTGAGCCGCCGACCGGTGACGCTGGCCGTGCGGGTCGGGACGACCTATCCGCTGCGCACGACGGCGACCGGGCGCATCTTCCTGGCCTACTCGCGGGCGGCCGAGGCGGTCGCCCTGGCCGAGACCCCCGGCGAGGCCGGCGCGATCGCGGCGCTCCAGGAGGAGGTGCGCGCCAACGGCGTCGCAACCGCGGTCGAGTCGTTCCTGGTCGGCGTGTGCGCGATGGCGCTCCCCCTGTTCGGTCACGACGGCACCATGGCAGGCGCGGTCACGGTCGTCGGCTGGCCCGGCGAGCTCGATCTGGCCCCCGGTGGGACGACGGCGAGCACGCTGCGCCGCTTCGCCGCCGCCGCGGGGGCAGGGCCACGGTGACCGTGGTGGCGGAGGGGCTGTCCGCTTCCGCATCGCAAGACGAATTTCGCAATCCGTAGTCGGAGGTCCCTGCTGTGCGTCTCGTCTCCTTCAGCACCCCCTCGTCCGGCCCGCGGCCGGGCATCCTCGAGGGCGACTCGATCCGGCCGCTGGTCTCGGTCGAGTCGCTCGACGCCCTGGTGCGCCTGGGTCCCGAGCAGCGCGCCGCCGCGCTCGGCGTGACCGGGCCGGCGGTCCCGCTCGCCGATGCCACGCTGCACGCGCCGCTCCACCCCCACAAGAACGTCTTTTGCATCGGCCGCAACTACCTCGCGCACGCCGAGGAAGGCGCCCGCGCGCGCGGCGAGGAGCTCAAGCTCCCGCCCGTCCCCGACATCTTCACCAAGGCGCCGACGGCCATCGCCGATCCGGACCAGGTGCTGCGCCTGAGCTCGACCGTCTCGCAGAAGTACGACTGGGAGGCCGAGCTGGCGATCGTCATCGGCAAGCCGTGCAAGGACGTCGCGCAAGCCGACGCGCTGGACGTGATCTTCGGCTACACGTGCCTCAACGACGTCACCGCGCGCGACCTGCAGCGCGCGTCGACGCAGTGGTTCAAAGGCAAGACGCTCGACGACACCTGTCCGCTCGGGCCGTGGATCGTCACCCCCGACGAGATCGGCGACGCGCAGAACCTCGAGGTGACGCTGCGCCTCAACGGCGTCGTCAAACAGCACGCCAACACGTCGTCCATGATCTTCAAGATCCCGAAGATCATCGAGTACCTCTCGGCGGGGCTCACCCTCGAGCCGGGCGACATCATCGCGACCGGCACGCCGGAAGGCGTCGGCTTCGCGCGCACGCCGCCCGAGTTCATGAAGGACGGCGACGTGATGGAGGTCGAGATCGAGAAGATCGGCATCCTGCGCAACACGCTGAGCATCACCGCCCCCGTGGGAGCGGCGCACTGAGTGCCGCCGTGACGCGACGCCGCTTCGTGAGCGGCGTCGCGGCCGGCGCGCTGGCCGTGGGCGTGCCCGTCGTCGCGCGCGCCGAGGCGACGCCGTTGACGATCGGCTACGTGCCCTCCACGCTCTTCGCGCCCGTCTTCCTCGCCGCGGAGCGCGGCTATCTGCACGACGCCGGCTTCAACCCGACGCTCACCCCGATCGTCGCCGGTCAGGATGCGATGGCGCTGGTCTCACAGAGCCAGCTCGACCTCGCCGCCGGCGCGCTCTCGGCCGCGTTCTTCAACGCCGTGCAACGCGGTCTGGAGGTCAAGTACGTCGCCTCGACCGCCTATCAGCCGGCGAAGGGCCGGCCCTCGGCGCTCGAAGTGCGCCAAGACCTGTGGGACGGCGGACTGCGCTCGCTCACCGCCTTGCGCGGGAAGAAGATCGGCTGGATCGGCGGCAACGGCGCCGCGTCCGCCTATTACGTCGCACGCATCCTGCGCGGTGCGGGGATGCGGCTCTCCGAGATCGAGGCCGTCAACGTCGCGACGCCGGATCAAGAAGTCGCGCTGCAACGCAAGGCCATCGACGCCGTCTTCACCTCGGCGCCGTTCACCGAGCTGTTCGTGACGCGCAAAGAGGCCAGCATCCTGGCCTCGCCGCCGCCCGGAATCGCCGCCTCGGGGATCTTCTTCGGGCCCGCGCTGCTGCACGACAGCGGCCGTGCGCGCGCCGTGTTGGGCGCGCTGCGGCGAGCCGCCGGCGAGCTGGCCGGTGCGGGCTGGTACGCGCCCGCGAGCCTGGCGGCGTGCGCGAAGTACACGCAACAGCCGCCCGAGATGATCGCGAAATCGCCGCGCTACGAGGTGCGTTCCGACCTGCGCCCCGACCGTGAAACCGCGCTCGACATGCAGCGCGAGTTCATCGCCGACGGCTTCCTCTCGTACACGACGCCGCTCCCCGAGCCGCGCTTGATCGCGACCTTCTGACACCAGCCCGGCCGCCCGCGCGAGGGCCCCGGCCCGGGGCCCGCCAAGGACCGGCCATGGGTCTGGCGCGGGGCGGCCGCATCGCGACGATCGACGGCCTGCGTGGGATCGCGATCCTGCTGGTCGTCTGGTTTCACTACTGGCAGATCAGCTGGCAGTCGCTCGTCCTGCCCGTGGTGCACGACGCGCCGCAGTGGCTGGCCGAGACCGGCTACCTGGGCGTCGCGCTGTTCTTCTTCATCTCGGGCTTCGTGATCGCGCTGCCGTTCGTCGAGGCGCACGCGGTCGGCGCGCCGCCGCCGACCTGGCGGCACTTCTACACGCGCCGGCTGCTCAAGATCGTGCCGTCGTACGTGCTGGTCATCGCGGTGCTGATCGCGATCGGCTTCCAGACCTATCCGAACCTGCCGGCCGGAGCGAAGGACGTCGGCATCCACTTGCTGTTCGTCCACGATTGGTTCCCGGCGTACAACTCGTCGATCGACGGCGTGATGTGGTCGCTGGGCGTCGAAGTGCAGTTCTACCTGCTCTTCCCGCTGTTCTGCTTCGCGTTCTTGCGCTGGCCGCGGGCGACCGTGCTGGTCATGTTCGCGATCGCGAACGCCTGGCGGCTGTGGAGCTACCACGGCGATCACTACTACCTCGAGCAGAAGCTGGCGCAGTTGCCCGGCTACCTCGATTTCTTCGCCGCCGGGATGTTCGGCGCGTTCGCGTACGTCTCGACCGCGTTGCGCCCGCAAGCGGCGGCGCGCCGGTGGCTCTTCACCCTGATGGCGTTGGCCGGCGTCGTGCTCTACGTCGCGTTGTCGCGCGACTGCTACCTGCACCGCTTCGATCCCGAGTGGCCGCAGCTGTGGGTCGTGCGCTGGCGCTCGGCGATCGCGGTGGCCTGCTTCCTGACCGCCGTCGGCTCGCTGTTCGCGTTCCGGCGCGCGCAGTACGCGCTGGCAAACCCGCTGCTGCTGTACCTGGCGGCGATCTCGTACAACCTCTACCTGTGGCACGTGCCGATCGCGCGCGAGCTGCAGACGTGGCGCATCCCGCCGTACGCCGGCGACCCGCACACCGATCATCGCTGGATGCTGACCTTCCCGCTGATCGCGATTCCGGTCGCGCTGGCCGTGTCCACCGCCGTGACCTACGGCTTCGAGCGCCCGATCCTGCGCTGGCGCCCACGGCGGCGCCGGCTTCCCGCCACGGAGGGACCCGAGGCTCGAACTGCGATAACAGTCGGCTCATGAGGATCGCCGTCCCCACCGAACGCGCACCCGGCGAACGACGCGTCGCGCTCGTCCCGGAGATCGTCGCGAAGTTCGTCAAGGACGGCCACACGGTCGCGGTCGAGCGCGGCGCCGGCAACGACGCGTTCTACAGCGACGCGGCGTACGCGGCGGCCGGCGCGCAGGTCGTCGACGGCGACGAGCTCTACCACGGCGCCGAGATCGTCACTCGCGTCGCCAAGCCGAGCGATGCCGAGGTCGACCTGATCCCGCGCGGCGCGACGCTGATCGGCTTCCTCTCGCCGCTCGGCGATCCGCGTTCGGTCGAGCGGTACGCCGACCACGGGCTCTCGGCGATCGCGATGGAGCTGATCCCGCGCACGACGCTGGCGCAAGCGATGGACGCGCTCTCCTCGCAAGCCTCGATCGCCGGCTACAAGGCCGTGCTGCTCGCCGCCGCCGCCCTGCCGAAGTATTTCCCGATGCTCACCACCGCGGCCGGCACGGTGAAGCCGGCGCGCGCGCTGATCATCGGCGCGGGCGTCGCCGGATTGCAAGCGATCGGCACCGCGCGCCGGCTGGGCGCGCAGGTCACCGGCTACGACGCGCGCGCGGCCGTCAAGGAACAAGTGCAGTCGCTGGGCGCGAAGTTTCTCGAGATCGCGGGCGTCGAAGCGACCGGGCAAGGCGGGTACGCGCGCGAGCTCACCGCCGAGGAGATCGCGATCCAGCGCGCCGCGATGGTCAAGGCGATCGGCGCGTCGGACGTGGTCGTCACGACGGCCGCGGTCCCCGGGCGCAAGGCGCCGGTGCTGGTGACGGCCGAGGCGATCGCCGCGATGGAGGCGGGCAGCGTCATCGTCGACCTGGCCGCCGAGACGGGCGGGAACTCCGAGCTGACCGTGGCCGGCAAAACGGTCGTCAGCCCGAACGGCGTGAGCATCATCGGCGCCGTCAACCTGCCGGCGACGGTGCCGACCCACGCCAGCCAGCTCTACGCGCGCAACGTCCAGGCGCTGATCACCTATCTCGTGCGCGACGGCAAGCTCACGCTCGACCCGGACGACGAGATCGCGCGCGGCGCGACGATCGTGCGCGACGGCGAGATCGTCCACGAGCCGACCCGCGCGGCCCTCGCCGCCACCTGACCCCGCACCGCGAATCGGAGACGACGTGACCGCACATCTGCTCACCGAGCTCACGATCTTCATCTTGGCCGTGTTCCTCGGACTCGAAGTCATCTCGAAGGTCCCGACGACCTTGCACACGCCGCTGATGTCGGCGACCAACGCCATCCACGGCATCGTGCTGGTCGGCGCGATCCTGGTCGCCGGCGTGGTCGACACGCCGTACAACGCGATCCTGGGCTTCATCCTGGTCGTGCTCGCCTCGCTCAACGTCTTCGGCGGCTACACGGTGACGGAACGCATGCTGCAGATGTTCAAGCCGCGAGCGGCGGCGCCCAAGCGCGAGGACAACGCGTGAGCGCCTCCGACACCGCGCTGGCCAACCCGGTCGACATCGCCTACCTGATCACCGGGATCTGCTTCATCGTCGGCCTGCGCTACCTGAGCTCGCCGAAGACCGCGCGCTTGGGCAACCGCATCAGCGCGCTCGGGATGCTGATCGCGGTCGTCGCGGTGCTCACGCAGGGGATCGTCAACTGGATCGTCGTCGCCTCGGCGCTGATCGTCGGTGCCGCGGTCGGCATCATCTCAGCGCAGCGCGTCAAGATGACCGCGATGCCGCAGATGGTCGCGATCTTCAACGGCGCGGGCGGCGGCGCCGCCGCGCTGGTCGCCGCCGGCGAGCTGCTCAAGCTGTATCAGGCCGGCACCGTCCCGACGCCCGACGTCTCGTTCACCAGCGTGCTCTCGGCCGTGATCGGCGCGCTCTCGTTCGCCGGGTCGATCATCGCTTTCCTCAAGCTGCAAGAGGTGATGTCGGGCCGCCCGATCACCTACCCCGGCCAGCAAGTCGTCAACGCGGCGCTGCTGCTGGCGATCCTGGTCTCGTGGGGCTTCGTAGTCGCCGACAATCCGAACGCGCTCTCGTTCTTCTGGGTCGCGCTGGGGTGTGCGTTCGTCCTCGGCATCTTGTTCGTGCTGCCGATCGGCGGCGCCGACATGCCGGTGGTCATCTCGCTGCTCAACTCGTTCACCGGCCTGGCCGCGGCGGCCACCGGCTTCGTGCTCGGCAACAGCGTGCTGATCATCGCCGGCGCGCTGGTCGGCGCATCCGGCACGCTGCTGACCGTCCTGATGGGCCGCGCGATGAACCGCTCGATCACCAACGTCCTCTTCGGCGCCTTCGGCGCGGTCACGACCAGCACCGCGACGGGCGGCGCGAAGCAGCACACCGTGCGCAGCGTCAGCGCCGACGACGTCGCCGCGATGCTGGCCTACGCGAACGAAGTGATCGTCGTCCCCGGCTACGGCATGGCCGTCGCGCAGGCGCAGCACTCGATCCGCGAGCTTGAGGACCAGCTCGAGAAGCGCGGCGTCGAGGTCAAGTACGCCATCCATCCGGTCGCGGGCCGCATGCCCGGCCACATGAACGTGCTGCTGGCGGAAGCCAACGTGCCGTACACCTCGCTGTACGACATGGACGACATCAACCCCGAGTTCGAGCGCGCCGACGTCGCGCTGGTCGTCGGTGCCAACGACGTCACCAACCCCGCCGCGCGCACCGACAAGTCGAGCCCGATCTACGGGATGCCGATCCTCGACGTCGACAAGGCCGCCAACGTGGTCGTCCTCAAACGCTCGATGAACTCCGGCTTCGCCGGCATCGACAACCCGCTCTTCGACGACCCCAAGACCGTCATGCTCTTCGGCGACGCGAAGAAGTCGATCGACGGCGTCGTCGCAGGCGTCAAGGCGCTCAGCTGACGCCTGTGCGAAGGTGACGCCGTAACGGATAGGGACTCACGATCGCCGCTCGTTTTGACCGGGAGGCCGCGCCTCCCGCTCGAATTGCGGGGAATGCTAGTCTCCCACGTCGACCTGCGCGTGCGCGATCGCGTCCAGGCCACCGCGTTCTACGACGCCATCCTCAATCTGCTGGGCGCCGTCAAACACGAAGGCGCGACGTTCACCACGTGGGCGATCCCCGATGAGAGCGCGCCCGACCGCCGTCCCAACGAGTGGTTCGGCATCACCGAGGACCCCGAGATGTCACCTGGCCCGGGCCGGGTCGCGTTCCTGGCGCCCTCGCGCGGCACCGTCGACGCGATCGCGACCTATCTGCCGGCGATCGGTGCCCGCTCGATCGAGATGCCGCAGGAAGCATACGGCCCGACCTACTACGCCTGTTTCTTCGAAGACCCCGACGGCAACCGGCTCGAAGTCATCGCGCAGCGCTGACCGGCGTCAGCCGGCGCGGCGGTCCAGATACGTCGAGACGAGCGAAACGACCACCAGCGCCAGCATGATCGCGATGCCGAGCGGCTGCGCGCCGTAGTGCAGCACCGCCGCGCCGACCAGCGCGATCGCCGCGAGCAGCGTTAGCACCTTGGAGCGACGCGAAAACGCCGCCGCCGCGCGCGGCCGCGACATCGCGAGATAGAACAGAAAGTAGATCAGCCCGGCGATCTCGTAGGGAATGCCGGACGCGAGCAGCGCGTTCACGTCAGCTGCTCGTTCGGCGCCAGCGCCAGGCGTCCCACGTCGGGGTGAAGGCGTTGGGGAAGAAGCCGTGCAGCGACGTACGATACGCGTACGAGTAGGACGGATCGAACAAGAACACGATCGGCACGGCGTCGGCGACGCGGCGCTCGATCTGCCCGTAGAGCCGGGCGCGCTCGGCGCGATCGGGCGCGACTTGTGCGCGCCGCTCGAGCGCGTCGACCTGCGGGTCGCACCAGCGCGCGTAGTTGGCGAAGCCGTCGCACGCGAGCAAGAACGCGTCGTCGGGGTCGGCGCCCATGGGCCAAGGCACGTAGGCGAGATCGAAGCGGCCGGTGGCGAGGGTTCCGCCCTCGGCCTTCGGCAAGAACAGCTGCGCGTTCGAGAGCGACTTGATGGTGAGGTCGATGCCGCGCGCTTGCAGCTCGCGCTGCACGACCACGGCGACGCGGACGCCGGTCTGCGACTCGGGAAACTGCACGTACGTGAGCGCGAGCGGCTTGCCGCCCTTCGCGCGCATGCCGCCCGAACCGCGCCGCCAGCCGGCGGCGTCGAGCAGTCGGTCCGCGACGGCGGGATCGAAGCCCGGCTCGCGCACCGACGGATCGCGCGCCCACGAACCGAGCGGCTGCGCGGTGTCGACGACCGGATAGCGGCCGTCGGTGATCGTGCGCGAGATGCCGGCCCGATCGATCGACGCGGCGATCGCGCGGCGCACCCGTACGTCGTCGAGCGGCGCGTGCCGCGTCTGCAGCGCCAGCCCGACCACCATCGCCAGCGGGACGGTGCGGTATGCGATCCCCGGCGCATCGCCGAGCGAGGCGCGCTGCGCCGGCGAGAGCAGGTTCCAATCCAGGCCGCCGCTGCGCAGCAGCGTGAAGTTGGTGCCGGGATCGGGGACGACGTCGACCTCGAGCCGTGCGATCGCCGGCCGGCCGCGCCAGTAGGTCGGATTCGCGGCGTAGACGAGTCGCTCGCCGCGCGACCACGACACCAGACGATACGGCCCGTCGCCGACCGGCTGCGCGCCGAAGCCGGCGGTCGCGAGATCGCGCACGTTCGCCAACAGGTGTGCCGGCAGCACGTACTGCGGTGAGGGCCCGTCGCCGAACAACGTCGCGACCGCCGGTGCCCAGGCCGATCGCAAGCGCACGCGCACCGTCCACGGGTCGAGCGCCTGGATCGACGCGATGCGCTCGTAGCCCGCCCGCGAGGCGACCGGGTTGCGGTTGTCGAGGATCGCGTGCACCGTCCAGACGACGTCGCGCGCGGTGACCTCGACGCCGTCCTGCCAGCGCACGTTGCGCCGCAGCCGATACGTGATCGTCCGGCCGTCGCGCGAGAGGTCGCCGTTGGCGAGGCTCGGGATGCGGGTCAGCAGCACCGGTACCGGGTGCCCGCGCTCGTCGACGTCGACGAACGGCTCGAACGCGAGCCGGTTCAGCTGTTGCTCGACGTTGTTCGCGTCGGTGTGCGCGAAGAGCGGGTCGAGCGTGCGCGGGTCGGCCGCGACCGCGAAGCGCGCGCTCCCGGCGGCCGCCGCGGGGCCGCCAGCGCGCACGCAGCCCGCCAGCATCACGGCGAGCAGCAATCCGGCCAAGAGACGAGGGGCGCGCACCGCGGGCATCGCGGCTCGTTCCGCGCCCGGCGGTCAGTCGCCCTCGGCGCTCGCCGTCGTCGGCGTCAGCAAGACGGCCGGCTCATCCCGTGCGTAGGCGCGCAGGCAGCCGCAGCGGCGCGTCGACTCCGCGGTCTCCGGGAAGGCGCCCAGGTACGCGGCGCAGCCGAAGGCGTCGTGGAGATCCGCCTCGTGCCCACACGCACACGGCTGACGAGAATCCATCGTCCGGCTATCGTAGCGGTCCAGGTTTTCGCCGGTCGGTACGGAAGCGGACAGTTGGCCGGATCGTGGTACGGCCGTACCGATCCGAGGAGCGCGAGCGGCCGGCGAAGAAATCACGCCCACATGACCGCCAAGCCCGAATCGATCGACGCTCGACCGGGTCGGATGCCCGCTGGACATCCGGAGCTCGACCGTATCGACCTGCGCTTGCTCGAAGCGTTGCAGCGCAACGCCCGTTCGACGTATGCCGAGCTCGGCGCCCTGGTCGGCCTCAAGCCGCCGGCCGTGCACGACCGCGTCAAGCGGCTCGAGCAGCGCGGCTTCGTCATCGGCTACGCCGCGCAGCTCGACGCGCGCCGCGTCGGGTACGACCTGACCGCGTTCGTGAGCGCCTACTGCGCGCCCGACCTCGACTACGACGCGTTCACGTTGGCCGTCCAGACGTTCCCCGAGATCCTCGAGATCCACAGCGTCGCCGGCGACGAGACCTTCTTGCTCAAGGTGGTCACGCGCTCGACCGTCCACCTCGACGACTTCCTCACCCGGCTCAAGCGCATTCGCGGCGTCGCGCGTACGCGCACGACGATCGTCCTGACGACCCCGTTCGAACGCGGCGGGCTTCCGGTCGAAGCGCTCGGATGAGCGCGGCCGTGCTCGGCGCAGCGTGCGCGCTGGGGTCTCATCGTGTCCTCGACCCGTCCGGCGAGCTGCCGCAAGCGGCGTGGCGGTTGGACAGCTCGCCGGTCATTCACGCCAACGAGATCCTGTGCGCGGTCGAGACGCTCAACGTCGACTCGGCGTCGTTCGCGCAGATCCGCGAGGTCTGCGGTAGCGACGCCGACGCGATCGCCGCGCACATCCTGGCGACGGTGGAAGCGCGCGGCAAGCAGCACAATCCGGTGACGGGCAGCGGCGGGATGTTCGTCGGCGAGGTGCTCGAGGTCGGTCCGGCGCTCGCGCACCGCCGCGATCTCGCCGTCGGCGACCGCATCGCCTCGCTGGTCTCGCTCACCCTCACGCCACTGCGCCTGGCGGGGATCGACCACGTCGACCTCGCGACGGGCCAAGTGCGCGTGCGCGGCACCGCCGTGCTGTTCGAGAGCGGCCTGTACGCGCAGTTGCCGGCCGATCTGCCGACCACGGTCGCGCTGGCCGTGCTCGACGTCGCCGGCGCACCCGCGCAAGTCAGCCGCTTGGCGAAGCCGGGCACGAGCGTCTGCGTGATCGGCGCCGACGGCAAGTCGGGGATGCTCGCCTGCGCCGCCGCGCGCAACGCCGTCGGCACGGAGGGCCGCGTCATCGGCGTCGTGCCCAGCGCCACGACGTCGGGCGCGCGCTTGCTGCTCGAGCACGGACTGGTCGACGCGCTGGTGACGGCCGACGCCCGCAAGCCGCTCGACGTGCGTGACCTGTGCCAGGAGGCGCTGCCGCAGCTGGCCGACCTGGTCGTCAACTGCGTCAACGTGGCCGGAACCGAGCTCGCTTCGGTGCTGTGCTGCAAGGACGAGGGTACGGTCTATTTCTTCTCGATGGCGACGTCGTTCACGGCCGCCGCGCTGGGGGCCGAAGGCGCGGGCAAAGACGTGCAGATGATGATCGGCAACGGGTACGCCAAGGGCCACGCGGCGCTCGCGCTCGATACCCTGCGCAACCATCCCGCCCTGCTGGCCCATTTCGTTTCCCGGTACGCCTGTTCATGATCCCCGGAGAGTCCGTGCAGCACCACGTCAAACCACCCGTCGACCCGGCCTTGCTCGAACACCGAAACCTGCGGACGGGCGAGTTCTGGCGCACGGTGCCGGCGTACGAGCAGATCGACGAGCCGACGTTCCTCGACCACATCTGGCAAGGCCGTCACTCGGTGAAGACGGCCGAAGAGCTGTTCGAGACGATCGGCGGGATCGTCGATCCGACGTTCCTCGAGGACGCGCGCGAAGGGTTCCGGCTGGCGCCGATGGCCGTGCGGGTCTCGCCGTACATGCTGGCGTCGATCGACTGGACGCGGCCGTACGAAGATCCGATTCGCCGCCAGTTCATCCCGGTCGCCTCGCGCCTGTTGCCCGATCATCCGCGCTTGACGCTGGACTCGCTGCACGAGCAGGAAGACGCGCCGGTGCAGGGCCTCACCCACCGCTACGTCGACAAGGCGCTGTTTCTGCCGCTCCAGACGTGCCCGGTCTACTGCCGCTTCTGCACCCGCTCGTACGCGATCGGTCCCGACACCGAGCTGGTCGAGGAGAAGGCCGCGTTGGCGAAGACGCCCGCGCTGTGGGAACACGCGTTCGAGTACATCGCCGCGCGTCCCGAGATCGAGGACGTGGTGATCTCGGGGGGCGACACCTACCAGTTGGCACCCAAGAACATCACGCACATCGGCGAGGCGCTGCTGGCGATCCCGCACATCCGGCGCATGCGCTTCGCGACCAAAGGCCCGGCGGTGATGCCGATGAAGATCCTCACCGATCAGGCGTGGACCGACGCGCTGGTCGGCGTCGTCGACAAGGGCCGAGCGCTGGGCAAAGACGTCGTGCTGCACACGCACTTCAACTCGCCCAGCGAGATCTCGTGGATCACGCAGCAGGCGATGGACGTCCTGTTCCGCCGCGGCGTCACCGTGCGCAACCAGAGCGTGCTGATCCGTGGGGTCAACGACGATCCGGCCACGATGACGCTGCTGGTCAAGCGCCTCTCGTGGCTCAACGTCCACCCGTACTACGTCTACATGCACGACCTGGTCAAGGGCGTCGAGGAGATGCGCACGTCGATCGCCACCGCGGTCGCGATCGAGAAGGCGGTCCGCGGCGCGACCGCCGGGTTCAACACCCCGCTGTTCATCTGCGACGCGCCGGGCGGCGGCGGCAAGCGCGACGTGCACAGCTACGAGTACTACGATCGCGAGAACGGCATCGCCGTCTACCGCGCGCCGAGCGTCAAGCCGGGCCAGTCGTTCCTCTACTTCGACCCGATCGACACGCTCTCGCCGGCGGCGCAAGCGCGCTGGGCGGTGCCGGCGCTGCAAGAGGCGATGATCCGCGACGCGCTGGCGCGCGCGGACGGCAAGGTGACGGCCCTAGCCTAGTCCAAGCGGCGGGGATGCTGGTCCAAGCGGTCATCTACACGTTTCCGGCCGACAAGGCCGACCAGGCCGAGGAGCACCTGCGCGCGTTGGCCGCCGCCTCGATCCAAGAGGCGGGCTGCCACGGCTTTCTCGTCACGCGCGGGATCTCCGATCCCACCACCTTCGTGCTCTACGAGACCTGGGCGGACCAGGCGGCCATCGACCTGCACTACGCGACCGCGCACTTCCAGACGCACGGCGTCAACGGCATTCGCGTCCTCGCGGCCTCCCGGACAGCCATCCTCGGACGACCCGTCGCCCAGTAGATGCGCGTCTGCGTCTATTGCGGCGCGTCGCCCGGCAACGATCCGCGCTACGCCGCGACGGCGCGCGCGTTCGGCGCCGCGCTGGCGCGCGCCGGCTTCGGCGTCGTCTACGGCGGCGGCCGCGTCGGGCTGATGGGGGCGCTCGCCGACGGCGCGCTCGAGGCGGGCGGCGAGGTCATCGGCATCATCCCGCGCTTCCTCGAGGAGCGCGAGGTCGCGCACCGCGGCGTCGACCTGCACGTCGTGCAGTCGATGCACGAGCGCAAGGCGCTGATGGCCGAGTACGCCGATGCGTTCGTCGCGTTGCCCGGAGGGTTCGGCACCTTCGAAGAGTTCTTCGAGATCGTCACCTGGGTGCAGCTGGGGCTGGCCGACGCGCCGTGCGTGCTGGCCAACCTCGACGGGTACTTCGACGCGCTGCTGGCGCTGATCGACGGCGGTCGCGCCAAGGGCTTCATCAGCGCGGGCAATCGCGCGATCGTCGAGGCGTTCCCGACGATCGAGCTGGTGCTGGCACGGCTCACCGAGCTGCGCGCTCAGGACGGAGCGTCGCTCTGATGCTGCGCGTAGGTGTGCGGGTCGAAGTACCAGGCCGGTAGCGACGCCGGAAAGGCGATGTCGCGGAACTGGTAGTCCACGTCCCGCCCGTCGCCGTCGTACTGGTTGCCGTCGCTGTCCTTGCCGACGACCCCGTGCAGATCGGTCACCACCGGATAGCCCTGCACGTTGCCCATCGTGTAGGTGAAGATCACCGCGTAGACGTGGGTGGCGACGCCGCCGCCTTCGACGAACAGCTTGTCGGTCGCGACCAGCTTGCGCAGCTCGAGCGTGTGCTTGTCGCACCAGATCTCGCGCAAGCGGTTGCGCTCGACGTCGCGGATCGGCTCGATGTGTAGGTGCAGCTGCTCGCCGACCGTTTCGACCGACGTGACGGTGTAGTCGTACTCGACCAAGAAGCGCACGCCGCCGATCAGCGGCGGCGCGGTGAAGTTCGGCTCGGGCGTGTAGACTTCGCTGACCGGATGCGGGCGCAGCGGCGCCGGCTCGAACACGTCGGCGGTCGGCGGGCCCGGATCGCGATCCTCGTTGAACGCCGGACGGTCGAAGTTCAGGTCGCCGCGCGCGTCGTCGCGGAACACGTACCGCGAGAGCGCGGCGCGATCGCTGTTGCGAATCCAGAAGTGCTTCGTGTACGACTCGGCCAGATCCGGAAAGCCGTTGGTGGCGAGCTGCTTGCGGATCAGCGTGTAGGTCTCGAACGGCGGCGGCGGCCGGTGCGAGCGGAACTGCGCGCGGATCGCGCCGAGCAGGTGCGTCGGCGTGAGCGACGGGAGCGGGGTGGGATTGGGTGCCGCCGCCGGAGCCGGCGTCGTGAGCAGCACCGCCAAGAACATGACGAGAGCCAGCATTCCAGCGGGGATACGGCACGACCGGGACGGCGGCCCGCCGTCCTCGCCAGCGGGCGGAAGGAAGCCTCAGCTCTCCGCAAAGGCCACCCGCTCGCGCACGCCGAGCACGACCCAGGCCAGATTCGCCAGCGTCAGGGCGCCGAAGGTCAGGAACACGGCCGGAAAGCCGAAGCGCGCGGCCAACACGCCGCCCAGCAGCGGTCCGGCGAACATCCCCAGAAACGTCGCGCTGGCGACCACGCCGTAGACCTGGCCGCGCCGCTCGACCGGGAACATCGTGCCGATCCACGCGTTGGCGGTCGGCAGCACGCCGCCCAAGAACACGCCGACGCCGAAGCGCAGCGCCAAGAACGCCCAGATCGAGTGGACGAAGGCCTGCGGGATGGTGAAGCCGGCGACGCCGGCCAGCGAGATGGTGAGCACCCGGCGATAGCCGATGACGTCGCTGCGCTTGCCCAGGAACGGCGAGGCGATCAGGTCGGCCAAGCCCGTCACCGCGAAAGCGGCCCCGGCCGCGGTCGCGAGCCACGGCGCGTCGCCGACCAAGTCGCGCACGAACAGCGGAACGATCGGCTGCACGCCCAGCGCCGCCACCTGCGCCAGCAGCACGACCGCGAACATCGGCGCCAGCTGCGGATGGCGGACCAGCTCGCCGAACTCGCGCCAGATCGGGCCGCGCACGCCTTTGCCGGCGTCGGGCCGGGTGAAGCGCTCGCGCACCGCAAGCGTGCACAGCAGCGTCGCGCACAGCGCGACGCCCGACGTCCAGAAGAAGACCTCGCGGTAGTCGTGCAGCCAGTCGGCCAGCACGCCGCCGGCGAGCGGGCCGATCAGACCGCCGACGAGCTGTCCCGTCGCCATCCAGCCGAGCGAGAAGCCCAGCATCCCTTCGGGCACCTGCGTCCCCACCAGCGCCGTCGCCGCCGCGGAGAAGCCGCTGAAGACCCCCATGCAGGCCCGGGCGAGGAACAGGACCAGCACGTTGGGCGCCAGGCCCATCGCCGCGGTGAACAAGCAGACCGCGGTCGAGGACCGCACGACCATCGCCTTGCGCCCCACCCGGTCGGCCAAGCTGCCCCAGATCGGCGAGAAGATCGCCGCCAGCAGGAAGTTGACCGAGGCGATCGCGCCGGCCCACAGGTCGACCTTCGCGATCGGATGGACGCCCAACTCGAGCACGTACAGGGGCAGGAAGGGCGCCGAGATCGAGAACGCCAGCGACATGGTCGCCTGCACGGCGACCATCATCCACAGGGTGCGGCGCCACGCGCCGGACGGGGCCCGCACCGTCAGCGGGCGCGCATCGCCGGGCCGAGATGGAAGCCGCCGTCGACCTGGAGGATCTCGCCGGTCGTGGCCGGTGCGCGCAGCAGCAGCCAGCACACCGCGTCGGCGACGTCGTCGGGGGTCAGGATCCGGCCCAGCGGCGCGGCGGCCTCCCAGGCCGCGACGCGGCGGGCCGCCGCCTCGGGTCCCAGGGCCGCGGCGGTCCAGCGCGTCTCGACCAGGCCGGGGCAGACGGCGTTGACGCGGATTTCGGGAGCCAAAGCCCGCGCCAGCGAGAGGGTGAGCGTGTTGAGGGCACCCTTCGAGGCGGCGTACGCGATCGAGGATCCCTCGCCGGTCAGTCCCGCCATCGAGGAAACGTTGACGACCGCACCATGCCGTGCGCGCAGCGCGGGCACCACGGCCCGCGTCATCTGGTACGTGCCGACGACGTTGACGGCGTAGAGCCGCTGAAAGGCCGCCGCGTCGAGCGCGTCGAGGTCACGGTGAGACGCGAAGACGGTCGTCCCGGCGTTGTTGACCAGGCCGTCGATGCGCCCCCAACGCGCGAGGGCGGCGTCCGCCATCGACCGACAAGCGGCATCGTCGGACACGTCGGCCCGCACCAGCAACGCTTCGCCGCCGGCGTCGGCACAGGCCGTCGCGACGGCGCGCGCCTCGGCCTCGCTGGTCGTATAGTTGACGACCACCGCCGCGCCGGCGGCGGCCAGTCGCCGAACGCACGCGGCGCCGATCCCCGCCGCCGACCCGGTAACCACGTAGACGGCGCGCTCGCTGGACATCTGCCCTCCGAACAAAAACCTTATGACCGCCTTAAGCGGCGCCCGCGGAACGAAATGTCGCCGGGGGCCGTTGCGAGGCTGCGAAGGAAACTTGCGGTCGTCTCCGCAAAGCGCCTTCAGCCATGCCGTTCCAGAGGTTTTCTAGGGACGGCGTGTCTCAAAGCCGTTCTCAAGAGGAGGGCGTTCCCATTCAGAAGCTAGCCCACTTGACGCGGCGCCTTTTGCCGCGCCGCATCGACACCGTGCTCACGGTGGCCAGCGTGGTGGTTGCTCTTTCGGTCGGTGCCGTTGCTCAGGCGCAGGCGCAGACCGTTCCCGCTACCAACCCCGCACCCGCCGCCGCGAACGCGCAATCCCCCATGATCGCCCCGACGACGCCGGACCTGTCGACGCAGCAAGTCTCGCAGGCAACGGGCGCTCCGGGCATTTCCCACACCGGGTTCAACGTCTCGCACTATCCGGTGATCGACATCATCCCGATCTACACCGAAGAGACGCTCCAGAACAGCCACCCGGGCTACACCTATCAGAACTTCGACGTCGGTGGCTCGGTGCGTATTCCGATCTCGACGAAGTGGTCCGTGTCGTTCGACCGCAACGTCGGCGGCAACCTGAACACCGCGCCGGAGCGCACCCTCAGCCCGACGACCGGCGCGCCGACGTACAACGCGGTTTCGCGTGACGCCGTCCTCGTCTACCGCACCGACTGGCAGTTCAGCCCGAACTGGCTGCTCGAGGGCGGCTTGCAGTTCCGTCACCGCCTCTACGCCGGTTGCTTCGTCAACGGCTGCCCCCTCAACGCGGCGGGCAACAGCCAGAACTCCGGTATCTCGGCGGTGCCGTTCCCGTACTCGAACAACTCCACCGAAGCGCACTGGGGCTACCTCGGCCTGACGTACACGACGCCGGCCATCCACGAGCTGCACGGCACGCGCTTCTCGTTCAACATCACCGGCGACGAGCAGAACGCCGACCAGAACGTCGCCGAACTCTGCAGCTCGGCGACGGCCTTCTACGGCTGCGGCGCTCCGGGTATGCTGCACCACATCATCTACCTCCCGGAAGGCGCGCTCAACACGAACGCCGTCGGCCCGCTGTGCACCGTCACGCCCACGGGGACGACGAAGTACAACTCCGTGCCGACGTACTCCAACTGCCCGAAGTCCTACACCGAGAGCACGCAGTATGTGGCGGCGGTCGTCCCGGTCGACCGGCACATCACGGCGGTGGTGAACTTCACCTGGGGCACGCTGAACTACTACGAGAACCAAGAGTTCCCGTGGCGTTGGGCCGATGGCTGGACCTACGCGGTCACCGATCGCTTCAACCCGTTCGTCGCGTTCTCGATCCGCTGGCAGAACAAGCACGAGGACATGATCGACATCCCGTACGCGTCGCCGAACGTCAACCACGTCGGCAACTTCGACGCGTACTTCACCTTCCACGTCGATACCGGGAACTGGTTCCACTAAGAACCAACGGTTTCGGTTGAGTGAGAGGCGGTCCGGACGGACCGCCTCTTTCTTTTTGCGAAGAAGGCCGCCATGTTCGCCCTGCTGATGCTCGCCCCGTGGCTGTTCGTCAGCGACGTCCACCTGGATCCGCGCGCGCTGGGCACCCAGCCGGTGACCGCCAAGAAGGACACCAACGCCGCGCTCCTGCGCTCGGCGCTCGACGAGATGCGGCGCGTCGACCCGGACCCGCCGGTCGTCGTCATCGCCGGCGACTTCCTGGCCCATGACATCCGCCGCGAGGACGCGGTCAAGACCGAAGCGCTGGTCGCGAACGCGTTCGACGAAGCCTTTCCGCACGCGCAATTCCTGGTCACGCTCGGCAACGAGGACTCCGACTGCGGCGACTACCGGATCGGCCCGGGCGCCACGTTCCTGCGCGCCTTCGCGGGGGTCTGGGAACCGCTGGTCAACCGCGGCGGCGCGGCGCCCGGGTTTCAGGAGACGTTTTCGCGCGAGGGCTTCTACACCGCGCGGTTGCCGCTGCGGGGCGTGCGGGCCGTCGTCGCCGACGACGTCGCCGGATCGCTGCGCTTCCGCCCGTGCGGCGTGCCCGACGGCGCGGCCGACGCGCTCCGCGACCTGCGCGCAGCGCTCGCGCCGCACGGTGAGCGCTCGTGGGTGCTGTTCCACATCCCGCCCGGCATCGACGCGTACTCGACGATCCGCTTGGCGCACGGGCTGGTCGTCGTTCCGCTGCTGACCCCGCAGTGGCGCGCCGGCGTGGTGACGCTGCTCGACGATCCCGCTCGCAACGTCGGGCTGGTGATCGCGGGCCACGTGCACCGCTTCTCGTTCCGGCTGCTGCGCGCGGGCGACGCGGCGCCGGTTCCGCTGCTGACGATTCCGGCAATCTCGCCGATCTACGGCAACACGCCGAGCTTCTTGACCGTCGACGTCGCGTCCGACGGCACGATCGACGCCGCGCAAGAGCATTCGCTGCTCGACGGCCGCTGGCAGATCGTCGGCGGGACGCGCACTCTCGGCCTCGCGCGCGTCGACGGGCCGTCGCTCGCGGCGCTGCAGACGCGGCTGGCGCACGATGCGGGCCTGCGAGCAATCTGGTCGCGGCTGTACGACGGCGCGGCGCCCGCGGAGATCACTCAGCGCAGCTGGCGCGCCTACTGGTGCGTCGCGACCGCATTGACCGCGAGCGCCTACCGCGGCTGCCTGCGCGAGGGCGGCTACAGCGTGTTCACGACGCGCGGCATCCTGCTCGCCGCCGTCGCACTGCTGGTGCTGGCCGCACTCGCCCTGGGCGCCGCGCGGCTGGTGGTCCGCAGGACGCGGCTGCCGCGCAACCGCGTCCCCTGATCCGCGCTCAGCGCTCGGTCAGCGCCTCGCGCACGATGCGCTCCTGCTCGACCGCGTGGGCGCCCGGATACCCCTCCGAGGGGCTGGCACGGTACGGGCGGCCGACGTAGCCGATGTCGACCAGGCCGCCGGGCAGCTTCTCGACCAGCCGTCGCCGCACGTGCGCGCGCGCGCCCATGTTCTTCGGCTCCTCTTGCACCCAAACGGCTTCGCTTGCGTTCGGGTAGCTGGCGATCAGCTGCACGACCTCGGCGACGGGGAACGGCGAGAGCATCTCGACCCGGACGATCGCGGTCTTGGTCGTCTGCGCGTAGAGCGGGCTGGCGATCAGGTCGTAGTAGATGTGACCGCTGCAGAGCAGCACGCGCTCGACCTTCGACTTGTCGCCGCCGGCGAAGCGCGGATCGTCGATCGCTTCGCGGAACGTTCCGTTCGCGAGCTCGTCGATCGTCCCGTACGCGGCGCGGTTGCGCAGCAGCGACTTGGGGGTCATGACGACCAGCGGATAGGCCTGCTCGGCCTTCGCCTGCGCGCGCAGCAGGTGGAAGTACTGCGCGGCGGTCGAGCAGTTCGCGACCCGGATGTTGCCTTCGGCCGACAGCTGCAGGAAGCGTTCGAGCCGCGCGCTCGAGTGCTCGGGGCCCGCGCCTTCGTAGCCGTGCGGCAGCAGCAGCGTCAGGCGTGTCGTCTGACCCCATTTGGCCGCGCCGGCCGCGATGAACTGATCGATGATGATCTGCGCGCCGTTGTTGAAGTCGCCGAACTGCGCTTCCCACAGCACCAGCGCGTTGGGCGTCTCGACGCCGTAGCCGTACTCGAAGCCCAGGCACGCGTATTCCGAGAGCGGCGAGTTGTGGATCTCGAACGACGCCTTGGCGTCGGGGAGATGCTGCAGCGGGACGTACTTCTCGTTGGTGCGCGCGTCGTGCAGGACGGCGTGGCGGTGCGAGAACGTCCCGCGCTCGGTGTCCTGACCGGTCAAACGCACCGGCGTTCCGTCGCTGATCAGGGAGGCGAAGGCCAACGCCTCGGCGGTCCCCCAGTCGACTTCGCCGTTCTCCTTGAGCGCCTGCGCGCGCTTGGCGAACTGCTGCTGCAGCTTCTTGTTGGGGACGAAACCGTCCGGCACGGCGACGACCTCGTCGCTCCAGCGCAACAGCCGTCCCTTGTCGACCGCGGTCGCGGGCGCGGGCTGCGGACGATGCGCGCGGCGCGCGGTCTCGTGCTCTTCCTTGAAGGCGCCGCTCTTGACGTTCTTGTGCGCGTCGGTGATGCGCAGCGTCGCGGCGTCTTGCAGCTCTTTGACTTGGTCGCTGGTCAGAATCCCCTGCGCGACCAGCTCGGACGCGTAGAGCTCGCGCACGGTCGGGTGCGACTTGATCAGCTCGTACATCTGCGGCTGCGTGTACGCCGGCTCGTCCTGCTCGTTGTGACCGAAGCGGCGGTAGCCGATCAGGTCGACGACGACGTCGCGCCCGAACTTGCGGCGGTAGTCGATGGCCAGGTGAACGGCCGCGATGCACGCGTCGACGTCGTCGGCGTTGACGTGCACGATCGGCAGGTCGTAGCCCTTGGCCAGGTCCGAGGCGTAGCGCGTCGAGCGCGCTTCGGACGGATCGGTGGTGAAGCCGACCTGGTTGTTGGAGATGATGTGGATTGTACCGCCGGTCGAGTAGCCGGCCAGGCCCTGCAGGTTGAGGACTTCGGCGACGATCCCTTGCGCGGCGAACGCCGCGTCGCCGTGGATGAGGATCGGCGCGGCGATCTCGACGTCGCGGGTGGGCGGGTTCTCGGCGTGGTCGGTCTGCAGCGCGCGCGTCATCCCTTCGACGACGCCGTCGACCGCCTCGAGGTGCGAGGGGTTGTGCGCCAGCTCGACGGTGATCTGCGTTCCGACCGGCGTCGTGTAGATCCCGGTCGCGCCGTGGTGGTACTTGACGTCGCCGGTGACGTCGTCGGCCACCGAGTCGGGCACCGGGACTTCCTCGCGCGTCGCCGCGTTCTCGAACTCGGAGAGCAGCTCTTCGTACGGCCGATTGACCACGTGCGCGATGGTCGAGAGGCGGCCGCGGTGCGCCATGCCGATGACGGCCGTCTTCGTCCCGTCCTCGGCCAGCATCGAGATCGTCTCTTCGAGCATCGGGACCATCACGTCGAGCCCTTCGATCGAGAAGGTCTTCTGCGACATGAACTGCTTGCGGAAGTAGCGCTCCATCGTCTCGACCTTGGTCAGGCGCTGGAGAACCTGCACGCGGCGCTGCGGCGTGAGCGGACGGCGATGCATCCCCGTCTCGATGTACTCGCGCAGCCACTCGCGCTGCTGCGTGTTCGAGATGTGCTCGATCTCGTAGGCGACGGTCGAGCTGTACGTCTCCTTCAGTTTGGGCAGCACGTCGGCCAACGTGTTGCCGGGGACCTTGACCCGCAAGATCGAGGCCGGGATCGCACGCATCATCGCGGGCGTGAGGCCGTAGGACGCGGGGTCGAGCGACGGATCCTCGGGCGGCGTCGTGCGCAGCGGATCGAGCGAGGCGCCCAGATGGCCGTGCCGGCGGTAGGCCGAGACGATCGCCATCCCGGCTGCGATCGCGCGCAGCATCTCCTCGGAGGGCACGCCCGGCAGCTCCGCGATCGGCGCCGCCGCTTCGCGCGCGGGCGTCGGCGGCGTGCCGTTGGCGCTGGTCGAGGTCCCGCGCACGGCGGCGGCGACGCCGAGCTGCGCGAAGAGCGTCTCGTAGAAGCCGTCGGCGCCCGCCAACAGCTCGTCGATGCGGCGCAGGAACTCGCCGGACTGCGCGCCTTGGATGACGCGGTGGTCGTAGGTCGAGGTCATCGTCATGATCTTCTCGACGCCGAGCTGCTCGAGCGTCGCGCGCGTCGCGTGCGCGAAGCCCGGCGGATAGGTGATCGCACCGGTCGCGATGATGCAGCCCTGGCCGATCATCAGGCGCGGCACCGAAGCGACGGTGCCGATTCCGCCGGGATTGGTCAACGTGAACGTCGCGCCGGTCTGCTCTTCGACGGACAGCTTGTTGTCGCGCGCCTTGGCGACGAGATCTTCGTAGGCGGCGCGGAACTGCGCGAAGTCGAGCGCGGCGGCGTTCTTGAGCACCGGCACGACTAGGAAACGCGAGCCGTCCTTACGCTGCGCGTCGACCGCCAGACCGAGGTGGATGCCGGCTTCGACACGCTGCGGCTTGCCCTCGACGCGGCGGAACGACGCGGTCATGCCGGGCTGGTCGCTCGCGGCGCGCGCCAGCGCGAACGCGATGATGTGCGTGAACGAGATCTTCTCGTTGCGGCCGGCCTGCTTGAGCGCGGCATTCAGCTCGGCGCGGCGCTGCTCGAGCGTGCCGACGTGCAGCGTGCGGAACGAGGTCGCGACCGGGATGGTCAGCGACTGGTCCATGTACGACGCGAGCGTCGCGACGGAGCCCTTGAGGTCGACGACCTTCGACTCGGCCGGCAGCGGCGGGTATTGGATCGCGGGCGGGGCCGACGCCGCGCCCAAACCGCCGGAGAACGCGATCGTGCCCGAAGCGACCGCCGCTTCGACGTCCTCGCGCAGGATGAGGCCGTCGGGACCGCTGCCGCGCAGCTTGGCGGGATCGATGTGCAGGCGCTCGACCAGCCGGCGCGCGTGGTGGGAGAGAACGCCGCCGGCCTTGCCGTTGCCGTCGGCGCGCTCGGCCGGCGGGCTCGCCGAACCGGCGGCGCCGTAGCTGCTCGGGGTCACCAGCTCGGGCTCGCTGGGCTTCGCGACCGGCGTCGGGGTCGGGGCGCCAGGCGTCGCGGCGCCGCCCGCCGGCTTGGCCGCGGTCGTATCGATCTCGGCCAGCACCGAGCCGACCGAGACGGTCGCGCCCTCATCGCCGTGCAGCGCGGTGATCACCCCGCTCGCGGTCGAGGGAACCTCGACGTCGACCTTGTCGGTCGTCACGTCGACGATGGTGTCGCCCTCGTCGACCCAGTCACCGACTTTCTTGCGCCACTCGACGATCGAGCCTTCGCTGACCGACTCGCCCATCTCGGGCAGGGTGACGTTCACGAGCGTTTGCACTGCGGTTGGACTTCTCCGAAAAATCTCGCGCGGGACCGGCCATCCTTCGGGCTCGCCCAAAGCGTCGGCCTGCACCCCTCTTCCCTATGATACGAGCCGCACGACCGGATGGGAAATACGCCCCGCCGATAGGAGCTATCTGAACCGACCACACGCTCGCTTCGAGGCTTGGAACGAGCGCGGGGGGCCCGAGCCTCCTCCGGTGCCAGTACACGGCGGCGGATGCGGCGAACGACGCGTGATGGAGCTGCGCGATCTGCGCTCGTTCGTGGCGGTGGCGCAGCAACGCAACTTCAGCCGCGCCGCGGAAGCCCTGCACGTCTCGCAGCCGGCGCTGAGCGAGCAGATCCGCAAGCTCGAAGACGAGTTGGGCGCGGTGCTGTTCGAGCGTACCAGCCGCGGCGCGACGCTGACCGACGCCGGCGAGGCCTTCTTCCCGCAGGCGCGAGCGGTCCTCGCCCAAGCCGACGTCGCGGTCGAAGCGGTGCGCCTGGTCGCCCGGGGGCTGGCCGGGACGCTCACGCTGGGCTTCATCGACTCGGCCGCGCTGGGGCTGCTGCCGCCGCTGATCCGCCGCTTCTCGGCGCGCCATCCCGAAGTGAAGCTGCAGCTGCGCGAGTTGGGGACCCGCTCGCAGCTCGAGGCACTCGAAGCCGGCGAGATCGACGTCGGCATCGTGCGCGGTCCGGTCTGGAACGCGGGCATCACCGGCGTGCCGCTCGCCACGGAAGCGCTGCTGCTCGCGATGCCGGCGCAGCACCGTCTGGCGGAGCGCGAAACGGTCCGCGTCGCCGAGCTGCGCGACGAAGGGCTGATCACGTTTCCGGCCGACCGCGGCGCCGGGCTCTACGACGAGACGCTGCGCCTGTGTCACGCGGCCGGCTTCGACCCCCGCATCGTCCAGGAGGCCAGCGAGATCGCGACGATCGTCGCGCTGGCGGCGGCCGGCCTGGGCGTCGCGGTCGTCCCCGCCTCGGCCGCGGCGATCGTGCTCGAAGGCCTGGTTCACCGCCCGATCGCGGACCCGGACGCGCACCTGGAACGCTGGGCGGTGTGGCGCGACGGTCCCGCGGCGCTAGTGCGCGCCTTCGCCGAGACCCTCGAAGCCCCGGTCTAGGGCGAGGGCTCCGGGCTCGGCGCCGGTGCGGGCAACTCCGGGTTCGGGGTCGGGGCGAAGGTCGGTTCCTGCGTCCAATCGCCGCTCGGGCTCGGCGCCGGCTCGGGCGCCTCGACGGCCGGCGCGGGCGATGGTTCGGCGGTCGGCTCGGGCGGGATCGGCAACGCCGGCCCGTCGGGCGGCGGCGGCGTCATCCGGCACGATCCGTTGGCGTCGCCGTCGCCGAGCACGACCAGCATGCGGGTGGCGCGCGGAACGGTCACGTCGGTGCCATGGTGCAGGTAGCCGTACGGGCTGGTCAGGTAGCCCGAGAACGGGATCAGGTTCACCAGGCCCGGGAGGTTGCGCGAGAGCCCGCTGGCGGTGGCATGGCCGGCGGCGTCCCAATCGATCGTGGCCGGGATGTGCTCGCCGTGCGGCCCCTCGACGTAGCGCACGTCGAGGACGAGATAGCCGCCCTTCCCGCCGCGGTCCGCGTGTTGGGCGATCGCCACCACGCCGCCGCCGCGCGAGGCCTCGGGGATGATGACGCCGCCGGGCCCGTACGCGCGCTCGACGGTCTCGACCTCGAACGGATCGCCCGCGCGGGCCGTCGCGGTCGAGACGTCGCGCAGCAGGGTGACGGTGACTTGGGGACAGGGGGGAGCCATGCCGATGGCGCGCGCGGGCGGCGACCCGGACAGGGCCGCGCACGCGACGACGCCGCCGGCGAGCAAGGCGGCAAGCCGCCCGGACGCAGACGAGGACATCGTTCACAGGAAACGCGCGCGGGGCGCTGGGCATTCCGCCGCGTGCGCCGAATGGCGACAAGGTGACGGAGACGCCCGCCGACGTCGGCCGCCAAGGTGACGAGCGCCATCCGGGCTGGTCGCTTCGGCACGCACTGCGCGTCGAATCGCGCCGTCTGACGCTGATCGCGGTCGCGACGATCGTCATCGCCGTTGGCCTGGTGGTCGCGTTCTCGTGGGTGCTGCCGACGCTCGAAGTGCGGCGTCCGGTCGTGTCGGTGAAAGACTACGTCCTCACCCACGGCAAGGACTACCTGCGCTTCAAGCTGATCGTCCAGCATCCGCGCTCGCTGCGCGTCAACGATTCCGCGCTGCTCACCATCGCGCTGGCCGCGAAAGACGGCGACATCCGCAACGCGATCTCGCACCTGCACGCGCCCGACACCGCGAACCCGCGCGACGTCCGTGCGCTCGTCGCGCAAGTCGTGCACGCGGAAGAAGACGCGCACGCGACGGTCCTGTGGCAAAACGTTTCGGTGCTGCCCATTCCGCCCAGCGGACCACCGCCGGGCGTGACCATCGAGAAGTTGGCGGTCACCAACGCGCACGCGCTCGGCATCGTGAACATTCCCCCCGATTATCACGCGATTCGCGTGTGGCAATACCTCATCACCTCGGACCGCGCCGGCGTGCGTTCGCTGGTCGAGGATTGGCATTTCTTGGGCCAAGAGACGACCTCGGTGCAGCACATCACGTTCACGCAGCCGTGGATCTCGCCGGAGAACGTCCCGACGGTGCTCGCCGTCATCACCGGCATCGTCGGTTTGGCGACCACCGTGTACGCGGCGCGTCGCCCGCTGTAGCTCCGACGCACCGCTCGCCTGGAAACACGCCGGGATGAGAAATTGTGCCTGGTCAGGTGTGCGCAATTGCCCGAATTGGGTAGCATTTGCGTCACCATGAGCACTCTCCACACTGTACTCAAGACCGCCCGGCCGGTTGCTCTCGGTGTTGCACTCTTCGCGGCCGGCGGCACGCTTGCCGCTGCGCAAGACACGACCACCTACACGACCTTCGACCCGCAGTACAACACGATCACGACTTGGCAAACGACGTGGGACGCCGGGAACTACGATCGTCATCACGTGCTGATCGGCACCGTCGCCGACAGCAAACCCTATCGCCTCCTGCTCTCGCCCGCCGATCCCACCGACCACGAAACGATGGTAGACCTCAAGGACGGCACCGTCATCCGCCCCGACGGCACGACGCTGGTTCCCGGTATGCGCGTCGCCGTGATGGGCTACTGGAGCAAAGGCACGTTCATCGCCAACCGCGTCATCCTGCGCGGCACCGGCATGTAAGTTCGTCCCCGGCATCTTCGGAAGAACAACAGGGACGCGACCCACGAACGTCCTCGCTCCGGCGGGGACGTTCTTCGTGTCCCGCGCATAGAGTCGCCATGCTCGCCGATGCGCTCGTTCTGACCGGCCGCCACGTGCGGCTCGAGCCGCTCGGCCTGCAGCACGTCGACGGGCTCTTGGCCGCGCGAGCGGAAGACCCGTCGATCTATCGCTGGAGCCCGACACCGCACACGCGCGCGGACGCCGAGCGCTACGTCCAAACCGCCGCGGCCTGGCGCGCAGCCGGGACCGCCGCGCCGTTCGCGACGGTCCGGCTCGCCGACGGCATCGTGATCGGCTCGACCCGCTTCTTCGACCTCGAGCGCTGGGCGTGGCCGGCCGATCATCCGCGCGCCGCGCGCGCGACACCCGACGTCGGCGAGATCGGCTACACCTGGCTCGCGCGCAGCGCGACCCGCACCGCCGCCAACACCGAAGCGAAGCTGCTGATGCTCACGCTCGCCTTCGAGGAATGGGACATGCTGCGCGTCTGCCTGCATACCGACGCGCGCAACACGACCTCACGGACGGCGATCGAACGCATCGGCGGTCGCTTCGAGGGGATCCTGCGCGCGCATCGCCTCGCCGTCGACCTCACCCCGCGCGACTCCGCCCGCTACGCGATCACCGCCGACGAGTGGCCCGCGCTCAAAGCTCGTCTCGAGCGCCGCGCAAATGGCTCGTCGTCATGAGCCACTTCGGCGGATCGTAGGCCACTAGGAGAGCTCGGCGAGAAACTGCGCGGCCAGTTTCGGCTCGCCGGGGACATTGCTGCCGCGCATGGCCCGATACGCGAGGTAGCGTCCGACGAGCGGGTCCGGGTCTGCAAAACCGAGCTCTTCGCGGAGCTGCGTTATCTCATCAGCCAAGGCGAGGAGCTCGCGCGCGTCGGCTGACGTCAACCGGCGGGCGACGTTGCCGAGCCGTTTGTCCGCGAGGTCGTTCTGCCCGAACATGCCGTACGAGCCGCCGGCACATGCCTTGAGCGCACGGAGCAAAACACTCCGAAATTCCGCGACCCGAGCTTCAAGGCGCGCCTCGAGCGAGGCGCGACGGCTCGCTCGACTCATGCTCGTTCCGTTGCGTCGGCAGCGAGGCGGCGTTCGGCCATCGCGCAGTAGTCGGCGTTGAGCTCGACGCCGAGGTAGCGGCGGCCGAGGCGTTTGGCGACCAGCGCCGTCGTCCCCGAGCCCAGGAACGGGTCGAGCACGAGGTCGCCGGGCCGGCTCGTCGCCAGGATGCACGGTGTGATCAGACCTTCGGGGAAGACCGCGAAATGCGCGCCGCGGAATTTGCTCAGCGGCACGCTCCACACGGTGCGCTTGTTGCGCCCCTTGGGATGAAAGGCGGTGTCCCAGGCGCCGCTGTGCAGTCCTTGCCGGCCGGCGAACTTGCCGTTCGCCGGCGTACGCCCGCCGGGCTCTAAGTGCGCGCGGCCGCCGCGCATCTTCGACTCCGGCGAGAACGTCTTGTGCGGCTCGCGGATCGCGTCGGCGTCGTAGTAGTATTGCGCGCTCGCGCCGAGCAGAAACACGTACTCGTGGTCGACCGTCGGACGGCGCGTGCTCGACGAAGGCATCGCGTTGGGCTTGTGCCAGATGACGTCGGAGATCAGCCGCCAGCCATCGGCGACGAGCGCGAGCGCGACGCGCCACGGCAGCCCGAGCAGCCCCGCGTCCGTCGAGACGTCGCCGAGGTTCAACCACAACGTCCCATCGTCTCGCAGCGCCGGACGCAACCGCCGGAACACCTCGACGAGGTGCTCGACGTACCGGTCCGGGCTGGTCTCGGAACCGAGCTGCCCGTTCGTACCGTAGTCGCGCAGGCGAAAGTAGGGCGGGCTGGTGACGACGGTCTGGACGTGCCCGCGCGGGAGCGTCGCCGCCAGCGCGAGGATGTCGGCGCAGTGGATCTCGTCGCTGAACGTCGCCGGCGTCGTCCGCGCGGTCCGCATCGTCGCGCTGTTCCACCGCTCCGCGGCCGACTCTTCCGGAAAAGAAAAACGCCGGCGTTGCCGGCGTCATCGTCTTGGTGCCCAGGAAGGGACTCGAACCCCCACGACCTCGCGATCACTAATACCTGAAACTAGCGCGTCTACCAATTCCGCCACCTGGGCGCGGACCGACTCCGGTTCCGTACCCGCGGGCCGGAGCCCTGCGGCCGGCGGTCAGCCGTAGGCGCCCAGCTCGACCAGGTTGCCGTCGGGATCGCGCACGTAGTGCGAGGTGATCGGCCCGCGGGCGCCCGTCTTCGGGACCGGGCCGAGCTCGATCGGCACCCCGGCGGCTTCGAGCCGCGCCCGCACCTCGTCGGGCCCGACCGCGGCGACCAGGCAATAGTCGGCCGAGCCGGCGGTCGGCACGGCGGCCAACGGCGACCATCGGTTGCCCAGCTGATGCAGGTTGATCTTCTGCGGGCCGAAGCGCAGTGCGCGGCGGCCTTCGCCGAAATGCACCAGCTCCGCGCCCAGCGCGTCGACGTAGAACGCGATCGTGCGCTCGACGTCGGTGCAGTTGAGCACGAGATGGTCGAGGCCGCCGGCGAGCGTCGCGCTCGGATCCGGCTCGCCGTAGGTCGCGACGGCGCGCACGATGTGGCCGTGCACGTCGTACACGTTGGCGTCGGCGACCAGCGCGCCCGTTTCGCGCCGGTAGAGGACCGTCGTCTCGGCCACGCCGCGCAGCACGTCCTGCAGCGTGAAGCGCAGGTTCGGCGCGGTGATGCCGCGCGCGAAGTGCTCGCGCAGCGCGTCGCGGCCGCGCAACGTTCCGTCCGCGTGTCCCCAGCGCGTGACGACGGTGGGCGACGTGAAGACGACGTCGGCGGCGTAGTGGCTCATCACCGCATCGAGGTCACGGCGGTTCCAGGCCTCGCACCACGCCTGCGCCGTGCGGCGCGGGTCGCGCTCGCCCTCGGAGACGACTCCCGACATGCTCATGCCGGAGCCTACGCGTGCTTCGGCAGCAGCGCCTTCACGTAGGTGCCGAATACCGGCAAGCGGCGGATGGTGACGTCGGCCGCCAGCGCCGCGACCAGGAACAGCCCACGGCCGGATTCCGACCAGATGTCGCCCGGCAGCGAGGGGAGACCCTCGAAGCCGACACCGTCGTCCATCACGTGGAGCCACACGCCGCGCTCGTCGACGGAGAGGGCCAGGCTCAGCCGGCCCGGCGCGTAGCGCAACACGTTGCCGACCAGCTCGCTGAAGATCAGCTCGCAGGCTTCGAGATTCGCCGACGGCCCGTACTCCTCGCGAATGGCGGCGACGAAGTCACGCTTGATCGCGTAGGCGGCGGCCGAATCGCTGACGTCGAACGCCCAGCGGCGCGTCCGCCCCACCGCCATCGAGAGGATCGCGACGTCGTCGCGCGCTTGCCGCAAGGTGACCAGACGATTGACGAACCGGGCCGGGTTCGCGGCGTGCAGTGCCTCGTCGCCGGCGAGCAGCGCCTCGACGGCGTCCTGGCCGGCGATCGGATCGCGGTCGACCTCGGTCAGCCCGTCCGTATAGCCGACCAGCAGCGCGACCTCGTCGAGCGGAGTCTCGAGGGAAACGTATTCGCTGTCGGACGCGATGCCCAGCGGCACGCAGCTCGCGGCCGGCAGTGGGAACGGCGCGCCGACGTGCGGCTTGACGATCGGCGGCGGGTGTCCCGCGGACGCGTAGCGGATCGTGCGCCCTGCCTCGTCGACGACGGCCACGAACGCGGTCGCCAGCTCGTCACGGCCCTCGCCGATCATCGCGCGGTTGAGCAGTCGTAACATTCCGGCCGGATCCATCGTGACGACCGCGGCGAGACGAATCCACTGCCGCAGCTGCACCATCAGGCGCGCCGCCTCGATGCCCTTGCCGGTGACGTCGCCGATCGTGAGCACGATGCGTCCATCGCTCACGAACGCGTCGTACCAGTCGCCGCCGAGCGCGCTGTCGACGTGCGCGGGCTGATAGATCGCATTGAATTGCAAGCGTGCCGTCTGCGGCAGCTCGTCGTTGAGGAACGTGCGCTGCAACGTTTCGGCGACGTGCTGCTCGCGGCGATAGCGCTTCGCGTTGGCGACGGCCAGCCCCGCACGGCGCCCCAACTCCTGCGCCGCTTCCAGGTCGCCCACTTCGAACGGATCGGTGCAGTCGGTGCGTACGAACGTGAGCGCACCGAAGATCGCTTCTTCGGCGACGACCGGCACGACGATCTTCGAACGATAGCCCATCAGCCGCATGAAGGCTTCGTGCGGATCGGACGAGGCGTGCTCGAGCAACGTGCGCTCGTCGAAGACGGGGACGAAGAACGAGTCGCCGGTGCTCGCGACGTAGCGCGCCGGATGAACGCCGCGCGTCTCCGACTGCAAGAGAGGCGTCACCATCGCCTTGAGCGAGGACTCGATCTCGGGGTCGCGGTGGGCGCCGACGCTGACGTAGAGGCGGCCCGTCTTCTCGTCGATCAGATCGAACAGGCACAGTTCCGCGAACGACTCGACCGCGGTATGCGCCACGTTGGAGAGCGTCTCGTCGAGATCGAGGGAGCGATGAAAGAGCTCCCCGGCGCGCACCAGCATCGCCAGGCGGCGCTGGATGGCATCAGTGGCGAGCCCGGAGGCCACGGTCACGTTGTTCGAAATCGTACCCAGATTCGGCGCCTCTTACGACCGGGTCGCCCCGGGAACCGAGCGCTGCACCAGGGTGATGCCGGCAGCCACGGCCAGCAGGCCGATCAGGTCGCGCCAGTAGACCGGTTCGTGCAGCAGCAGCGCCGAGAGCGCCAGGCCGAAGACCGGGGTCAAGAAGTAGTAGGCGCTTACACGCGACGCCTCGCCGTGGGTGAGCAGCCAGAACCACAGCAGCGAGGCGCCGATCGACATCACCAGCACGACGTAGACGAACGAGACGATCAGCTGCCAGGACCAGTGCGCATGCGGCGCGCCCTCGGTCAGCACCGCCAGCGGTAGGACGACGACGCCGGCCGCCAGCAGCTGTAGACCGGTGACGGCGCGCAGGTCGAGCGCGGTCGTCCAGCGCTTGTAGACGATCGTCGCCGCGACGCTGGCCAGCACGCCGACGAACGCCAGCGCGACGTCGCGCGGCTCGGCCGTCCCGCTGCCGGCCCGCACCAGCACGATGGCCAGCACGCCGCCGAATCCGAGCACCAGTCCCGCGACTTTCCCGACCGAGAGCGGCTCGCGCAGCGCCCACGGCGCGACCAGCGCCAGTACGAGCGGGTTCGTCGAAGCGACGATCGCGCCGAGGCCTGAAGCCAGGTGGCGCAGCGCTTCGTACGTGCAGCCCAGGTAGATCGCGTTGCCGAGCACCCCCAAGACGACCACCGTCAGCCAGGCGCGTCGGGTCCGCGGGAACGGCGCGCGCAGCGCCAGCGCCAGCAGGACCGCGAGCGAACCGGCCGTCGCGAAGCGCACGACCAAGAACCACAGCGGCGAGGAGCCCAGGACGCCGACCTTGCTCGGCACGTACGCCGACGCCCAGAGGAAGATGTAGAACAGCGCCGCGAGGGTGCCGAGCGGTCGGCTCACCCGCGTATGGTACGCCGCCGGCACCGGACTGGCGCCGACTCCGGTCTCAGCGGCGTCGGACGATCAGCCGCAGACTAGACGTCCGTTGCTGTTGACGATGTTCGCGCCGCGGCAGCGCCGCGGGTCGATCTGCGAGCGCCGTAGGCCCCCGCCGGCGCGGTTGCACATCGCGACCAGCAAGCCGTTCTCCATGTGCGCGTTCTGGCAGCTCTGCTGATACGAGCCCGGCGGGACGTAGCCCACCGCGCCGCCGCCGCAGACCAGCCGGCCGTTGTTGTTGGCGACGGGTCCGCCGCCGCAGCGTCCGAGCGGGATGGTGCTGCGCACGACGGCGCCGTTGGCGGCCGTACAGTGCGCCACCAGCAGGCCGTTGCGGACGTGGATCCCCGTGCACGAGGCTTGGTACGAGCCGGGCGGATACGGCTGCGCGACGGCGGGACCGAACGACGCCGCGATGAGCGTCAACGCCGCAAGGGCGCCGGTAAGAATGCTTTTCATGTCCACCACCTTTCCGAGAGCTCTCTTGCCCAGCCCGCGGTTCCGTCATACCTGGCCTGAAACCGGCCTGGCGCCGCCTCCGGTCTTAGGCACGCACCATGCCCCAGGTTCTCCCGCTCAACGCCGTCGACGAGCCGGTCGACGGCTACTCCACGACCGTGACCGCGGTCGTCGACAAGGTCGCACCCGCGGTCGTCTCGATCGAGGTCCGCACCAACGGCCGCCGCTCCGGCAGCGGTTCCGGCTTCGTCGTCACCACCGACGGCTTCGTGTTCACCAACTCGCACGTCGTCCACGGCGCGCGCGAGATCGAGGTCGCGTTGCTCGACGGCCGGCGCTACCGCGCGATGCTGATCGGCGACGACCCCGATAGCGACCTAGCGGTCGTCCGCATCGCCGCGCCCGATCTGGTCCCGGTCGAGATCGCCGACTCCG
Source organism: Candidatus Sulfotelmatobacter sp. (assembly GCA_035504415.1). NCBI lineage: Bacteria > Pseudomonadati > Acidobacteriota > Terriglobia > Terriglobales > Candidatus Korobacteraceae > Candidatus Sulfotelmatobacter > Candidatus Sulfotelmatobacter sp. The sequence continues at coordinate 10,608 of DATJRY010000012.1, read as the reverse complement.
CGCAGCTGCGGGTCGGCCAGCTGGCGATCGCGCTCGGCAACCCGTTCGGTTTGCAATGCGCGGTGACGGCCGGCGTCGTCTCCGCCCTCGGCCGCTCGCTGCGCTCGCAGTCGGGCCGTTTGATCGACAACGTCATCCAGACCGATGCCGCGCTCAACCCCGGCAACAGCGGTGGCCCGCTGGTCGACGCGCGCGGCCGCGTCATCGGCATCAACACCGCGATCGTCTCCGGCGGCCAAGGCATCTGCTTCGCGATCGCCTCGAACACCGCGACGCGACTGGCCGGTCTGCTGATCCGCGACGGGAAGATCACGCGCGCCTACGTCGGCGTCGCGGGTGCCGACGTCGAGGTTCCGCGCCACCTGCAGCGCTTGCACGAGCTCACCCAGACGCACGGCGTGCTCGTGCACGGCGTGGAGGACCACAGCCCGGCCGCGCGGGCTGGCGTCGAGGAGGGCGACGTGCTGATCGCGCTCGGCGACGAGGAGATCACCAGCGTCGACGGGCTCCACAAACTGCTGACCGACCGGCACGTCGACGCGCCGACGAAGGTCACGCTGCTGCGCCGTAACGAGCGCGTGACGCGCACGATCATCCCCGCCGAGGCGCGCCCCCGCACGTAGTCGCGGGACTCAGCGGGGCTGCGCCGCGTACCGGAACTGTCCCGGCATCCAGGCGCACACGCTGCCGTCCTTCATCACGAACGACTCGCTGCCGTCGACCTCGGGGTTGAAGTCGGCGTTGCGCGCCTTGGTGGCGCTCCAGTCCACGGCCGGCTCGTTGCGCGCCGCCGCGCGCGCCTTGGTATACGAGAACTGCGGGTTCTTGGCCAGGGCGTTGAGCGCGTTGGCCAGCCGTCGGGCATCGTCCATGCGAGGGGGTTCTCCTGCTCCAAGCGTGGCGGTTCCTCGACGCGAACCGCGCTGGCATACCAGGCCGCCTGCGAACGCGAAAAATTCCTCGCGCCGGGTGTCACCATCGGACGTTCGACACGGTCTGTGGAAGGAGCCGTGGGGAGAGAAGGCAGGCGGACGAGCGTGACCGACGAGGTGCTCTTTTACGAACGATTCCTGGCCGACGTGCGTCGCTGCGCCCCCGGCCGGCGGGCGGCCGTCCTCGAGGTCGCGCGGCGCCTGCGCGCGGCACTGCGCGCGCCGGCCCCGGAACGTGATCGCCGCTGGTCGTTCGTCGTGCTCGCGATCCGCGATCTGCTCGTCGTCGTCGCGGACCGCAACAGCGGCGCAGCGCGGCGCCTGTGCGATTTCGTCCGCGAGAACGCGGACCTGAACCTGCCGCGCGACGTCGCGCTGACCGATTTCACTCCCCGGCTCGTCCCCGCCGGCGTCCTGGTCGGCACGCGCGGGCGCTATCTGCTGTTGGCGCCGCGCGTGCGCACGAGCCGGCCGCCGCGTCCCCGACCCGCGCGGGCGCGCGCGGCCGCCGTCTGCGGCACCGGCCTGCTGAGCACCGTCGTCTTCTGGCTCGCCGTCGCGCTGCCGCGATGACGCGCGCGCCGGTTCTCGTCACCGGCGCATCCACCGGGATCGGCGCGGCGACGGTACGCACCCTGCTGGCGCAGGGCTTTCGGGTCTGGGCGGGCGTCCGCGACGAGGCGTCCGCCGACGCCCTGGCCGCGCTCGGCGAACGCTGCACGCCGCTCACGCTCGAGGTCACCAACGCGGAGCACATCGCCGCGGCGGCCGAACGGATCGCCGCCGACGGCGGCCTCTACGGCCTGGTGAACAACGCCGGCATCGCGGTCGGCGGCCCGCTCGAGGCACTGCCCGTCGACGACCTGCGTCGTCAGCTCGAGGTCAACGCCGTCGCGCCGATCGCGCTCGCGCAAGCGATGTTGCCGATGCTGCGGCGCACGCTGGGACGCATCGTGATGATCTCGTCGGTCGGCGGCCGCATCGCGTTGCCGTTCGTCGGCCCCTATGCGGCCTCGAAGCACGCGCTCGAAGCGCTCTCGGACGCGCTGCGCGCCGAGCTGCTGCCCAGCGGCGTCGACGTGATCCTGGTCGAGCCGGGCGCGGTGAAGACGCCGATCTGGGAACGCGGCGCGCGCGCCGGCGAGGCGATGGCGGCGGGCTTCGATCCGCTCACGCAAGCGCGTTATGCCGCCGACGTCGCCATGATGCTCAAGGTCTCGCACGCGATGGACGCACGCGGGATCCCGGCCGAACGGGTCGCGGACGTCGTCGCCCGCGCGCTGACCGCGCGCCGGCCGCGCACGCGCTACTTGGTCGGGAACGACGCGAAGCTGCGCGTGCTGCTGCGCCGGTTCGTCCCCGACCGCCCGCGCGATCGACTGCTGCGCGCGGCGATGCGACGACTCGGCTCGTGATCCTTCGGCTGCTGCCGATCCTCGGTATCACGTTCATCGACATCTTCGGGTTCAGCATGCTGCTCCCGCTGCTGCCGTTCTTCGTCAAGCACTTCGGCGCCGCCGACGTCGTGGTCGGCATCGTCGCCGCGACGTACTTGCTGGCGCAGCTGATCGCCGGCCCCCTGTGGGGAAACCTCAGCGATCGCGTCGGCCGCAAAGCGGTGCTGATCGTCTCGCAGATCGGCGCCACCATCGGGTGGACGATGCTCGGGTTCGCGCCGACGATCGGCTGGGTGATCGCCGCGCGCGCGGTCGAAGGACTCAGCGGCGGCAACTTGGGCGTCACGCAAGCGTACGTGAGCGACCTCGTCCCGCCCGAGCAGCGCGGACGCGCGTTCGCATGGCTGGGCGCCTCGTTCAGCATGGGCTTCGTGTTCGGCCCCGCGCTGGCGGGCTGGCTCAACGCCGCGTACGGCTTCTCGACGCCGTTCTTCGTCGCCGCCGGCTTGCAGGCGCTGACCCTCCTGCTGACGATCGTGCTGCTGCCGGAGTCGCGCAGCGGTGCGACCGATGAAGCGAAGAACGCGGCGACGCCGCATGCGATCGCGGAGTCGTTCGGCGACCGGCGTGTCGCGCCGGTGCTCTGGTTGCGACTGGTCTTCGTCTTGGGGCTGTACGGCTGGTTCGGGATGATGGCGCTGATCCTCAACCGTCAGCTCGGCTGGGGTGCCAGCGATCTGGCGTGGGTGTTCACCTGCTTCGCGCTGTTCCAGGTCGTGCTGCAAGTCTTCGCGGTCGGGCGCAGCGTCGAGCGCAGCGGCAATCGCGCCGCGACGAATCGTGGTTTCGCGCTCTTGATCGCGGCCTTCGCGCTGGTGCCCTTGGCGAGCCACGTCGGCGTCGCGATCGTCGTGCTGGTGCTGTTCGGCATCGGGATGAGCTTGGTGAACGCGGCCTTCCCGGCACTCGCGTCCGAGGTCGCACCCGACGATCGGCGCGGTACCGTGCTGGGCGTCGTCTCCGGCCTCGACAGCCTGGCGGGCTTCCTCATGCCGCCGCTCACCACCGGCGTGCTGGGTGCGTTCGGCGTCGTCCCGGCCGACGTGATCGTCGTCGCGCTCGTCGCGACCGCGCTGGTCATCGGCATCGCCCAAGCACGGGGCCTGCACGTACCCGCGCCGGCGCCAGCGGAATGAGTCCTCGCGCGGGCGAACCGCGCGGTGATGGTGCTGTTCGGACGAGCGATCCGACGCTGGCGCGCCGGCGCGGAGTTTCGCGTCGCCGAGGACCCGCGTTTCAGCGAGGTCGCGCGCACGATCGCCTTGCGCAGCGACGCGTTCGCCGACGGTGGGCCGATGCCGCGCTCGCATGCGTCGCCGCACTTGGCGTGGAGCGGCGCCCCGCCCGAGACGCAGACGCTCGCGCTGGTGGTCGAGGACGTCGACGTTCCGTTCCCGCGTCCGTTCGTGCACGCGGTTGCGTATGACATCGAACCGAGCACGTGCGAGCTCGCGAGCGGCGCGCTGGAGTCGACGCGCACGACGATGGGCTTCAACGGCGTGCAGCGCCGCGCGTACATCTGGCCCTCGCCGATCCCCGGCCACGGCGCACACCGCTACGTCTTCACGCTGCTGGCCGTCGACTTCGTCCCCCGGTTCGACCAGCCGCCGACGCGCGGCCGGCTGCTCGACGCGATCGCTGGGCACGTCGTCGCGCTCGGCGAGCTGACCGGGACGGACGAGCGATAGCGCTCCGAGCGAGCGCGGCCTAGCAAAACCCGTACCCACTGTCAGTCGTGGGAGGGGTTGGGTCAGGAGGCGAAAAAGCCGGTCGGCCGCACCCGAGATCGGCCCGCCGATCGCGGTGCGGTTCTTCTCGATCCCGGGGACGCGCGATGCTGTTTTCTCTCACGCGCACGTCGCCGCTGCTGCGTCAGTCGGCGATCTGTGTTTTGCTCGTGCTCCTCGCGGGCTGCGGAGGCGGCGGGGGCGCCACTCCGCCGGCGGGACGTGCGCCGAGCGGCGGTCATCGCAGCACGACGGTGATCGTGAAGCTCGACACGCCGGCTCCCGCGGCGTCGTCGGCCCGACGCAGGCCGCGCTTCATCTCGCCGTCGACCGCGTCCATCGTCTATACGGTCACCGATGCCGGCGGCAACGTGGTGAGCGGCGGCCAGGGGTACGCCAACATCACCTCTCCCTCGACGTACTGCTCGCAAGCCGGCGTCGGCGCGCCGCTGGTTTGCACCGACACCCTGACGCTGGAAATCTCCGCCGGCGGGACCTACACGTTCGACGTCGCGGCGTACGACCAAGCGCAGACGCAGAACTGCACGCCCAGCGGGACGCCGGCCTGCGCCGGCGACGTGCTCGCAGACGCTCGTACCGGAAACGATCACGCTCGGTGCGACGAACACGATCTCGCTCACGATGAGCGCGCTGCCGGCGTCGATACTCATCACGACCTATCCGGGCCAGACCTCCCTCTACACCAATGGGAGCGGCGCGCAGTTCATCTCCGGTGCGACGGCGTTCCTGGTCGACGCGCTCGACGCCGACCAGAATCCGATCGTCGGTCCCGGCGCACCGACCTTCACCATCGCGGCGACGAACGGCACGATCGCGGCACAACCGACCAATGCGCAGCCGAACAAGGTCACGATCACTCCGTCGGCGGCCGGCACGCTGACCGTCAACGCGACGGCTTCGCTCCCGAGCGGGAGCGGCGCGACCTGCGGCAGCGGCGGCGTCGTCTGCACGGCCTCGGCGAGCTTCAACGCGTTCACCGTGCCGCTGGTCGCGATCGGCTTCGAGACGAGCAATACCGTCCAACTCGTCGAGGACAACGGCGATGGTTTTGGGTCTGTGATCGCAACCGTTCCGACCGCGCAACCGCCGTACTTCATCGCACTGTGCCCCAACGGACAGCTGCTGGCCGCGGGCACCGGCGAGCTCACCGTCTCGTCGCCCCCCTACACGTCGACCGCGACGATGACCTTTCCGAGCAGCGGCGGGCTGGGCGGCAGCGGCGACATCGCCGGGGTTGCCTGCGACGCGAAGAGCACCGTCTACGTCGCGGACGCGAGCACGATCTACACGTACGCGGGCCCGCTCGTGCCCGCCTCGAACCCGACGGCGACGACGATTTCGCTGGGCAGCGGGATCGACGCGATCCCCTACGGCGGGGGATTCGACACGAACGGCTTCGTGAACGGTGCGCTCGCCGTCGCACCGAACAGCACGATCTTCGTCACGACCTTCAACACGTCGACAGCCCATCAGGCGGTGCTCTCGCTGGCGACGCACGCGGCGGTTTTCGTGCCGGGAGGCACGTACTACAGCTCCACCGCGCTGAGCGTGGACGCGGCTTCCGATCTCTTCATCACCGACGGCGAGGACGGCGAGGTGGCCGAAGTCCAGCCGCCGGCGTCCAACGCGTCTCCGATCGTCGAAGCGAATCTCGGGTCGCCGTTCGACCCGGCCGGCGGGCTGGCGATCAACGGTGAGTTCTACCTGGCGAACTCGACCGGCGTGCTCTACCAGTGGACGACGCCGCTGGCGAGCGACACGCTCGCCGGCGGCGCCGTACCGAACTACCCGGAAGGCCAGACGGCGCAGGCAGGGGGACCGATGGCCGCCGACATCTACGGCGACCTATTCGTCCCGTACTACGTCGGTCCCGGGAGCTACATCGACGGCACGTATCAAGTGTATCCGGTGCGGCCGTCACCGTTCGCGTTCGACAACTCGTACTATCCGATCGGCGGCAGCACGAACGTCATCACCTCGGTGGCAACGTTCCCGTGATCGGCGCGCGCAGGCAAAGGATTGTGATGACGATGTTCGGCTCCCGCCGGCGCTGGGCGGCTCGGGCGGCGTGCGCGCTGGTGGCGCTGCTGAGTGCTTGCGACGGCGGCGGATCGACGAACGTTCTCCCGACGCCAACCGCGCCGCTGCAAGCGACACGCGTCGTGGTCACGCTGGACGCGCCGGCGCCGGCCACGGCGGCGGCAAACCGTCGCGCGCCGAAGTACATCTCGGCCGAGACCGCCTCGATCGTCTACACGGTGACGAATAGCAGCGGCACCGTCGTCTCCGGCGGTCAAGGCTACGTCAACCTCGGGACCTCGCCCTACGGCTACTGCACGCAGTCCGGCGTCGCCGCACCGTTGGTGTGCACGGACTCGCTCTCGCTCGAGCTCTCGTCGAGCGGACCCTACACCTTCGCGGTCGGGGCGTACGACCAGCCGCAAACGGCGAACTGCGTGCCGGGGAGCGCGACGGCGTGCGCCGGGCACGCGCTCTCGCAGACGATCGTCCAGCAGACGCTCACCGTCGGTTCGGCCAACACGGTGTCCCTCACGCTGATCGGCTTGCCCGCGACGATCTCCGTCGCGCTCGCGCCCGGACAGAGCAGCGTTCGGACGAGCGCGCAGGGCGAGCAATTCGTCTTCGGCGCGACGCGCTTCGTGCTCACGGCGCTCGACGCGGACGGCAACGTAATCGTCGGGCCGGGCGCCCCGTCGTTTTCCGTTTCCACCACCAACGGCACCGTCTCACAACCGACCACGGCGCAGCCGAACCTCGCCACGGTCACGGCCTCCACGACCGGAGCGATGACGGTGAGCGCGAGCACGCAACTCGCGACCGCCGCGGGTACCTCGTGTGGTCCCTCCGGCGCGACCTGCAGCGGGAGCCTCACCGTGAACGCCGTCGCCGCGACACTGATCGCGGTCGGGTACGAGACGGGCAACGTCGTCGACGTGTTCCAAGACGGCGGCTCGGCACCGGTCCGTCTTGCCGCGATGCAACTCTCGCAGCAGCCGGACTTCGTCACGTTCTGCGCCGACGGGACCTTGGTCGCGGCCGGCCCTTCGCAGCAGCTGACGTTTGCGGCGCCGCCCTACACCAGCACCTCGTCTTTGACTGTTCCCGGAACGGGAAACATCGCCGGCCTCGCGTGCCGGCAGGGAACGCTGTACGTCGCCGCCGGCAGCAGCATCTACGAGTTCGCGAGCCCGCTGACCGGTGCGTCGACGCCCACCACGACCCTCGCGCTCGGAAGCTACACCGCCTCGCCGACCTTCTCGCCGCTCGACCCGAGCAGCTTCATGAACGGTGCCCTCGCCGTCGCGCCGAACGGGACCGTCTACGCGATCGGGTCCGGCGCCGGCGGCTTGTGGCTCCTCTCGCCCGGACAACCCCCGATCGCGAGCATCGCGTCGACGACCGGCGGGAACAGCGACGCGCTGACGACCGATGCCGCCGGCGATCTCTTCATGACTAACCCCGACTACGACACGGTGACCGAGATCCCGGCCGGCGGGACGAGCTCGACGACGGTCAGCGTACCCGTGACGCCGTTCGGCGGCATCGCGTACGCCGGCGCACTCTACTTCGGCACCGGCACGAACGGCGCGCTCGACGCGCTGACGATACCGCTGACGGCCGGCGAGACCGTGACCACGGGTGCGTCACTCGTTCCGCCGGGCTCCGCTCAAAACACGGCGGTGGCTTCGACCGACGCGGTGGACTGGAACGGCAACGTCGTCGTCGCGACCGAAGCGTCGTATCCCGGCGTCTACTCCCCGAATCCGCACTACGAAGCGAGCGAAGTCGACGTCTCAAATTGGACGATCCCGTATCAGCCGTACGACGACTCGACCAACCTCGGCAACGTGGTGACGTCGGTGGCTACCTTCCCGTAGTCGACGTTCCGACGTCTGCGCCCCGGTCGAGCGCGCGCTCCACACCGTGGAGCTTGTCGGGATTGCGGGTCGTGTAGATCGCGGCGATGCGCGTGCCGTCCAGCTCGAGCGCCAGCGTCTGGGTGACGGTGCCGTCGTGCTCGACGGCCACGAAGCCGAGCAGGCCGTTGATCGTGGCTCGTCGCCCGAGCAGCGTCGGGGGAAACTTGCGTGCGACACCCTGCAAGAAACGGCCGACGCGGTCCTGACCGGTCAGCACGTTGCGGGCCGCGCTGGCCTTGCCGCCGCCGTCGGAGATCAGGCGGACGTCCTGCGTGAGCAGCGCCTGAATGCCACCGAGGTCGCCGGCGCGCAGCGCGGCGACGAAGGCGTCGCGCACGCGCACCGCTTCTTCGCGCGGGACGATCGCACGCGGCCGGCTCGAGCGCACGTGCTCGCGGCCGCGCGCCGCCAGTTGGCGCACCGCGGGCTCACTGCGCTCGAGGATGGTGGCGATCTCGGCGAACGGCACGTCGAGCGCGTCGTGCAGCAAGAACGCCGCACGCTCGAGCGGCGAGAGGCGTTCCAGCGCCAGCAGCAGGGCGAACGAGACATCGTCGGCGATCGTCGCCGCCGTCGCGGGATCGGCCGCCGGATCGTCGAGCACCGGCTCGGGCAGCCACGGTCCGACGTACACTTCGCGCCGCGCGCGTGCCGAGCGCAGGCGGTTGATGCACAAACGGGTCACCGTCGCGCGCAAGAACGCGCGGTCGTCGTGCACGGGTGCCCGCCGCAGCGCGTCGTCCCACCGCAGATAGCTCTCCTGCACGGCGTCCTCGGCTTCGGCGCGCTCGCCGAGCATGCGGTACGCGTGCCGCAGCAACGAGGTCCGGTGCGGCTCGAAGCGGGACGCGGCGTCGGCGCTCATGTGCTCCTCCCTCGGCCGCCCGGCGGCGGCCTCGTTCTCTATCGACGCCGCGGCGGGTCGAAACGTGACGCGCCGGGACTCATTCGACCCAGCGCACCAGCTCGTCGAACGCCTCCATCACCTGCGGCCAGCCGGGCCGCAGGCGTGGATAGTCGGGATCCTCCGACCACGCGTCGACGTGCTGCGCGTCGGGCAGCAGACGGCCCCGGTAGCGCTCGGCGCGGCCCGCGCCACGCACCAGCGCGGCGTACGGCGCGAAGTGCTCGGCCGGCGGGATCAGGTGGTCGAGCTCGGAGGCCAAGTCGATCAGCTTGCACCGGATCGCGCCGGTGTTGGCGAAGCCGGCGATCCGCGCGGCGATGCGCGGGTCGCGGTCGAGCCGCCAGTCGCCGATGCGCGTCGCCCACGCGTCGGCCGGTTCGGGCGTTACGACGTCGCCGTACGCGATCGACGTCTGCGGGTCGAGGTGCACCGCGTGCAGCCACGCGGTGAGGTACCAGTAGGCGACCAGGTTCTTCGCGTACAGCGAGCCGCCGCGCAGGCCGGCGACGTCGGGCGGAAAGCCGAGCCCGACCAGTCGTTCCGGTGTGCCCGCTTCCATCGCCGCGATCGCGGGCGGCAACTGCCGCAAGACGTTGTGCTCGGGCGTCCACAGGACGGCGTTCCAGGTCAGCGCGCCCGCGAAGCGATCGCTCGACTCGATCGCGCGCCGTACCTCGTAGCCGCCGTTGGAAAGTCCGACCGCATACACCCATTCGGGTGTAGTGCGATGTACCTGCGCGACGATCTCGTGCGCGACGTCGGTCACCGCCAGCAGCTCCGCGGCCCAGCGCTCCATCGTCTTGCCGGGCGCGTGCTGCCACAGGCTCAGCGCGGCGCCGCCGGGCAGCGGGAAGCGCGGCAGCGTGACGCCGTCGAGCGCGAAGGTCGCGCCGGGAGCGAGCAGCACGACGCCGTCGCCGACGCCTTTGTTGCCGGCGGCGTACGCGTAGCCGCGCGCCAGCAACGGATCGGCGAAGAGCCGGTCGCAGGCGAACTCCGAGCGCTGCGCGGGCGTCCCCGCGACCACGAGGCGGCCGTTCCAGCGACGCGGGACGCGCACGCTGAAGCGTTCGTCGGCGCCGAACGAGCCGCTCGCGCGCCAGCCGGCGATCGGCTCAGGCGGCGACGGTACCGATGCGGGCGTGATCGCACGCGCGTCGGCGGCCGCGTAGGCCGGCGATCCGATCGGGACGCCCGGTCCGAACGCGCCGCTCGTGCCGGGCGGCAGCGAACGCGCCGGCGCGTACGACGGCATCGCGGCCGATCGTAGATCGTCGACCTCGGTGAGGACGAGCGTGCGCTCCATCCCGGTGAAGATTCGTTTCGTTGCATCGCCGCTCCCGGAGGGGGATTCGTTCGGCCGCGGCGTAGCGCGCACTGCATTCGTTTTCGTGGAGGAAGTCAATGGCTAGACGCTTCGCTCTTGCGCGCATCGCTGCACTCGCGCTCGTCCTCGCGCTCGGATCGAGCGCCGGCCTCGCGCCGGCGAAGGCCGCCGGGAGCGACGTGACCGTGGGCGTGATCTACTCGAAGACCGGGTTCTTGGGCAGCTACGGCCAGCAGTACATGGACGGCTTCCAGGCCGGGCTGGATTACGCGACGCACGGCACCGGGATGGCCGCC